>JAQXFT010000001.1 GCA_029005335.1 Oscillospiraceae bacterium
CTATACAGTAGCGGCGAAGTGGACACGCCTTTAAGAATAAGGGTTGCCTGATTTTCAGGTGGAAACTTAAATACCAATCTTCTTACGAAGCCCCCACCTCTTAGCGAGTTTTACGAGCATAGGTGGGGGAGAGTTCACTTAAAATAATATAAGATAATATAATCATATCACACATAACATACTTTGTCAAATAGAAATGCGGTTATTTTTTTATGAAAAAACTCCTCCGGACTATTGAATTTTGTATAAAAACGTTGTATAATCGAATAAAAGAATCAATTCTGAGGAGTTAATAATATGGAAAATTATGAGGAATATGAAATAATCGATGCTCATGCCCATATCTTTCCGGATAAAATAGCTGATATAGCTACCGAGAATATAGGCAATTTTTATGACCTTAAAATGCGTAATATCGGAAACAGTACCAATCTTATCGAAAGCGGTAAAAAAATAAATGTATCCCGATATCTTGTATTTTCAACAGCAACAAATCCCGCACAGGTTCACAATATAAACAGCTTTATTGCCCGTGAATGTGAACAGCATAGGGAATTTATCGGTCTCGGTACACTTCACCCGCAGTCCGATGATATGGAACGTGACTTCAATCAGATTCTGGAGCTTAACCTCAGAGGTATCAAGCTTCACCCTGATTTTCAGAAATTTGATATAGATTCAGAAGAAGCTTATAAAATGTATGAAATAGCAGAGGGCAGACTTCCTTTGCTTATACATTTCGGTGACAGAAGATATGAATATTCCGCTCCGAAAAAGCTTGTGCAGGTGCATAAGGATTTCCCGAATCTTAAAGTAATATCCGCTCATCTCGGAGGCTATGAACGCTGGGAGGAGGCTCAGAAATATCTTGCCGGTATGGATAACGTCTGGTTCGACACAAGCAGTTCACTTGACTTTATGCCAAAGGAAACGGCAGTAAAATATATACGCAATTTCGGAATTGAACGCTGTTTCTTCGGAACAGATTTCCCTATGTGGCGTCATACTTCGGAATTTTATAATCTTATGTCACTCGGATTCACTCACGATGAAAATCAGATGATTCTTGCTGACAATCTCAGGAATTTCTTCGGAATATTATAATAAGGTATATATTAAACAGTCAAAAAAATTTTTTTGAAAAATTTTTCAAAAACACTTGCATTTTCCGAAAAAGTATGTTATTATAAAAAAGCATTTGAAATCCGTCTGCTTTTTCGCAGATGAGAGTTAATGCCGAAAGACATTAAACCGGACAGTCCTCTGCTTTCCGCACTTCACTGCATTCACGGAGTGCAATATTATTCAGGAAGGTATTGAATGTCCCAGAATTTTTAGGAGGAATTTTAAAATGGATGCACTTAAACTTATAAGCGATTCAAGCTTGAAATCAGAAGTACCCCAGTTCAACGTCGGTGATACCGTTAAGGTTCATGTTAAGATTCAGGAAGGCGACAAGAGCCGTATCCAGATTTTCGAGGGTACTGTTATCGCTAAGAAGCACGGCGGAATCAACGAAACCTTTACTGTAAGACGTGTAGCTCATGGCTGCGGTATCGAAAGAGTATTCCCTGTACACACTCCGGCAGTTGACAAGGTTGAGGTTGTAAGATATGGTAAGGTTCGCAGAGCCAAGCTTTATTATCTCCGTGACAGAGTCGGCAAGGCTGCTAAGGTTAAAGAACAGATTAAGTAATTTTTTCCGGTTTCGTAGGGACGGCTTTGATTTGCTGTCCCGAACGAATGCTTTAAAGGGACGCAATGTCCCTTTTTTGCTAAAAATATCCTGATGAGAGGTGCTTTGATATGGAATATGAAAACAACACAGGTACTCAGGAGACAGATAATCCGGAGGATAACAATGCGTCTCCGTCAAAAAATAAAAGAATTGTCAGCGATGCCTTTGATATTGCTGAATCAACTATAATTACTATGTTCATAATTATACTGCTGTTCACATACATTCTCCACCCTGTTAACGTTGTCGGTACATCTATGGTACCTACGCTTCAGAATGACGACAAAATTTTTATGACAACTGTTATTCCGGATATATCATACGGGGATATAATAGTTATCGACAACGACAAGGCTTATCTGCTTGACGAAAATAACGAGGTCATAGAAAAAGACAGCCGTGAACTGAATGAATGTATAATAAAAAGAGTTATCGCTGAGGGCGGTCAGACTATAGATATAGATTTTAATACCGGTGCTGTAACTGTTGACGGCGAAATTCTTGACGAACCATATATAAATGCTCTTACCCTTACAGATGAGGGAGGCTTCGATTTCCCTGTGACTGTTCCGGAAGGATATTACTTCGTTATGGGCGATAACAGAAACGCTTCTTCAGACAGCCGTCACCCGTATGTCGGATTTATAAAGCAAAATCAGATTTACGGAAAAGCTATAATAAGATACGCTCCTGTTGATACATTCAAAATATTATGAACAGCAGATTCTTAAAGGAGCTTGAAAGCTTTGCGGAAACTATATTTACAGCTGTATTTATCGTAACGCTTCTGCTTACATATATATTCAAGCCTACCACTGTAAACGGGGATTCCATGAATCCGACTCTCTTTAATAAAGACCAGCTTATAATTTCTGAGTTCTATGGAAGTCCTGAGAGAGGAGATATTGTTGTTGCTGACTGTAATGAGGCAGTTCTGCTGAGCAATGAAAATACTCCTGAATACCGTCAGGGACTTGGCAAAAAAATTGTAAAGCGTGTGATAGCTACAGGCGGTCAGACAGTAAATATAGACTTTGAAAAGGGACTTGTATATGTAGATAATGTCCTGCTGAATGAGCCTTATATATCCGGACTTACTCACCTTGATGAAGGTGCTTTTACCGGCAAGTATCCTGTAACAGTTCCGGAGGGCTACTTGTTTGTAATGGGCGATAACAGAGGAAATTCCCGTGACAGCCGTGACAGCAGTATAGGTTTCGTTTCAGAGAAAAGCATTGTCGGAAAGGTCATTATCAGACTTTCTCCGCTGAAAAGCATAAAAATATTCTGAAGGGCTATAAAATATGGAAGATATGAAAAATATACAATGGTTTCCGGGACATATGGCAAAGACAAGAAGGCTTATAAAATCAAACCTTTCACTTGTAGATGCTGTTGTGGAAATCCTTGACGCAAGAACCCCTCTTTCAAGCCGTAATCCCGAAATGGACAGGCTTACAGCAGGTAAGCCCAGAATGGTAATTCTTAACAAGTCAGATTTGGCTGACCAGAAAGCTACTGACAAATGGCTTGCCTATTTCAGAAACAAAAATATAACTGCAATATCTGCTGACTGCAAATCGGGGAAAGGCGTAAAAAGCTTTATCCCTGCTGTAAAAAATCAGCTTCTCAAATCCCTTACTGATAAGTATAAGGCAATGGGAATAAACGGAAAGCCACTCAGGCTTATGATTGTAGGAATACCTAATGTCGGTAAATCGTCTTTTATAAACAGAATGGCAGGCTCTAAAAAAGCTAAGGCGGAAGACCGCCCCGGAGTTACCAGAGACAAGCAATGGGTCAGAATAGATACGGGAATTGAAATGCTCGATATGCCCGGAGTCCTCTGGCCTAAATTTGAAGACCAGAATGTTGCCTGCCGTCTTGCCTTTACGGGAGCTATTAAAGATGATATTCTTGATATCGAAACACTTGCTTCAAAGCTTCTTGCATTTCTTGCACAACGCTATCCCGATAATCTCCGTGAACGCTATAAAATAGATTTTGACCAGTCGGACGAGGGATATATTCTCCTTGAAAAAACAGGAAGAAAGCGTGGTATGCTTATATCCGGAGGAGAAGTCAATACAGAGCGTACTGCTATAACCATAATTGACGAATACAGAGCAGGAAAATTAGGAAGAATAACCCTTGAGCTTCCGGAGGACAGCAAAGATGACTGACAGCAGAATTTTATTTGAATATGATAATAAAATCCGCTCCGGAGAAAAAATAATATGCGGTGTTGATGAAGCCGGAAGAGGTCCTCTTGCAGGTGATGTCTACGCATCAGCCGTAATTTTCAGAGAAGATGTTTTTATAGACGGTATTAACGACAGCAAAAAAATCTCCGGAAAAAAGCGTGAAAAGCTTTTTGACGAAATTATTCAGAAATCCCTGACTTATTGTATCGCTGTGGCATCAGTTTCCGAAATTGACAGCATTAATATACTTCAGGCTTCAATGCTTGCTATGAAAAGAGCTGTTGAGGGGCTTTCAGTAGTTCCCGATATAGTTCTCGTTGACGGAAATAAAATTCCGCCGGATATGCCCTGCAGGTGCGAATGTATCGTCAAGGGCGATACGAAATCAGCTTCGATTGCATCAGCTTCAATTCTTGCAAAGGTTGCAAGGGACAGATATATGAAAGAGCTTTCTGAAAAATATCCCCAGTATATGTTTGAAAGACATAAGGGCTATCCCACTAAGCTTCATTATGAAATGCTTGAAAAATACGGTGCAAGCGATGTCCACAGAAAATCATTTCTGAAAAAATTCAATGCAAAACATCATGACCAGAAATGATACCGGAAGACTCGGCGAAAATGCCGTCTGCGAATATCTGGAAAAATCAGGATATTCAGTAATTTTACGCAACTACAGAATCAGAGGCGGTGAAATTGATATAATAGCTTCTGACAATGAATATATTGTATTCGTGGAGGTAAAGACAAGAAAGCCTGATTCCCTTGTATCATGTTTCGATGCCGTTAACTCCAGAAAAATAAATCTTATTATAAAGACAGCTTCCGATTATCTTACAAAAAATCCGTGCAGTCTCCAGCCGAGGTTTGATGTTGCCGGAGTGACTGCACTTGACGGACAAATTCTTGATATAGATTATATTAAAAATGCCTTTGACCTGACAGGCTATAATTTTTAAAAAGGGTGATTATATATGTTTTACAGAAGCACAAGAAACAGTAATGTTAAAATTACAAGTGCTGAGGCTATAACACAGGGAATCTCTCCGGACGGAGGTCTTTTTGTCCCCGAATCAATTCCGCAGATTACTTATGAGGAAATAGAAAGGATTTCCGGAATGTCATATGCTGACAGAGCATTTGAAATTTTCCGCAAGTATCTGACTGATTTCACTGATTCTGAAATTCATTACTGTACTGACAATGCATACAGTACAAAAAATTTCGATACCGAAAATATTGCGGAAATTGCACATCTTTTTGACGGCACATATATGCTTGAACTGTGGCACGGCCCTACGTGTGCCTTCAAGGATATGGCACTTCAGATACTTCCTTATTTTCTTACAACTTCCGCAAAGAAAATAAATCTTGATAAGAAAATAGTAATTCTTGTTGCTACTTCAGGAGATACCGGAAAGGCTGCTCTTGAAGGATTCAAGGACGTTGAGGGTACACAGATTCTTGTATTCTATCCTGAACAGGGTGTAAGTCCCATGCAGAAGCGTCAGATGACTACTCAGGAGGGCGGAAACGTCGGAGTTTGTGCTATAAAGGGTAATTTCGATGACTGTCAGAACGGTGTCAAGGCTATTTTTACTGACAATGATGTAAAATCAAAGCTTGACAGCAATTCAATGATGTTCTCAAGTGCAAATTCAATCAACTGGGGCAGACTCGTTCCGCAGATTGTATACTATGTATCATCATATGCTTCACTCGTTGCTGACGGCGAAATAAAAATGGGCGATAAAATCAATGTAGTAGTTCCTACAGGAAATTTCGGAAACATTCTCGCTGCATATTACGCTAAGCATATGGGAGTTCCGATTGCAAAATTAATCTGTGCTTCAAATATAAACAACGTTCTTACAGATTTCATAAATACAGGTGTATATGACAGAAACAGGGATTTCCATGCAACTTGCTCTCCCTCTATGGATATTCTTATTTCAAGCAATCTCGAAAGACTTCTCTATCTGCTTACGGACTGCAATGATTCTCAGATAAGAGAATGGTTCGGAAGCCTTTCGGCAACAGGACGTTATGAAGTTTCAGATGATGTAAAAAATGCCCTTAAATCCGAATTTTATGCCGGATTCTGTGATGATGAGGATACTAAAAAGACTATCCACGATATATACGCAAAATACTCCTATACCTGCGATACTCATACAGCTGTTGCAGTAAAAGTATATCAGGACTATAAAAAGGAGACCGGCGACAATACAAAAACTGTAATCGCATCTACTGCAAGTCCTTATAAATTCAGTGCAAGTGTCCTTGAAGCCGTTGAGGGTCAGAAATCTTCTCTTGATGAATATGATATGATTGAGCGTCTCAATGAACTTTCAAAGCTTGATGTTCCGGAATCCCTCGCAAGCCTTAAAACAAAAGAAAGAAGATTCAATGATTCAATAGAAAAATCTGATATGAAGTCATATGTTCTGAAGGGACTCGGACTCTGATGAGCCTTTATGCAATCTCTGACCTGCATCTTTCCTTCGGAGTACCTGAAAAAACTATGTCAATATTCAGGGGCTGGGAAAATTATCACGAACGTATCCGAAAAAACTGGCTTGAACTTGTAAAGCCTGATGATACTGTTGTAATTGCCGGTGATTTTTGCTGGGGTATGAATTTAAAGGAATCTTTTGCGGATTTTGAATTTCTCAACAGTCTGACGGGAAATAAAATTCTTGTCAAAGGTAATCATGATTACTGGTGGACTACTCAGAATAAAATAAAAAATTTTTTCGATGAGAATAATTTCAGCACCCTGAATATACTTCACATCAATCACTATAAATATGAAAATTACGGAATATGCGGTACAAGAGGCTGGATAAATATGCCCGATGAACCTGCTGATGCAAAAATTCTTGCGAGAGAAGCCGGCAGACTTGAAGCTTCAATACTATCCGCAATTTCCGAAAATCTTGAGCCGGTCGTATTTATGCACTATCCCCCGATTTTCGGAGGAAGCTTCAACTATGATATTCTGGACGTTCTGTATAAATACAAAATAAAAAGGTGCTTTTACGGCCATATTCACGGAAAAGGTCACGCTTCAGCTGTTCAGGGCGTTTATGACGGTATAGATTTCAGACTGATTTCGGGTGATTTCTTACAGTTTATTCCACAAAAAGTGCTTTAAAACTGTAAAAAATGCAGAAGTCAAAAAAAACTATAGAAAAAAATAAATTAATGTGCTATAATAATTAGTGCGTTCACCCTATAAAATTAATGGAGGATTTTTAAAATGAGTTTAAAATCATCAAATAAAACAGATGTAAACACAACCGAACTTATCATCACTATCGATGCTGATACCTTTGAGTCAGCTGTTGAAAAAACCTATCAGAAACAGAAAAAGACAATCCAGCTCAGAGGTTTCAGAAAGGTTAAAGCTCCCTGAAAGCGTAGCGAAAGAGAATACGGTGAGGGCGTTTTCTATGAGGACGCTATAAACAGCCTTCTCCCTGCTGAAATCGATTCCGCTGTTGCTGAAACAAACCTCAACCTCGTTGACAGACCTTCCGTT
>JAQXFT010000002.1 GCA_029005335.1 Oscillospiraceae bacterium
TATTCTGCTTATAACCTTTCGGTGAAGTCATTTCAACGAGATAATATTCCTTATCCCATTCCAAAGTATCAGGGATTTCAATTTTTCCCTCTGCATCTGTCAATTTACGGGACATCACTAATTCATCTTCTCCTACATCATCAGCAGCTTTTGTCCGTATAACACCGCCATAATTGTCAAATTGAAGATTTCCTTTGCTATCAAGCGAAAGAGAGTCAACTTTACCGACTACCTCATACAAAGCAAATGCTGCACCGGCGAGTGCATTGCCGTCTTTATCAGTCTTGAAAATAGTCAATTTACTCTGCTTGCGTTCGTTAAACATACTGATATCTGCCTTGACTGTGCGGTCGTTTTCATTAATTGTGAGCTGAAATTCGCTCTCTGAAAGAATATTTGTTTCGTTTTCTGCTTCGCATTTGATTACGTTTACTTTTCTAATTTCAATGGTATTATTTTCTAACCAAATTACTGGAGATATTGTTTTCTTGACTTTTACATTAGTAGTGCTGTTGTCTTCTTCATTCCTAATAACTTCATATGCTTCTGAATAAATGGGAGAACCGCTTGTATTGTCAAGCTCATCGCCTGTAAAGTCAAACTCAATAGAATACGGGTCTTTTGGTTTCTTGTAATCCGCAGCAGGATTAATCTCTACAATGCGATATTTTTGTCCGAAAGCTAAAACCGGCATTGTACCGTTTGTAAATGTAATTGAGCCGTTCTGTGTAATCTTATTGTGGTATCCATCCCAGCTCTTCCATTCTCTCGTTTCCGGGTTATAGATTTCAAGATTGAATTCCGCATTGGAAATTTTTGTTGTCTTTGTCTTATCATCCCAGTCATATTTAGTCAGTTCAACACTTAAGCCGGTTTCCTTATCCCATGCAGAAACATCATCTATTATGAGATAATTTTTATCTTTATCTGTATTCAAATCCGGCGTAATGGAAAAGCTTACATATTTGCTTCTGTCTGTCGTATCAGGAACTTCATAGCCTACGGGAGCAGACTGTTCCACAAGGAAGAATGAACCCCACGGAAGTTCTGTGATAATGATTTGACCGTCAGCATCTGTCTTTAATTCCAATATAGTATTCTGAGTGGAGTCCACCTTTTGTGGTTTCACGCACTGATACCATGAAACAACCTTTGTTGTTCCATCTTGTAAATATGTATTCGTTTCTTTTGTAACATAAACAGGGTCGCCGAGTTTAGTACCGTTTGCTTTATACAGGCGATAGCAAACATCAGCAACTGTCTTTTGCTCACCAGAAATACTTTCAGCTGTTTCATCATATTTTGTTATTTTCACCTTACCGGGAATAATCTCGTCTGCAACCTCAAGCTGAAGCGTATGCATGGAAACTGTATTTCCGTTTTCCGCATAAACTTTCTCAGAACCTGTATATTTCAGGAAAACATTACGATTTTCGTCATTCGTATCCACAGGTACAAAACTATTACCGTTTTTCAATTTCAAATCTGGAATTTCCTCTCCTGAACTGTACTTTAGATTTCCATTTTCATCTGTTGCATTGACATAAAACATAATTTCGTTTGCTGTACGGTAGCCAGTTGGTGCGTCGGTTTCCGTCAGAATATACCAACCCTTTGCAAGATTTACAGTGATTTCGCCGTATTCATCAGTTTCAAAATAATCCTGATTGTCCTGATTGGTCAATTTATTCTTCACAGTAGTTCTGTTCCCGTTATTTTCATCATAAGAATCAATTTTGAATTTTGCACCGCTGATAGGCATATAGTGTGTATCAGCAGACCACTTATTCTCACGTTCCATATCAGTTTTTACGATTTTCAGTTTCAGGATTGTGTCACGAAGCGTAACAGTTGTATGATTTGAATTTATAGGATAATTCGGGAAAGCTTTCTCAAAACTTTCATCTCTGCTACCGTCATTTTTAAGTCTTGCATAGCGGACAGTGAATTTATTGTATGTATCAGTATTAACAATGTCACTATTATCTGTCTCTGTTGTCTTTTCGGGGGCAGTCATCTGAACCGTGAAATAGATTTCCTGTGCTTTTGCAATATGAGCAGGTTCACCTTCGCTGTTAATACCTTTTACCATTACGCAAAAGGCTTTGACTTCGGACAAATCGCCATTGTATTCTGAGGCTTCCTCCCAATTAACGCCACCCTCCGGTGTATTTCTGGTATCATTGTTGCCTTGTTCATCAGTCTCTGCAACGTATTCGTTCTCATTAAGATACAAATCCGAGCTTATTTTTTCTGTCGAATAGAATACTGTTGCTTTCAGTGTGGTATCACTGCCGGTGGTGTTCAGATTGGTTTCATTGCCTGTTACAACAACATCTTTAAGAGTACCTTTCCATTTACTTTCAGAGGGAATTGCACTTTCTCCCAGTGCGGTATCATAGTCTTCCGCCTCTTCTATATTATCATAGATGAAAATGCGACTTGCCTCAGTATTGCCCATCTGAAAATACAGCTTATACTCATAATCTGCCATTTTCTTTTGAGCATCGGTATCATTTTCATTCCATTTATTTACTTCTGCATACTTGCCGAATGTTCCGGGCGAATCGAGACTTCCCTTGCTCAGTGTACTCTTTACCGTCTTTATAGCAATTTCGTTCCAGCTTGATGCCGTTTGCGGAAGCTTGTTGACCGCAACAGAAGAAGCTTGAACTTTACTTGTATCATTCGGCTTATAGTGTTGTGCAATACTGCCTTGGATACCTTGATTTCCGTTTCCGGTGATGCTCATAGGCGAGAAAGGAATTATTTCAGCAGTTGTTGCACCATAGAAATCATTGATATCAATCTGATTTTTCCAGTTATTTTCCGTTGCATAATTCATAAAAAGCGGATAAGTCAGGCTGATACTTCCGGTAACTCCCTTTGGTATTTCAATATGTGCATCTTTTCCGGAAAAGTCAAGCTCTGTGATAATCTCAACATAATCCTGACCGGGTGTGTTATTTTCATTGAATATAGAATTATCATATGTGTTTGACCTGTCATAATAATTAATCAAATCACTTGCCGTCAAAGGCTTGCTTGTTTCGTTTTCCACAAGCGTGATATTTTTGATATTAACATTTGAAAGGCTAAGCTTACTGGAGCCAGTCAGTCCGTTTGCGTCTGCAAGAACCTTTGGCATGACTGTACGGATTATCAGCTTATCAAATCTTGTATCCTCGGTTGGAACCATATTCAGTGTAGAAGTCAGCTCTGTATAAAACTGTCCGGCGGTTTTGATAGTTGCCTCAGTAATACCGTCAATCATTGTCTTCTCCAAATCAATGACAGCTCCATTTGATTTTTTATAGGAAGTATTTGTAGATACATCTACTGCAGGGTCACGGATAAATAAATCTGCACTTGAACGTATTGCATAGATGTTTTTACCGTCTGTATTTGTGAGATACTCGACACCGTTATTGTCTTTGTAGACAAACTTTGCTCCATTACTGTCCACATATCCGTTATATCTGTCTGGCGGGTTGTTGTTTTCGGTAGATTCACCGTAATAATATTCAACGCCGTCTTTTGTCTGCTCTGCATACACCATCGCAAAGTTAATCAGCTTACCATATGGGTCAGCAGCCAACGCATTCAGGCTACCTGTACCACTTCGATACTCTCCATGAGTATCATCATTTTTAAGATTGAACTCCACCTCAAATTCCGGTGTGTAGTTGTCGAGACTTCCTTCAACATCTTTCAGTATTATCTCGATTGCCTTGACGTTTCTTCCGGTCAAATCAATATGTTCTTCTGCTCCGGTATTATATTCTTTTCCGTTTTCAAGCTTTTCAATACGGGTGGTGTTTTGCTCAGAATCCCAAATTGTCAACATAACATCATAATCAAAAGATTTTTGATTACCATAAACATCTAAAGTATTGAGATATTTTGGCATAGTCAGACTGATAAAATCATATTCATCAGGCTGAAGTAACCTGTATTTACTGTTTGGATTTGAAGCACTGTATTCATAGCTGAAGTTCTTAATGATATTTCCATTTTCATCAGTAGTCTGATTATAATTATTTATACCGTCATCGAGCAGAACAATCAGACAGTCATCTTTTATTGTGACATTGTATGTGCCAGCCATATTTGTAGATTTGACACTTACTTTATATTTATCACGATTACCTGATGCCATATC
>JAQXFT010000003.1 GCA_029005335.1 Oscillospiraceae bacterium
AAGAATAGGAGTTATAATAGTTGTGAATACTACCATTATAATTATAGGTGCAAAATATTCCTCATGCATAAGTCCGATTGCATCGCCCTTATTCGCTACTATGAGGGCTACTTCGCCTCTTGAAATCATTCCCACGCCTATTTTTACGGAATCAGACATGCTGAATCCGCACATTTTAGCTCCGAGACCACAGCCTATTACTTTTGAAAGAAGTGCTATAATAAGCATAAGAATTGTAAATACAAGTATATTACTGCTGAATCCAGACAAGTCAACTTTAAGACCTATGCTTGCAAAGAATACCGGCGAAAGCAATAAATATGAAAGAGTATTGAATCTCGATGTAATATATTCTGATTTTGGAGTATGTGCAATTGCAACACCTGCAAAGAATGCACCTGTAATATCGGCAACTCCGAAGAATACTTCTGCACAATATGATACAAGCAGACAGAATACAAAGCTGATTATCACATATCTTCTCAAATCCTTACCGCTTTCAGTGGTACACCACTTAGTCATAAACAGATGAAAAGCTACGCATATTGCTGCGGCAAATACAAGGAATCCAAGAATTTTAAGAAGAACTATTCCCACTCCGCCTGAACCTGAATTTGGTGACGCGAGACTTGTTACTATAGTAAGGGCAATAATTCCAAGAATATCATCTATAATAGCTGCTCCCAGAATTGCATTTCCGGATTTTGTTGAAAGCTTTCCCAGTTCCTTTAAGGTCTCAACAGTAATGCTTACTGATGTGGCAGTCAGTATTATTCCTATAAAGAGATTCTGTAAATATATAGGTGTATCAAGAGTATTTTCCTTATTATATACATAAGCCAGTCCGAAGCCTCCGAGAAGAGGGACTACAACACCTATAAGTGCAATTATAAAAGAGGCAAGACCGGTTTTTTTAAGCTCCTTTATATCAGTTTCAAGACCTGCTTCAAACATCAGCACTATAACACCTATTTCTGAAATATGATTCAACAGATTCATAGATTCCTGCGGAATTATATTAAGCACCGCAGGGCCTATTATAAGTCCTGCAAACAACGCTCCCACTACCTGCGGAAGCTTGATTTTCTGAGTAGTCAGTCCCAGAATTTTTGTACTGAGCAATATAATTGCTATCGAGAGCAGATAGCCATATTCACTCATAGCTTCTTTCATAACTTTATCCTCCTTTAAAATAATGTGATAACAACAACATGTCAGAATCGCATTTTTGTTATCAAATGTCCTAACCCGAATATTATTATATCATTTCGGGGAATAAAGTCAAGAGAAAAAAAATAAAACTTCCGAAAACTTACAGAATATATAAAAAACCTGTTGAAAATTAACATTATTCAGCTATTTTTATAATATTTACTGGACAAAACGGAATAAATATGATACAATTATATATATTAATACAAGCGAAAGGAAGTGTTTTTTTTATGAAAATTACTTTTATAGGTGCTACTCATGAAGTCACCGGAAGCTGTAGCTATATAGATGCCTGCGGTAAAAGGTTTCTTGTTGATTTCGGTATGGAACAGGGAGAAAACTGCTTTGAAAATGTTCAGATTCCTGTATCTCCTTCAAATATCGACTTTGTACTCCTGACACACGCTCATATAGACCATTCCGGACTTCTTCCCCTGCTCTATGCCGGAGGCTTTAACGGTGAAATTCATGCTACAGTCGCTACATCTCACCTCTGTGACGTAATGCTCCGTGACAGTGCTCACATTCAGGAATTTGAAGCCGAATGGCGTAACCGAAAGGGAAAGCGTAAAGGTGATGAAGAATATATTCCGCTTTACACTATGGACGACGCTATAGGAGCAATCTCTCTCTTTGTTCCGCATGAGTATGAAAAGGAATCTGAAATCTCTGAGGGCATAAAAGTAAAATTTATTGATGCAGGTCATCTCCTCGGCTCGTCAAGTATTGAAATTACACTGACTGAAAACAATATCTCAAGAAAAATCGTATTTTCCGGCGATATCGGAAATATAAATCAGCCTCTTATCCGTGACCCCCATTATATTTCAAGTGCGGATTACGTTGTTATGGAATCCACTTACGGAAACCGCAACCACGAACTCCCGACAGATTATGTCACTTCCCTTACCGAAATTCTTCAGAAAACTTTCGACAGGGGCGGAAGTGTTATAATTCCGTCATTCGCAGTCGGAAGAACTCAGGAAATGCTTTATTTCATAAGACAGATAAAAGCCGACAATCTTGTAAAAAATCATGACAATTTCCCCGTATACGTTGACAGTCCTCTTGCTATTGAGGCTACAAACATATTTATAAATAACCGTGAAAGCTGTTATGACGAAGAAGCCCTGTCCTTTGTAAGAAAAGGCATTAATCCAATAGGCTTTGAAGGTCTGATAACTGCCGTTTCAAGCGATGATTCCCGTGCAATCAATGACGATACCCGTCCTAAGGTAATAATTTCCGCAAGCGGTATGTGCGAAGCCGGAAGAATTAAACATCACCTTAAACATAATCTCTGGAAAAAAGAAAATACTATCCTTTTTGTAGGCTATCAGGCATCAAATACACTCGGAAGAAGTCTTATTGACGGTGCAAGAAAAGTAAAGCTTTTCGGCGAAACTGTTCAGGTCAATGCAGAAATACGC
>JAQXFT010000004.1 GCA_029005335.1 Oscillospiraceae bacterium
ATTTCATCGAAAATCATAGTCGGAATACTGTCCTTTTCGGCAAGTATGCTTTTAAGTGCAAGCATAATTCTTGAAAGCTCACCGCCCGATGCTATTTTTGATACGGGCTTAGGTTCTTCACCTCTGTTTGCGGATATAAGAATTTCCATAGTATCCATACCGTTAAGAGTAAGCTTTCCCTTTTCGTGGCGGATTTTAAGGGATACATCGGGCATATTGAGAAATTCAAGTTCCGCCGTTACCTTTTCTATGAAAATTCCGGCAGTTTTTTCACGGTATTCCGATAATTTCTTAGCTTTTTCAGTAGTTTCATGCAGAAGTGTTTCCTTTTCCTGAATAAGATTTTGCAGAGTATCGGAAGAACTTTCAAGCATGTCACATTCAGCAACAGAATCGTTATAAAGCTTTATAAGACCGCTGAAATCACACATATATTTCTTTTTAAGGCGTTTTATTTCCCCGAGTCTCTGACGGAGATATTCAAGACGCTGTGAATCAAGTTCAGTTTTATCGCAGAGAGAAACTAATTCCGATGATATATCCGAAAGTTCTATTTCAACGGCTGAAAGCCTTTCAAAAAGCTGTGATTTTTCCTTGTTTCCGGAATATCCTTCAAGTTCGCTTTCGGCATTTTCAACAAGTTCAACAGCAAAACCGTCACCGTTCAGAAACTGAACCGCATGGCGGAGAGATTTTATTATATTTTCGGCATTTCCGGCAATGCTGTATTCCTTTTCAAGTGAAATTTCTTCATCTTCTGAAAGTTCAAGACTGCCTATTTCCTCAATAACAGTATTTAAATAGCGTAATCTTTCAGCCTTTGAAATTTCAAGCTTGCGAAGTTCTCCAAGTTTTCTTGCGGAAGCCTGAAGCTTTCGGAAACTTTCCTGATAATCTTCAAGAAGTTCTGATATTCCGCCGAAACTGTCAAGAATTTTTATATGCTTTTCACTGTCCATAAGTATCTGATTGTCATGCTGACCGTGAATATTTATAAGCAGATTTCCTATTTCCTTAAGAACAGAGGCAGAGGAAGTTTTTGAATTTATTCTTGCTGTACTTCTGCCGTCGGAATTTATTTCCCTTGTCAAAGTAATTTCACTGTTTTCGTGAGATATTCCGAGTTCGTCAAGCTTTGAGAGAATATCCGAATCAAGTTCAGTAAAAAGAGCCGTTATAACTGCCTTTTCGCACCCTGTTCTGACTAAATCCTTACTGCATCTGTTGCCCATAACGGCATTTATTCCGTTTATAAGTATGGATTTTCCCGCACCTGTTTCACCTGTAAATATATTAAGGCTATCCGAAAGAGGTATGACAGCCTCTTTGATTACGGCAAGATTTTTTATATATATTTCCTTTAGCATTTTATTCCTCCGTCAATCATTGAGCTGAAGTTCTTTTCTGAATTTTTTAACAAGATGCCTTGCATCGTTTTCAGTACGCATAAGCACAAAAATTGTATCATCTCCGGCAAGAGTTCCCACAATATCCGGATAATCCATAGTATCAAGCATTGCACATACTGCCTGTGCAGTACCTGTTCTGCATTTTATAACGGCTGTATGCCCTGCATAGTCCGCACCTTTAATCGCTGCTGCAAATATGCTCTGGTCAGTAAAATTAACAGATGAAGTCATATATCTTACAGCACCCTCATCATCTGATGTTTTTATTATTCCGAGTCTCTTAATATCCCTTGAAACTGTTGACTGTGTTGCATTATATCCGAGTTTCTTAAGGCGTTCAAGCAGAATTTTCTGATTTGAAATTTTCTGTTCGGATATAATTTTTAAAATTGCATCACATCTTGATTCGCAAATCTTATCTGATTTTTCCATGATAGCTTTACCGCCTATTTTATCGACTGCATAAGTTTTTTTGAAAGTGATTCATGAAAAGCATTTTTAGATTCAAAATCCACAAAAGGAATTTTATACCTGCTTTTTGAAATTTCAATTCTGCTGTTACTGCTGACCTTTAACGGAGTTTCACCGTCAAAGCTCATATATAATGGAGATTCTTCGCTTGAGGATTTGCATAAAAGCGTAAGAGTTCTTTCCGGAGAAAAAAGCATTGCCCTTGAAAAAAGCGAATGAGGACAGATAAGATTCATTTCAATACATTCCAAATCGGGTTCAATAACAGGTCCTCCTGCTGAAAGTGCATAAGCCGTTGAACCTGTCGGAGTGCTGAATATTATTCCGTCCGCACGGTAGTTTCCAATCTGATAATTTCCGGAATAAAGACTGAAATCACATATCTTTGAATACATACCGCTTATATTTATATCATTGAGAGCATCAAATTCATATTTTTCGGATTCTTCGCAAAGTATTCCATGGAGCAACCTTCTTTCGGTAATTTCATACTGACCGCTTTTTAACAGAAGAAGTTTTTCAAGGCTGTCAGATTCAAGACTTGCCATAAATCCAAGTCTGCCTGTATTTATTCCTATCATCTTCGCACTGCACCCGATTATCTTCTTTGCACACCGGAGCATAGTTCCGTCTCCGCCTATCGCTACTGCAAAATCAGATTTCTCTGCCGATTCGCTTAACGGTTCAAATATGATATTTTTATATTTTGAAAATCTTTCCTTATATGCCGGATTTACTGATACCTCTGCACCGTCCTTCAGAAGTATCTCACATACCTTTTCGGCACATTCGGGAGCATTATTCTTTTCGGGATTAAAATTTACTGCAACTCTCATATAATTTCTCCGTATTTTTATTTAACAAAAATTAAAACCGTCATAGGAATTAAATGCAAGCTTATACAATGCTTTCTGAATATCCCTGTCCGTTTTCAGAAGTTCATCAAGAACGGTGTCTTTTCCGACTGAAAGGCTTTTATTTCCGGCTATAACTTTTTCAATCGTTTCCGGTAACTTCATGCACATTTTGTAAAATGCCGTGCTGTCACCGGTAACCACAGCATAGAATTTATCCATAGATACACGCCTTATCCTTTCGCTTTCAACGTGCTGACCGTTTACACTGCAACCCCATGGAATGTTTCTTGACTTAGGAGCAATTGCCTCAACAAGAAAACATTTATCAGAAGGAGTTTTTATTATCTGATTCTGCATTTGTATATATATTTTCTGCGATGCCGAAGAATTCATAGTGTTATGCTTGTTTTTCATTTCAACATAAATTCTTGTTTTATCCTCAAGATTAACTATAACGTCCCAGCCGGATTTAGGGACTTCACAATTTTTTATATACTGAAAAATATTCTGATGAAAATATCCTATTGCATTATTGTTGGATTTGTCACGCTGACGGCTTATTTCATCATTGACTATCTGTTCAAAGCTTTTTCTGAAAACATTTTTGTCAAAAGTAAGCTTTATAGGGTCAATAACATTTGAATTGAATTTTTTCAGGTCAATTGCTTCCAGCGACTTATTATATGTTTTTATAGTATTTTTCACGTGTTCCTCAAAATTTTTTTCAGAAATGAAATCCAGTTCAAAAGGCATTTACTGCACCTCCTTTAAAGCTTTGATTATGCTTAACCCTATTTCCTTTGCAAGATTACAAGGAACAGCATTTCCCACCTGTCTGTATTTTTCCGAAAGCTTTCCGCAGAAGCTCCATGTATCGGGGAATGTCTGGATACGGGCATTTTCTCTGTATGAAAATGGTCTTACTTCAATCGGGTGACATCTGTCAGTCTGTTTCATGCCGGGATTCGTCAGTACAGTAAGGCATGGCTCATCAAGGCTTATACGGCGTAAAATACCGGTTCTTCCGCCCTCCATATCCCAGCAGGTTTTCATATACTTCTTTGCTATGACAGGGTCAATATCCCTCCAGTAGCCTCCCGGTGGTACAAGTGAAAAGACAGAGGCTTTATATTCAGAGTATCTTGCACATTCATCTGAAGAAGGCTTTACATCAAGCTTTATATCCCTTATTATGGGTTTGTATGAATGAGGAGCTGGGAACTCAAAACTGCATTTATCTGCAAGGTCACTACGTATTCCTATTGTTATAAGTCTCTCTCTTTTCTGGGGTACTCCGTAATCCCATGCATTCATAACAGTGTGAAAGGTTCTGTAGCCCTCATCTTCAAAAATATCGAGGATAATTTTATATGTTCTTCCCTTATCATGTGTCAGAAGTCCCTTTACATTTTCAAACAGAAACATTTTTGGCTGAAGCTTATGAAGAAATTCTGCATAATAATAGAACATTGTCCCCCTCACATCATTCAGACCCAGTCTTTTTCCGGCATAGCTGAAGGACTGACAAGGAGCTCCTCCGGAAAGCAGGTCCAGTGTACCTTTCTTAACGGAAAATTTTTCCTCAAGATTTCCTGAAGAAACAACTGCTATATCTTCACAAATCACATTCCATTCAGGACGGTTGGCTTTAAGGGTTTCAGAGGCGGATTTGTCAATTTCAACAAGTCCTATATGATTAAATCCTGCCTGTTCAAGACCTAATGCCAGTCCGCCTGCTCCTGCAAACAATTCGATTGATAACATATAATAAAAAACACCTGCTTCTGAATTCAATTGCTGAAAAAAATTAAAGACTTTCCCACGCTTCCCTGACTATTCCGGAAAAATCAGGAGCATTTATGCTCAGGGATTCTGAAAGCATAACAAGATATTCAATATTTCCGCTTCCGCCCCTTACCGGAGAATATATATATTTCTGCGGATAAAGTCCGATATTTCTTGAAAATGAATCAATATCCTGAAGTATACGGATATGAGTCTTTTTATCCTTTACTATGCCGTTTTTTCCGATATACTGTCTTCCGGCTTCAAACTGAGGCTTTATCAGTGCGGATATGACACCGTCATCGGAAAGAAGCTCCAGAGCCTTGGGGAGTATCTGTTCAAGGGATATAAATGATACATCTATTGAAATGAAATCAGCAGGCTTTTCAAAATCCTTCAAGCTGAGATTTCTTATATCAGTTCCCTCAAGATTAACTACACGTCTTTCGGATTTAAGAGATTCTGAAAGCTGATTGTGACCAACATCAACCGCATATACCTTTGAAGCTCCGTTTTTAAGCATACAGTCAGTAAATCCTCCTGTAGAAGCCCCTATATCTATGCATATTTTTCCCGAAAGGTCTATATCAAAGGCTGAGAGAGCCTTTTCAAGTTTAAGACCCCCTCTTCCTACATATTTCAAATCATTTCCGCTAAGCTCAATAATATCGGCTTCCTGAACGCTGTATGAAGGCTTCAGGCATATTTTTCCGTTTACAGAAATATTTCCTCCTTTTATAAGAACTGATGCACGTTCACGGCTTGAGGCAATACCTCTGGCGAATACTTCACGGTCGAGACGGTTCATTCTTCAAAGCTCCTTTTTCTCACCTGCTCAACAATTTTCTCGCAGGTCAGACCGATTTTATCAAGACAGCTTCTCACTGATGCCTGCTTTATAAATCCGTCTGCATTGATTTTTAAATATTCTCCCTTATAGCCCTTTTCAAGTAACAAGTCTCCGAAAAGTAATGAGATACCGCCATAGCTTTCCTCAAAGAAAATTATTTTGCTGTATTCTGAAGCCTTTTCAACTATTTCTCCGGAAAGAGGGAATATTTTTGTAAGCTTGAGCAGACTGCATGATATTCCGTCACCGTTCAGTATGCTCTGAGCCTTATATACTTCGTCATAAATTCTTCCGTATGATACAAGAAGAATATCTGAATTTTCACTGTCTGTAAAAGTATATGAAAGATTAAGATTCGACTTATTGAATACTGTTTTGTCGCACCCTCTGGGATAGCGTACTGCTGTAATATTTTTTTCCTTATATATTGCCTGATGAAGGCACATTTTAAGCTCCTCATAGCATGAGGGCGAATATATAACCGTATTCGGAACTGACATAAGCATAGGGACATCAAACATTCCCTGATGCGTTTCACCGTCCTCGCCTACGATTCCGGCACGGTCTATTCCAAGGACAATATGCACTCCGCTTATTGAAGCATCGTGAATAAGCTGGTCATATGCTCTCTGAAGAAATGTTGAATATACTGCAAACACCGGAATAAATCCCATTGAAGCAAGTCCGGCTGAAAACGTTACAGCATGTTCCTCAGCGATTCCTACATCAAAGAATCTTTCACGATATTTTTCACAGAAATACTGCAAGCCTGTACCGTATTTCATAGCAGCTGTTACTGCACATATTTTTTCATCTTGTCCGGCAAGCTCAGCAAGCTCCTTACCGAATACAGCAGAGTAGCTGTTTTCGGAGGATACCTCCGGATTTCCGGTAACTATATCAAACCTTGATATTCCGTGATATTCTCCTGGATTCTTTTCAGCGGGCGGATAGCCCTTTCCCTTTATCGTGCTTACGTGTACAAGTACCGGAGATTTATAGCTCTTTGCAGTCCTGAGAACTTCATCAAGTGCTTCAATATCATGGCCGTCAACAGGTCCCAGATAAATAAATCCCATATCCTCAAACATAGTGCATTGAGTATTATTCAGAAGCCTTTCTTTAAAAACATCTTTGGAATTTTTTATTCCTCTTGCTACGGGCATTCCTACAACGGGAATATTTATAAGTGTTTTCTCAACAGCTCTTTTGGTATGGAGATATTTTTCCTTTCCTCTCAGAGATGTAAGATATTTTGCCAGCGAACCGACATTCTTTGAAATGGACATTTCATTGTCGTTGAGAATTACTATAAGGTTTTTATTGTTTGATTTTCCGGCATTGTTAAGTCCCTCATATGCCATACCGCCGGTCAAAGCTCCGTCACCTATTACGGCGACTGTATAGTTATCTTTTCCCTGAAGCTCCATAGCTTTTGAGATACCGCACGCAACTGATATTGATGTACTGCTGTGACCGCTTATAAATATATCGTGTTCAGATTCCTCCGGCTTCGGGAATCCTGATATTCCGTTTTCCTGTCTGAGAGTTGAAAACTTATCCATTCTTCCTGTCAGTATCTTATGAGTATATGTCTGATGTCCCACGTCCCATATTATTTTATCATCAGGAGAACTGAAATTTCTGTGCAGTGCAAGTGTCAGCTCTACTGCTCCCAGATTAGAAGCAAGATGACCTCCCGTTTTTGATACTGTCGAAATAAGAATATTTCTCACCTCACGGCATATGCTTTTACACTGAGGTATTTCAAGGCTCTTTAAATCCTGTGGAAGTGACAAATCCTTAAGCTGTATTCTTTTGCTTTTACCATCCTCATTGTTCATGATTTCAACAAGCTCCCTCCTTTTAGTAAAATAAAACTGAATTATATCAGAAGCTTCTGATTAAAAGCATTTCAGTAAGTTTTTTCAGAAATTCATTGTCATTGAAGCTTTCAAGTATATCAAGAGCCTGATTTGTAATCTCTGATGCAATTTTTTTAGCCTTTTCTACTCCGTAAAGAGTAACAAACGTGGTTTTATTTTCCTGTTCATCGCTTCCGACGGGCTTTCCGAGTATATCGGAACTGCTTGTTACGTCAAGTATATCATCAACAATCTGAAAGGCAAGTCCCAGCTTATAGGCATATTCCTCAGCTTTTTTTATATGAAAATCATCTGCACCTGCACCGATACAACCCATGACACATGATGCCATTATCAACGCTCCGGTTTTTCCCTTATACATATTTCTGAGATTTTCCTCATCTACATCAGAAAGCCTTTCATTTTCAATATCTATCATCTGACCTCCCACCATTCCGGATTTACCGGAGGCATTGGCAAGCACAGAGATTATTTTTACCTTTTCGCCTGCTGAAAGCTCATTATCATTGGCGATAATCTCAAACGGAAGAATTGAAAGGGCATCTCCTGCGAGAATTGCTTCTGCTTCTCCGAATCTCTTATGACATGATGGCTTTCCCCGTCTGAAATCGTCGTTATCCATAGCCGGAAGGTCGTCGTGTATCAGAGAAAATGTATGTATCATTTCTATTGCACACGCCGGAGCTGTTACTTTTTTATAATCTCCTCCGCAGGCTTCACAAAATGCATAGACAAGTACAGGGCGGATTCTCTTTCCGCCTGCTTCAAGCGAATAATTCATAGCTTCAATAAGTGTTCTCTGCCTTATTGTGTCATTATCGATTCTGTTATATTCTCCTAATTTTTTCTGTGTATATTCTGCATAAAATTTCATTTTATCATTAAAATTCATAGCAAACTCCCTAAGAATTATTTTTGTTTCCGCTGACTTTTCAAAAAGCCGTAAAGAGCAGTTCCGGAGGCGTTGTCGCATGAAAATTCAGGCTTTGCAAAGAAAGCTTCAAAACGTTCTGAAAGCATATTCTGTATAAGGATATCGGACATAACCCCTCCCGCATAGACTATGGGGAGCTTTCCGAATTTTTCAAATGCCCTTTCAGTCATTCCGGAAATAGTAAAGGCAATAAATTCCAGACAGTATCTTGCAATATATTCTTTTGGAAATTTTTTTTCAAGCATATTACGGCATTTGTTTTCTATTCCGGAAAGTGAACAGTCCATTCCTTTAAGGACAGGCTTTATTTTCCCTATGGGTTCAGAGCATTTCATTGCAAGCTTTTCCAGCTCCTTACCGCACGGAAAATCCAGACCAAGTAATAAGCCTGTGCGGTCAACAGCCTGTCCGGCTTTCAGGTCAAGCGAAGTTGAAATCTGACTGATATTAATTATGTTTTCGGAATCGGCTTCGCATAAAAGGCAGTCAGTAGTACCTCCGCTTACATGAAAAGCTATAAACCTTTTATTAATAAGCTCCATACAGCCGGCTGAATAAAGTGCAGAAAGTATATGTCCCGTCTGATGAGATGTAAGATATAACGGTATTCCGCTTAAAGCTGAATATGAACGTGCAAAGCCCTCTCCGCAGAGAAAGCACGGCATATATGAACCTTCTGTATTCCTCGGCTTTGATGAAGCCGAAACACAGCATATATTTCCGGAAATACCGGAACTGAAAAGCTGTTCCATCATCTCCGGAAGCTGTTTTGTATGGTGAAATACTGCGTCGCTCTGTCTCAGACCAAGATTTCCTGCTTTTACGGGCAGAAGCCTTTTTGCCTGCTTTACTGTATTATCTTCACTGTCATACAAAGCAACAGATGTTGTATAGTTGCTTGTATCTATCCCAAGATATTCAGACATTTTTATTTTCGCCTTCCAGCTCTCTTGAAAAAGCTCCGAGGACTCCGTTTATAAAAGAAGTATCCTCCTTGAATGTATACGCTTTTGAAAGTATAATTGCTTCACTTATGGCAGCATTTACCGGTGTTTTTTCATCATACAGGGCTTCATAGAGGGCAAGTCTCAGTATAGCGATATTAAGCTTGGATATTCTTGAAATTGCTCTTGTCTTACTGTATTTTGATATAACGGCATCAAGCTCATCAGCATGGGAAATAACACCGTCAACAAGCTCCCTTACGCTGTCGTTGACTGTAATTTCATCGACTTCCTCAGCAGTTTCATAAAGCTCTTCAATTGAATCATCACGGAGAAGCGTTTCAAAAATAAGCTTGAAAGCACTGTCTCTTATTTCACGTCTCGTCATTTTAAGACTCCTTTTCTGATATAAATATTCTCAGATTATATTATAGCATTACTTATGGATTTTGTAAAGTCAGAATTATTCAATCCGACCTATGCCAAGCACACGCACGCATACTCTTGATACGGGTATGCCTGTCATACTCTGAACGCTGTCCTTAACAGCATACTGAATTTTTCCGGCAACAGCCTGAGCTTCTTCGAGAGTAGTGATGTATATTTCAATATCTATTTCGATAACTCCGCCAAGATTTTTTACTGAAACAGCCTTTTTTCCTATATCAGAAACGCCGTTTATTTCAAGAGCCGAAAGTCTTGCAATTTTTATAACAGCGTCCTCAGATATTTTCAGGCATACATCAGAAGCTTCCTTTTTCATATAAATCCCTCCGAAAATTCAGAATCGGAATGGAACGTCTTAAAAGACGTTCCGTCCGTTACTATATATTATATCAAAAAAAATCATTCAATTCAACTACTTCACCTCAAAAATTCTGATATTTTCTGCCGAAATCTGAGTTTCTCCGAGAATAATATCCTTTATGGCTGCCGCCTGAGTTTTGTCAAGTCCCTCTGTCTTGACAACTACCTTTGCACTTTCGCCGTCAAGATAAGCAACGCAGTCCTCAAAGCCCTGTGATTTTACAAGTGATTCTATAGTACCCTCACTTTCAATAAGCTTTGATACCTCCACGGCATCAAGAGCCTTTGTAACCATTTCATCTTCAGTAATATCACCTCCGCCCATTATTGACTGAAGCGTCTGTACTGCCTCATCACGGTTATTCATTTTATCAAGGCGAGCCTGTGCAAAATAATCCGAGGAATTAAGCTCTGAAATATTTTTTGTATCTGCATTGTCCATATCCTTATTCACAAACTCAGTATCGCCATAATTTTCCGTATCTTTAAGCTCATCTGTAGACACGGGAATTGTGCCTGAGGGATTAGGGGCTGTTACATAGTTTACATATACGGCGATTCCCAGCATAAGGGTAAGGCATGACATTATTATATGCTTCTTTCTTATGATAAGTGATGGTTTTTTCATTTTGAAAATCTCCTTTTATTAAAAAAATTTTTATTTCAGCTCTGTTACATATATATCGGAGGTGGGTATTCCCAGAATCCTTGACACCGTGTTGTATATATCAGATTTCACCGACGGGTCAGATGCTCCCTCACACGCTATTACAGCACCCATAATTTCGGGATTGCTGATGCTTTCAAGCACCGGAGCTTTCTCACGCCCCGACATAACATAGCTTTTATCAGTTTCAGTTCTGTCTCCGGATATGCTTTTTCTGTCCTCATGAATATATGTATAAAGCTCTCCGCCTTTAAGAGTAATCATTAATTTTACATTTCCCACACCTTCTATGCTTTCAAGAAAATCTCCGAGCCTCTTTTCGGTTTCGCTGAGATAAACAGCTTCGCTGTATGATGAGCTTTCCGGCTCAGCAGTCTCCTGCTTATCCGGAATCAATGACGAAATCATTATCAGAAGCATTCCGGCTATGCCTGCCGGTACTATTATTTTATTAGCCGGAATCTTTTTTATATAATCAGCTATAGCCATTTAAAACTTCCGTCTCCTCTCCGAGATTATCTTTTATTATCTTTTCAGCCTGCTTAAAATTATCCGTACCGACTGTGACCCTATTAATAGATATGCTGTCCGAATCAGAAATATTAATCTCAGTCTCAATAAAATCAGTATTGATATTATTTTTCAGAAGCTCATCAGCAAGCTTACGGGATATATTTTCAGCAATCATATCAGCCGTCTCCTGAGAAAAAAACTCCTGAGAATATTCCTCCAGCTCCGTAATATCCGGAATTTCCGGTATATCCGGAATAGAAACGCCGTCTGAAAAGGGCTTGAATATTACAGTCAGAAGTATCAGTGAAAGCAGAAATTTTATCTGCTTTCCGAGCCTTGTCCCTGATGTAAGGTTTTCACATATGCTTATTGCAAGGGATATTATACATATCGGAAGTATGAACATATTCATATGTAAATATATCCTTTCTATATCGTACCGGCTTTCATCAGTATAGCTGTACTTATTATAAAAACAAGTGCAAAGCATACCATTATACTTAATGCTGTTGACAGACCGCTTTCAAGACTTCTAAGAAATTTTCCTGTTGAATCCGCAGAAAACATATCTGAAAGCAATATGCCTGCCTTCATAACTATCCGGAATGCGATAATCTCTGTAACGGGCGGTATGAATATAAACAGCAATATTATAATTCCTGACATTCCGGCTGTACTTTTAAGTATTCCGATACTTCCCTTTAAAGTCGAATAAGCATCTGATACTGCCCCGCCTATCAAAGGTACACACCCCGATATCAGAGACTTTACAGTCTTTGTTGCAAAAGTATCCACCGAAGCCCCTACGGTGCATTTAAGAGTAAGAAATCCTGTAAAAATTCCGGTGCTGACAGTAAGAAACCATTTTATTCCGCTGTTGATAAAATTTACAATGCTTCCGGAGGTCTTATCGCTGTATATGCTTCCCGTAATGGAAAGTGCTGTGACGGCAGTAAGAAAAGGCATCAGGTAATTATCGCAAATCCAGACTATTATCTGTGACATTCCCAGCGTTATAAGATTGTATGTGCCGACTGATGATATATTTCCTGCAACTGCACATATTCCGGCAAATACCGGTACAAAAAGATTCATAAATTCTCCGCATACCGTTATAGTTCCGCATATCTCAGAATAAAGAGTCATAAGAGGCTTTATAAGAACTGCTGTAGCTGTAAGTATTCCGGCTATATCTGCAATGCCTGACTTCTCAGGGATTACAGAGCTGTTCACATTTTTTACAACTGATGTAAATATTATTATTGCCGTTAAAAGTCCCAGAAATACAAACGGTGCAGTAATCCTTGATACAAATATATCATGCAGTCCCTGAATCAAATCCGGAAGAGTAAGCTTTTCTATATCATCAAGGCTGTATACTATATCATATTCATCAAGAAGCCTCTCAATCTGTTCATAAAACTTATCCATTTTACCTCCTGCCTGTTATAAAAAATCCGTTATGCTTTCAACAATTGATTCTATAAGCGGTACTGAAATAAGCATTACTGATATCCGTCCCCAAAGCTCCATTACAGAGGCAACGGCATTTTCTCCGCTGTCACGGCACAAATCAGATGTTATCTGAGTTATAAAGCATATAGCTGTAGCTTTGAATACAAGCGATATATAGCTCTCATCAAGTCCGGACTGAGTAAACAATAAAGTAAGCCTTTCCATTACAGGCGAAATTATTGAAACAGCTCCGGCAAATACTATAATGCATACTCCAAGAGACAACATCATAGACTGTTCCCTGCAATACTGCTTCAGAAGTACGGCAAGCAAAGCTCCTGCAATACAGAATCCGCTTACAGCAGTAACATCGCTCACCATAATCCAAAAACGGTTTTAACCGTATCAAAAAGACTTCCAATCTCCTGAACTATCACAACAAGTACGACTATCAGTCCGGCAAGCGTAGTCATCATAGCCTGTTCCTCACGCTCTGCACGCTTCAGAACAAGATTGAGTACTGCTACTATTATACCAGTTCCGGCGATTTTGAAAATCAAATCTATATCCATTGCTTTCACCTGTCCTTACAAAATCAAAATTCCCGTCATAACTCCTGCGAGAAGTCCTGCACTCCGGTAAAGTCTGCCCTTTTTTTCGTATTCCCGACGGCGTTTTTCTCCGGTAATGCGGATATTTTCCATAAGCATTTCTATTCCGGAA
This sequence comes from Oscillospiraceae bacterium, assembly GCA_029005335.1. GTDB lineage: Bacteria > Bacillota > Clostridia > Oscillospirales > Ruminococcaceae > Ruminococcus. The sequence continues at coordinate 13,302 of JAQXFT010000004.1, forward strand.
AGCTCGCCGGAAATATCACTTGAACCAAATTTTTCCCCGAATGATATAAGAAGGCTTTTTTCTTCATCTCCTATGTCATTATCAGAGATTATTGCTCTGCACCATAAATCAGAAAAGCTTTCCGCACTGTCCTCATATTCATCAGGAAGATTTTTTATAAACTCCAGCCCCGAAAGTGATTCGCTTTTTTTCAGCTCCGAAATTATGCTGTATACATTAAGATTCCGGTATCTTATCATAATGCTGATTCTGTTCAGAAATTCCTCAAGCATATTACAGCTTTCACAATATCTTTTCAGCCTGTCCGATGCTTTAATTCCCGATAAAAAACAGCATATTATTATAAGGCAGATACCTGTAATTCTGATTATCATGATATTCTCCTGATGTCTCTGATTTTTCCTGCCTCTGAGCTTCCTGACATTATTACGGCATATTCAAATATTCCGGAGGATATCAAATCATAAAGATATCGACGTCTTACAAGATTTTCAAAGCTGTCCGCATGAGCTGTCGATATGAATTTTACTCCGCACCCTGCCGATTTTATCATTGCCTGAGAATCCTTTTCGGTACTGATTTCATCACAGAATATAATCTCCGGCGACATCGAACGCACTGCACTTAAAATTCCGTCCGGACGCTCAAAGCCATCAAATATATCCGTATTTATTCCAACATCATTCTGCGGAACTCCGTCACGACAGCCTGCAAGCTCTCCTCTCTCATCTATCAGCGATACTATATACCTGTTTCCGCACAGCCGGCACAAATCACGCAGAAGCGTTGTTTTTCCTGAAGCTACTGAACCGCATATTATAATTCCGCAGGGATTGCTTTTAAGAAGTCTGTTATATATCTTCTCTCCGCAGTTCTTTACTTCTCTCGGTATTCTGAAATTTATTCCGTTTATGTATCTCATTGATTTAAGACCGTCACCATATGATGCAGTTCCTGAAAGCCCTGCTCTTATTCCGGATTCTATCGTTATAAAGCCCTCCGAAATCTCACGGCTGTAGCTGTATAAAGAATAACGGCAAAGCGATTTAAGTATTTCATTTACCTCCGAAAAGCTCGTCTGCACCGGATTCTGTGAAGCCTTTGAAAGACCTCCGGATTTTTCAAGAAAAAAACTCTCGCCCCAGAGCGTAACACATACCGGTCTTCCTGCACGTATTCTTATTTCCGTAATACTTTCCATATCACCGGAGCTTATTCTCCTTATATTCTCTGAAAGCCTCTCCGGAAAATATCTGCACAGTGCTTTTATAATTTCATCTGATTTGTACATTCCAAACACTCCTTTTTTAATCTGCTGATAAATCTATATGCGTTGTCCGATGATTTAATTCGCATTTTCTGTTGACTTTTTACGAATAATATTGTATAATCTATGTATAATTTTTTATGCGAAAGGAAGGATTTTTTTATTATGGAAATTCCTTACAAAATTTATCTCGACGAAAATGAGATTCCAAAACAGTGGTATAACGTCCGTGCCGATATGAAAAACAAGCCCGCTCCCCTTCTCAATCCGGCTACCCTCAGGCCTATGACTGCTGAAGAACTTGAAGGCGTTTTCTGCAAGGAACTCGTTAAACAGGAACTCGATAATACTACTCCGTATTTTGATATTCCCGATGAAATTTATAATTTCTACAAAATGTACCGCCCCTCACCGCTTGTAAGAGCTTATTTTCTTGAAAAGGCTCTTGATACTCCTGCAAAGATTTACTACAAATTCGAGGGAAACAATACTTCCGGAAGTCACAAGCTGAATTCCGCAATAGCTCAGGCATATTACGCAAAGGCTCAGGGATTAAAGGGCGTTACTACTGAAACAGGTGCAGGTCAGTGGGGTACTGCTCTTTCAATGGCATGCTCTTTCTTCGGTCTGGACTGTAAAGTATTTATGGTAAAATGTTCATACGAACAGAAGCCTTTCAGACGTGAAGTTATGCGTACTTATGGTGCTTCTGTAACACCATCACCTTCAACAGAAACAAACGTCGGAAGAAAAATTCTTGAGGAATTTCCCGGAACTACCGGAAGCCTTGGCTGTGCAATCTCTGAAGCCGTTGAAAAAGCCGTATCATCTGACGGCTACAGATATGTTTTAGGCTCTGTACTCTCTCAGGTTGTACTTCACCAGTCAATAATAGGGCTTGAAACAAAGGTTGCTCTTGATAAATACGGCGTTAAACCTGATATAATTATAGGCTGTGCCGGAGGCGGTTCAAATCTCGGAGGTCTTATTGCTCCGTTTATGGGCGAAAAGCTCAGAGGTGAAGCAGACTACAGAATTATTGCTGTTGAGCCTGCATCATGTCCGAGCCTTACAAGAGGAAAATATGCTTATGACTTCTGCGATACAGGAAAGGTATGTCCTCTTGCTAAAATGTATACTCTTGGAAGCGGTTTTATTCCGTCTGCAAATCATGCCGGAGGTCTCCGCTATCACGGTATGAGCAGTATCCTTTCTCAGCTCTATGATGATGGTCTTATGGAGGCTACATCTGTAGAACAGACAGAAGTATTCGCTGCAGCTCAGCAGTTCGCAAGAGTTGAAGGTATTCTCCCTGCTCCCGAAAGCAGTCATGCTATCCGTGCGGCAGTCAATGAAGCTCTCAGATGCAAGGAAACCGGCGAAGAAAAAACTATTGTATTCGGTCTTACCGGTACAGGTTATTTTGATATGTATGCATATCAGAAATTCAATGACGGCACTATGTCCGACTATGTTCCTACTGATGAGGAACTTGAAAAGAGTCTTTCAAAGCTTCCAAAAATTTCATAATAACAAAAAAGGGCATACAGTTTCAAAAACTGTATGCCCTGCATATTTTTTTAAAAATTAAAATTCGGTTATAATATTTGCTACATACTGCTGAATCATAAGGATATCGCCTGCTGTAAGACCGTCTCCTGTATTCTGAACATCGCCGTTTATAATTGCCTGAGCCGCAAGCGAATTGTTTTCAGGGTCTCCGACATATGCCGCAACCGCTACAACATCAGCAATATCAACTACTCCGTCGCAGTTGGCATCTCCTGCAAGAGTTGAATTTCCCTTTGAAGGTTCATCAGGAGCATCTTCAAGATTCAAAAAGGTTCTGTTATATTTTTCAGCATATGCCTGTGCCGTTGAACCTTCATGACCATAAATTGTTGCTGTATCTGAAATAGTTTTTGCACTGCCGGAAATTTCGCAGATGTCATTGAAAATCTTCACTGTCTCCAGAGCAGTACAGCCGTTAAATGCATAATCTTTAATCATTATTACATTCTCAGGAACAGTTATTTCCTTGATGCCTGAACAGCCTGAAAACATACTTGTTCCTATTTTTGTTATACCGCTTCCGAGATTTACGGATTCGAGACTTGTACAATTGTTAAACATTTCATATCCGTCAAATTCAGTAACACTGTCAGGTATTGTGATTGATTTCAGTCCCGAACAGCCGGAAAATGCACTGTTTCCGATACTTATTAAGCTTTCAGGAAGTATGATTTTCTCAATTGCCGGACAATCTGAAAACATTTTGTTTCCGATAGCAATTACACCTTCGGCAATAGTAACTGATGACAAGCTCTTGCAACCTGAAAATACACTGCTTCCTACGCTTGTTATTCCGCTTCCGATACTTGCCGATGAAAGAACGGCACAGCCGTTAAATGCATAGTCATTTATACTCTTTATATTATCCGGAATAGTTATTTCTTTAAGGCTTGAACAGCCTGAGAACATACTTGTTCCTATTTTTGTTATACCGCTTCCGAGATTTACGGATTCAAGGCTTGTACACTTGTTAAACATCTCATAACCGTCAAATTCAGTAACATTGTCGGGTATAGTGATTGTCTGAAGTCCTGAACAGCCGGAAAATGCACTGTTGCCAATGCTTATTAAGCTTTCGGGAAGTATGATTTCCTTGATTCCCGAACAATCTGAAAACATTCTGCTTCCGATAGCTTTGACGCCTTCGGAGATTTTCACTGATGTCAGATTCTTGCAGCCCGAAAATACACTGCCTCCTACGCTTGTTATTCCGCTTCCGATACTTGCTGATGAAAGG
>JAQXFT010000005.1 GCA_029005335.1 Oscillospiraceae bacterium
GTGCTGTTATGTCCTTTGCATATATCATTCTGCTCATAGTATCACCTCAAAATAGTATATTTTTATTATAATCCATATCAAAGCAAAAATCAACAGTTTTCACTATTTCATATGTATTTTAGCTTTTATTCAATCTATAAGACATCAAAAATCTGCTTATAAAAATTATTTTCACTAAATTCTATAAGTTATTTACATTCGCATTTTTTGATGATATACTGGTATTAAACTTCATGAAGCAGAGAGATAAGGTCGGTACCACACTTATCTCAATCACACAAAAACAAACTTATATATTAAGGAGAAAGAGTATGTATAACAACAACCCTTCATTTAACTCATATGCAGGCAACAACTCATTATTCGAAAACGTTAATGATGTTATAAATGAACGTGATTACCTCAGAAACGACAATGCAAACCTGATTGCCGCAAACAATGCACTTCAGGTAAATTGCAACAGTGTTCAGAATCAGCTCAATGCAGTAATGGCTCAGGCTCAGGGAATGCATAATGCCGATGCCGATACTATTAATCGACTTATGGGAACAATCTCATCAATGAAAGCTGAAAGAGAGCTTTCTTCCAGAAAATTCGAAGCGAACAGCTTAGGAATTATTTCTTGCACAGAGCCAAGCGGAAAGAAAAAAGAAGTCGGATACATCAAATTCAATGAAAGCTATCTTCTTGTTTCCAGGATTAACAACACCAAAATTACAAGCGTTGTAATCGAATATGAGACAGCAACAACTACGTCTAAAACGACGGTAATCCCTCTTGAAGATATTACCAGAAAAAAGCTCATAAAATACTTTCCTCTTTTCAGAATAATGTGCAATAATGAAATTGCAAACGACTTCCTTTATAATATGCTTATGGATGTTCTTGGAAGAAATCCAGCTGTTATGACTATTCCTGAATTTCCTGGAATCACTCTCAGCGTTAAAGACAATGTTCTTACAGGAGCTGAATTTACCTGCAGTGAATCTGATTTTCCCGATACATACAACGGCTTTATCTCTGAAGCATACAAGAGTAAACATCTTCCTGCTGTAAATAAAACCCCTGAGAAAATTTTCGGAGATTTAAAAATACACTTAAAATCTCCGACTGAAATAATGCTTATGATTTATAACTGTACAGGAACAATCTCAACATTTCTTAAATATATCCACTGCGAATTTTCTTCGATACTTTCGGTTTCATTTGCAGGTAATGAAGCCAGACAGCTTGCTGGTATTTACCTTAAGACCTACGACAGAAAAATACAGCCTAAATCACTTACAATGAGTAAATATGAACTCACAAGCCTTCTCAATAACAGCAAGGACGAAACAGTTGTCTTTATTGATGATACCGTCAGCGAAACCTGTGGTAAACGCTTAAATTCAATCGATACTATTCTCGGATATAAATCCAATGCCGACTGCAAACCGTTCAATCTTGCTGTTATTTCAAATGAAATACAGTACTATCTTCCGCAGGGAACAGGAATCCACATTGAACCTGATGAAAATTTCGGAAAAGAATACTCGGATGAAGACCGCTATGAATTATCAAACGTTCTTGACGAGATGACAAGATATTTCGTTGAAACTTTTTGCAAGCATATTGATGAATATGGCTCTATGCTTCAGAAGAACATTGCGGAGATAAAAGAACAGGAACAAGACAATTTTTCTTCTGACAGCTTTTGTACCGCATATGCTGTACTTTTATCTGTTTTCTATGTCTGGATGAGAATATTCCATGTTGCAGATAATGCAGAATTTAAGGGCTATCTTAAAAAGCTGATACAGGATTCACAGGATTTTGAATGTGGAAAATCCTTTGCCATTATCAACTCTTTTTCTAAAGCTTTAAACCGTCTCATCATAGGTAAAAAGCTTGAAATAACCAAGCTTTGCAGAGAGATGAACTATAAGCCAGATTCTGATACGGTCATTGTAGATGGTGAGCTTATGATGATGGAAGAATCAGTTATGAAGAAGTTATTTCTCCCTGAAATCACCGATGTACAGACCGTAAACGGAATACTCAGCACTCTGGAAAATCATAATTACCTTGTCGCAACAAACGGACACAAAAAGCCGACTACTGTTTACTGTGAAGATGAAACTTCTTTTCACATTAGCCTTGTAGCATTTAAATACGCTGATATGGTAAGCTCTGAAACTCTCAGATATATCAACAGTCTAAGCACAAAACAATACTTTACAGATAAAAACGATATTCCTGATTTCCTGCCGCTTATTGAGAATGTTTTTGGACATAAAGCTGGGCAGTTACTCAGACCAAACGAAAACCAGCACCGTTGTATCACAGGTAAGTCAGGTTCAGGTAAAACTGTTTTCCTTACTCAGCTTATGGCACGACTTGCAAT
>JAQXFT010000006.1 GCA_029005335.1 Oscillospiraceae bacterium
CATTTTTCAGCATATACTTAAGAGCAAGTCCAAGCTTTCTGATTTGTATTCCTTTAAGCCTGACTGTCAGAAATATGCCACAACCCAGTATAAGAACAATTAAAGGGATTCCCCATAAAAATTCACTGATTTTTTTTATAACTGATTCCATATTTATACTCACTTTAATATTATTAATATAATTCCCGTTAATTATATCACATATTTGTTAGCTTGTCAAACAAAAATCCTCTTATATTAAGAAATATAAGAGGATTCCTCATTATGCTTTAAAATAATTATAAAAATCAATCTTTTCACTGTGCAGTAATTGAATTAAATTCCTTATTATATATAAGGGGGTTAATTTTATATTTTGGTGACGGTTTCTGACCTTTTTCGAGATATTCAACCGGAATTTTTCTGATATACTTTTTATCTTCGAGGAGTGCAAGAGGCTCTATGAAGTCCTCCGACTTTTTGATTTTACGGTAAAGTCGCACTATTTCCCTAAAAGTAAGAACTTTGTATTCGTTTGTTTTGAGTCTTGAAAGAATATATTTTGCCTTTTCTGTAATTTCATCGGAATCCGGCTCGATTCCTCCGAAAGCTTTATGTGCGTGATTTTCAAGCCACATCGCAATATTTTCCGCCCTTTGTGCTGTCTGTTCGTCAACGGGTTCGGCTCCGGAATGTTCGCATAAATGGAGAAGTCCCGCAATTCTGATACATTTTGCATAGAGCTTATTTGCCCATTCGGACATATATTCAAGCTGACCGCCTGTTTTGAGCCTGCCTTCGATATAATCAAAGTAATCTTTGAGAATCAACGATGCGGAACGGTTAAATCGGAGAGTCAGTGGCTTTTCAGGAGTCGGAATATTAAGAAGCCTCTCGATAAGCTCATTGTATGAATTTCTTATATTTTCCGGAATTGGCGGGGAACTTTGCGTTCTTTCGCCTTGTTTACTTTCCGGAAATGAAAAAATAAATCGCTGAATCAGACCACGCCCGATAAACTGCGGGTTTCCTATAGCATTTTCAAAAGCTTTAGGCTGTGCCATAATTCCGAAAGTAATCAGGGGGTTTTTAATATCTATCTGCTTTGCACATCTGCGTATATTAACCGGTGTGCCGTCGTAAGCCTTTAAAAATATATCAATATTGCTGTTGCCGTTTGAATACAAGCCGGATATTACATCAAATACACCGCATTCATCGTCAATTATACTCATAACACCATTATTATTTGACATTGAAACGGCGATTGCTTCGGCTGTGCAGTCATTTGCGGTTAAGTTCAACGGATTTACGGGTTTAAGCTCATCGAGTTCTTTTTTGAGTTCCTTTGCACGTTCAAGGCTTGCATTTTTCCCCTTGACTGCGTTGTGATACTGATTTTCAAGAAATACTCTGTTTGCCTGATATTCGGATATAGCAGGCTTTCTTCTTTCGTTCTCTTTGCTCTGATATTCGTATATCGGAGCTGTAAAGCTGTTGAATACGCCTGATTTTCTTTCCCCCGGCTTTGCTATTGTAACAGTATAAAGATTAAGCGGTTCACGGTGGGAAGTATTCGGGAGTTCTATTTCAAACTTCCCCTGACAGCATACCGAAAGAACCGAAAGCATAGGCAGTACGCACATTTCAGGATATACTTGCACATCATCGGAAACAGCTTTCAGATATTCGGAGAGTACCTTCGGCAGACTGTTCACGGGGAACGGAGAAAGAGGAACAGCCTTTTTTACTGTTAATTCAGGTTCAGGAAGTTCAAAGAGTTCCGGGCAATTTTCTTGTTTCATTATGGTTTGAGCTGTCGAGAAGATTATATCAGCACATTCAAGTTCCCTCGCCTTATCCATAAGTACGCCAAAATTAACGGCTCTGTCTATCGGATTCAGCATATTAAAGAACATTGGTATATAAGTGTTACCGGCTCTGAGCTCAAACTGTTCTTTAGTCAGTCCATCATCAAAGCTGAAACGGTTCAGGGCTTTAACTTCTGATAAAGTCATAAAGTCACCGCCTTAGTACAATTTTATGGAAATAGGCTTTATAACGCTTGTATCAGCTTTTTCAGACTCTTTTTCCGGCTCTTTTATTGTAGCTGTATTGAGGTATTCAATGAGCTTGTCAACGTTTACAAGGTACTTTGCACCCGATTTTATAGCGACTATCTCA
>JAQXFT010000007.1 GCA_029005335.1 Oscillospiraceae bacterium
GGAAAGATTACACTTATCGCAATGGCTTCAAAGGATGCCGTAAAGAGCGGCGTGCACTGCGGTAACATTATAAAGGACATAACCCAAATTGCAGGCGGCCGCGGCGGCGGTAAGCCGGATATGGCACAGGGCGGCGGTAAGGACGCATCGAAGATTGATGAGGCTCTTGCGGCTGTTGAGACTATAGTAGAAGGACAGGTAAAATAGGATGGAAGATTGCTTATTCTGTAAAATAATTGCAGGTGAAATACCTTCAACAAAGGTATACGAGAATGATAAGATTTATGCGTTCCGCGACATTGCACCGGCTGCGCCGGAGCATGTTGTTATGGTTCCTAAAAAGCACATCTGCTGTGCAAATAAAATTACAGCTGATAGTCATACTTTAGCTAAAGATAAAGATGGTATTGTTACAGCTGTTGTTGAGAACAAAGAAGGCTCAACACTTCCCAGCACAGGTGGTATCGGTACAACCCTTTTCTATGTAGGTGGAGGAGCAATGGTAGCAGTCGCAGGCGTATTCCTCATCACAAAGAAGAGAATGGGCAGAAAAGAAGACTAATCACAACTGAATAAAATCGAAGGGGCGGACATTGTTTCGCCCCAACGAAACTCCGGAAATATTTAACCGGAACATCAGTATCCGACACCGTTTTAACGAATATTTTTTACGCAGAAACTGTAATTATGACGAAATACAGCGGTTAAAAAGCATTCGTAAAAATCGGCGATTCGGTATCAAGAACAAATTTCCTGTAAACATCAGGGAGGGCTTCATGAACAGCAAAAAGAAAACAGACATAATTTCTACGGTTATATTATTGTTTATTCTGCTTGTGGGACTCTCCGTAATGTTTTATCCTACAGTCAGCGACTGGTGGAACTCAAGAGTGCAGAGCCGTGCTATTGCAAACTATGACCAGACAATACAGCATATTGACCCGCACCGCTATGATGAAATCTGGGCTGAGGCTAACGAATATAACAAGAAGCTGGCGGAATTATATGCTCCCTTTTCAAATGCCGATGAAATAAGCGGTTATGATGATATTCTTGATTTATCGGGAACAGGAATAATGGGATATATAACAATTCCTGTGATTAAGGTTGAGCTTCCGGTTTATCACGGAACTTCAGCGGAAGTTCTGAATATTGCAGCGGGACATCTTAAAGGCTCATCACTTCCTGTGGGAGGAAAAAATACGCACGCCGTAATATCCGCACACAGAGGGCTTCCCTCCGCACGTCTTTTCACAGACCTTGACCAGCTTGTAAAGGGCGATACTTTTACCATAACGATTCTCGACCAGATTTTTACTTATGAGGTTGAGGAAATCCTGATTGTAAATCCGGACGAAATGGATAAGCTGTCTATTATTCCTGACGGGGATTATGTCACCCTTATGACATGCACCCCTTATGGAGTCAATACTCATAGATTGCTTATACGCTCTCACCGTATTGATACTGTATATGAGAAGACGGTAAAGGTTATTGCAGATGCAGTTCAGGTTGACCCCATGCTTGTTGTACCGGTGATAGCGTTTATTCTATTGATTTTTTTAATTATTTTCTGGATTGTTTCCAGTAAAAATAAACCCAGAAGCCTGCCATATAAAAACCTTGTGTATATCCTTCCAACAAATAATTCTAAGGACGGTGATTGATTTTGCGTATTTACAGAAAAATCAGCTCTCTGATGATTGCTTTCGGATTGCTTTTATGGTTTGTTGCCGGAACGTGCCTTCCGGTTCATGCTGAGGATTATGCTGACGGCTCACTTCAGCTTGTCTGTAAATCTGATGATGTAATTCTTTCAGGTATGAAATGGAATCTTTTCTATGCCGGAAAAAGAAGCGGAAATTCTTTTGTTACTGATGGGGATTTTTCAGATTATAAAGTATCTTTTAAAGATATATCTGCTGAAGGCCTCAGCGATATTGCATCTACTCTCGAAAACTATGCTGTTCTTGACAGGGTTAATCCTTTACAGTCCGGAATAACTGATGAAAATGGAGTTATCGATTTCACAGGACTTGAACAGGGTTTGTATCTTGTATGCGGAAAGAATCTTAAAATTCAGAATCCTGGAAAGGGGATTACTACCTATGTGCCTGTTCCGTTTATAGTTGAAATCGGGCAGGAAGAGGACGGCTCAAACCAGAATTATGTTACTTATCCGAAATTCTTTAAATTCGGCGTTCTTGACGAAAAAGATGCAGACTATACAGTAAGAAAAGTATGGCGTAACAGTGAGGACGAACCTTTTGATAAAAGTGTAAAGATTACTGTTGAGATGTACAAGAACGGAGAATACGAAAATACAGTAACTCTTAGTGAGGAAAATGACTGGAGCTATACATGGACTGACCAGGCTCATGCTGACTGGAGAGTAAAGGAGATTAATATTCCTGAAGATTATACTGTTATATACCGTTCAAATGAAACACAGTATGCTATAGTTAATACTCATAAAAAATATGATTTTTCAGAACAGCCTCCGGAAACAACAACTACTGTTACTACTACTGGTAAAACCGTAACAACAACGACGAAAAATTCTCCGGAAACCCCTGATGTTCCGGCAGTGAATACGACCACTCCGCCATCAGGAAAACTTCCTCAGACAGGTCAGCTGTGGTGGCCAGTACCTCTTCTTTTCGGAGCGGGAATCATATTTATAGCTATGGGCTTCTGTCTGCGTTCAAGAAGTAAATCAGTATGAAAAATACCAGAGGTTTATGGTGGATAATACTGGGGGCAATGCTGATTTTATCAGCATTGTTCCTTGTTTTTTATAATTTTCGACAGGATAACCAGAGCGGTGAAACAGCAAGTGAAATTCTCAGCGAGCTTAAAGAAGCTCTCCCTCAGACAGAAGCTGTTCAGCCCACTGAATTTATTGAATCTGCAACACATGATAATAATGATATTTTTGAGGAATATGAAGAAGTTACTGAAACACTTCCCGAAGAAAAGCTTGTTGAGATAGACAGCAATTATTATATCGGTACAATTCAGATACCGTCTCTTGGAATAGAGCTTCCCGTATTGAGTGAATGGAGCTATCCTAATCTTAATCTGTCACCCTGTCGGTATAAGGGTAGTATTTCAGGTGGGGATTTGATAATAGCTGCACATAATTACCGTTCTCATTTCGGGCGGATTAATGCACTTAACAGCGGTGACAGCATAATTATTACCGACGGAAATGGTATTTCCCACAGCTATGAGATTATATATTCAGAGATAATTGACGGCTATAATATTGAATCAATGGAATTTGGTTCAGCTGAAAACTGGGATTTAACTATTTTTACCTGTACTCTGAGTGGTCAGAGCCGTGTTACTGTCAGGGCAATTGAATTAAAGTGAGGATTTTTATCATGAGTGAGAAAAATGAGAAAAGCAAAAAAGGCAGTGTTGTACTTAAAATATGTCTTTCAATTCTTGTTATGGTAATAGCAATAGCATTGTGTCTTATTGTGCTTTACAGACATGACAATGAAAGCAATCCGGAGGAAAGTATTTCTGTATCGACTGAAGAAAGCAGTAAAAGCTTTGTACCGGAAAGCTCCTATGAAATAAATTTACAGGTTGGACAGACCTGCAATGCGGAAATTACCGATTTTGAAACGGATTCAACGCCTATATGGATGAGTTCGGACAACAGTATAGCAACTGTTGACAGCTCGGGAGTTATAACAGCAGTTTCGGAGGGGACTTGCACCGTTACGGTTGCTATAATGGATATAGACCAGAATATTATTGTTACTGTAAATGTAAGCAAATAGGAATATATTTTTGAATAAAAATACGAGGGGCGACTATTCAGGTCGCCCCTTGCTTTTAATTATTGTCATCATCTGAAAGGTATTTTTCAACGATAAATTTCGGACGTTCCTTGGTTTCAAGGTATACTTTTCCGATATATTCTCCTATTATTCCGATTGCAAGAAGCTGTAATCCGCCTATAGCCCAGATTGATACTATGGTAGAAGTCCAGCCTATTTCTGTTGCACCCATGAAATGGCGTACTATTGAATAAATCAGCATTATAATACTTACAATAAATATAATTCCACCGAGTACCGAAATCATTTTTATAGGCTTTGTGGAAAGTGAAGTTATGCCCTCCCATGCGAAGGCAAGCATTTTTTTCAGCGGATATTTTGATTCTCCTGCGAAGCGTTCCTTACGCTCATAGTATACAGAATCGCTCTTGTAGCCAATCATAGGGACTACTCCTCTGAGGAACAGGTTTACTTCCTTAAAGCTCTGAAGTCCGTCCAAAGCCCGTCTGCTCATAAGTCTGTAGTCGGCGTGATTGAAAACGACATCAGCCCCCATCATCTTCATTACCTTATAGAAGCCCTCAGCAGTAAACTTTTTAAAGAATGTATCAGTATCTCTTGCACTTCTTACGCCGTATACGACATCACAGCCCTCATAATATTTTTCAACCATTTCATCAATTGCATTAATATCGTCCTGAAGGTCGGCATCGAGTGAAATTGTCATATCGCAGTGGTCTTTTACTGTCATAAGACCGCAGAGCAGTGCATTCTGATGCCCCTTGTTTCTTGAAAGCTTTATGCCCTGAAAGATTTTATCCTCCTCATGAAGCTTTGAAATAATTTCCCATGTTTTATCCTTTGAGCCGTCGTTTACGAATACTATACGGCTTTGGGGAGAAATTCTGCCCTTCTGAATAAGGCTCTGAATTTTGTTTCTGAGCTGAGAGGAGGTTTCGGGAAGTACCTCCTCCTCATTGTAGCAGGGTATAACCAGATAAAGTGTATCCATTTTTTTGAACCTCCGTTATTTCCAGAAAGCTACCATTTTTTCAAGCTCATAGCAGAGAGCAGGGTAGTCATTTTCCGGGAATGTGAAATTAAATATCTGAATACCGTTTATTACAACGGCACATATCATTGAAAAAGCCATGAATTTGCGTACAAAATCCTTTTTTGTTTCATCTTTTGTTTTTGAATACAGGAAGAAGAGTATCGCATAAGCACCTATTATAATCTGCCATGAAAAGTCAGATGTATATCTTATAGCGTATCCGCTTTCCCATATAGAGCAGATTATTACTAACGGCATAATTACACAGGGAAGCCCTGTAAGAAGTATGCTTCTGATTTTTGATTTTCTGTCCGGAAGCTTATTAAGAGCTTTTATGCTGAAAAGATATGCAAATACAGGGAGTGCGAGGAAGAATATTCCTGAAGTGTTTCCGAAATCCGAGAAATAATATCCGTTTGCCTCCATTTTTGAGAATGGAGTTGTTATGAATGGATATTCCGGAGAGAATGCCGGAACTGCAAAAAGATAGTTAAACAGTCCTATTAAAACGAATATTGTATGATACTGGGAATGGGTGAAATCGTTTATAGTGAGAGAATACTGTATTCCGAAATCAAGCGGAGACCCGAATCTTATGTAATTATACCACATCTGGAATCCTCCGAGAATTACAAAGGGTACTAATGCACATATAAGAAATGCAGTTTTCTTTATGGGTTTTGCGACAGCTTCACCGTCCTTATTCAATATGATATTATCTTTCTTAAAGAAGCCGTATGCAATGTATATACACGCACATATGCAGTATACAGCAAGTGTAGGTCTGCACAATACAGCTGTTGCGAGGAAAAGTGATGAAAGAGCTGTTTTCACGTATGAAAGCTTTCCTCTGCTTATGACATTTGAAGAAAGCAGGAAGTATGCACCGATAGCTACAAACATAAATCCTGATGACATTGAAATTTCGTAGAATATATTTCTTCCGACACTGAACCATATTCCGCTTGCGGACATTATTATTATATGTCCGGCTATGGCGATACCTGCCGGAGTATCCCTGAACCATTTTTTCAGGAACTGGGAATATGTCATTGTAAGGAATATCATACCTATTATACTGAATACCATTATGGAGAGGTTTGTAGAGCAGTAATAGCCTGTAATAAGGTGATATGGGAGATATACGAGAAGTACGGGAGCTATTCCGTAATATGAATAGTATTTTCCGTTATAATAGAGGTGGTCCCATGCGAAGCTTCCCTTGCTGTCATTTCTCTGACTCCAGTCATAAGGGTTGTCAATTTCGGAAATAATTTCATCAGGTTCATTAAGAAGCGATACCTGACCTTTTTCGAAGGCATCAACAAGCTCCTGAGTAATCTGGTTGCCGTGGTTTAATTTCAGATGGTCTTTCATGGTGACATTTCTTCCGAGTTCACGGTTTACTACGAGTACGGCAAGTACACAGCATATAATTGTTACACTGCCGAAGAAAATTCCGCAAAGATGCTTTTTTTCGCAGAACGGAGCTTTAAAGGCATTCAGATTGCATATGCAGTATGCAATTATTGAAAGCACTGCTATAATTCCGATTCTTATATAGGATATTTCAAATGGTATATCCTCATTGAGAGTAAGGCTTTTCAGTATAAATTCATCGCTGTCATTATATCCGGTAAATTTTATTCTGAATCTTGAGACATTTCCTGAGAAGGCACAGGGAATATACTCAGAGTTTTCCTGACCTTTTATTATATCTGTTTTTGCTATATCGTATCTGTAGTCACGGCTTGTTTCATCGGAAATATCAATAACGGTTTTAACGTGTTCTGTATGCTTTAAGTATTCTATTTCGGCATGAATAGTACCGATTCTGGTATTAAGTTCCGGAAAAGTTATTACAGCTTCATTTTTACCTTTCATATGTATGGTATTTTTTTCCGTATCGATATCCGCCTTACCGATTTCGACGGCACAGTCGCTGAATTTCATTGTTGTTTTTTCATAGTCTCCGAACCATATATGATATGCCGGAAAATTGAATACAGTAACTTCGAGTATGGACAGTATGGCAAAGGTTCTGGCACAGAATTTCAGAAGATTTTTTCCGCAGGTATGGTAAAGGCACATGAGAATATATTCTGAAACGAGTGTTACTGCCATAAGAATGAAAATTTTTTGGTATGGTGTATCTGATATGCTGAGGATTATGTTTGTAAGTATGCCGGTCAGCATCAATATACTTCCGGCACTTAGAGGAATAAGTGAAATCAGTTTTCGTTTTTTAGGCTTTGGTTTATCATCATTTTGATTATCTTCATCGCTTTCAGGCGGAATTATTTCTGTAACTTCCGGAGGCTCAGGCTTTTTCGTAGATTTTATAACTATTATTGATGATACAACAGTTAAA
>JAQXFT010000008.1 GCA_029005335.1 Oscillospiraceae bacterium
AATATCAAAAAAAACTCCTGTAGAAAATATCCTCAGAAGGAGGAAAAAATAAAATGAATCTCCCAAAGCTTAAAAATAAATTTGTATTGGGCAATGAGCTTCCACTAATCATATCTTCCATTCTTATCGCTATTGTACTCTGGTTTATCATATCTATTACGCAATATGAGACTATGACAAAAAATATAAACGACGTCCCCATATCCATGGAACTGAGTGAAGCTTCAGAATCAAGCGGTCTCTCTCTCATTTCCTGCGATACTCAGAAGGTAGATGTTAAAATTGAAGGCAACCGCACTGAAATAGGCAGTATAGAAAATGATAATCTTGTTGCAAAGCTCGTTACTGACAATATATCCTCCGCCGGTACTAAAAACGTATCCATTAAAATCGAAAGCAAAAACGGCAAGGAATTTGAAGTCAAATCCATTTACCCCTCAAATGCCTCCGTAGTTCTCGATAAAATCGAAACCCGTGAATTTCCCGTCACTCCCGATATACCTAATGTCACCTTCGCTCCGGACAAGACCTTTAATCAGAGCGACTTGTCATGCGACCCTGCTGTAATAAATATTACAGGTCCTTCCGAACAGCTTAACAAAATTTCAAAATGCATAGCGGTTTCAAATAAAAAAGCTACTCTTGACAGCTCATATATTCTTCAGAGTGATGAAATCAGACTCTATGACGAAAATAACTCCATTATCGAAAATAATGATTTGAGTGTTGAAAAAAATAACATCATGATTAATATACCTGTTCTTACTCAGAAAAAAGTCGGACTCTCTGTTTCAATCCTCAACGCTCCGGCTGACTTCGACAAGGATTTTCTTGACTTCTCAATATCTGCTGATAATATCATGCTTGCTTCCGAAAACGGTTCTGCAAAATTCCCCGATACTTTTGAAGTCGGAAAAATATCCCTGAGCGATATAGACATAGATTATTCAACAACCTTTACCATTGATACAAAGGATTTCATAAACCAGTCAAATCTGGAAACAGTTACCGTTACACTCAATAACGATAATCTGGATAAAAAACAGCTCGTCCTGACTGATATATCAATCAGTAACCCTCAGCCCGACTATAACTACGAAATAATAGCTAAAAGTATTAATGTCACTGTCATAGGCCCTAAGGAAATCATAAAGGATATTACAGCCAGCGACCTTGTTGCTGATGTGAATCTGCTTAATGAAACCTCATCAAGCAATTCATTTACTTATGATGTCTCCGTATCCTGCCCTAATTATAACAATGTATGGGTATACGGCACATCTAAAGTTACGGTAAACAGAACGGAAAAAACAGTGGCAACTACTGTTACACAATCCCCTGCCACTGCTGCAGCTACTGTTTCCAATTAATACTGCTCTGAACGAATCAAAAAGGGACGTACCATAAAAAGATACGTCCCTCAGACTGTCGAAAAAGTTCAGCACAAGCTGGACTTTTTTGATATTTAATGGTTCAGGTTACAAATTGGTTCAGGCTTAAATTTGTTGCCATGAATCTGAAAAAATATGCAATGAGGAAGTGGAATATGGACAGAAAGGAGCATTTCTGTCTTAATATTTGCAACTTTTTCCCATTTTTTCAATCTGCTTAAAATTTTACCCCATATTCGTCACCGAATATGGGGTTTTTCGACAGGCTGAGCCGTGCAGATTTTTCTGCACGGCTGATTTTTCAGAGTATAGATGAGTGGGAATCGGTACGCTGTATTTTGATATTGTTGTAGCAGTCCATACCTGTACCGGCAGGAATGAGCTTACCGATAATAACATTTTCTTTAAGACCAATGAGCTTATCGCTTTTGCCTCTGATAGCGGCATCAGTGAGAGCCTTTGTAGTCTCCTGGAATGAAGCGGCAGAGAGGAAGCTATCTGAATTTGAAGCAGCTTTTGTGATACCCTGAAGAACGGGTTCTGTTTCAACGAATGAGAGGTCATATTCACCGTTATCGATTCTTGCCTGAATACCTGCATTGATTTCCTCAATTTCCTTTTTGTCGGCAAGAGTACCGGGGAGAAGGTAGCTGCTTCCGGTCTGTGTGACTTTAATCTTGTTGAGCATCTGACGGACAATAACTTCGATATGCTTGTCGTTGATGTCAACACCCTGAAGTCTGTATACCTTCTGGACTTCGTATATAATGTAATCCTGAACAGCCTGAACTCCGAGTATATTGAGAATGTCAGCAGGATAAGCATTACCTTCAGTAAGGTGAGTACCCTTTGGAATGAAAGCACCCTCCTTGACTTCGTTGTTTCTGATTTTGAAGTTATATGGAATCATATATGATTCTGAATCGCCTGTATCGGGGTCAGTAATTATGATATTACGGGTAGCCTTGACTTCCTCGATATGGACGATACCGCCATGCTTAGCGATAATAGCAGCATTCTTAGGACGTCTGCCTTCAAAGAGTTCCTCAACACGGGGAAGACCCTGTGTAATATCTTCGGCATCGGCAGATGCGACACCACCTGTATGGAATGTTCTCATTGTAAGCTGAGTACCCGGTTCACCGATTGACTGAGCAGCGATAATACCGACAGCCTCACCGATTGAGACAATATTTCCGTTGGCAAGGTTTGAGCCATAGCACTTTGCACAAACGCCGTGCTTTGATTTGCAGTGGAGAACTGAACGTATCTTGACACGCTTGATACCGGCTTCAATAATCTTGTTTGCATCGGCTTCCGTCATCATTTTATTTTTGGATACAATCAAATCGCCGTCATCATTCTTGAGGTCATGGACGAGGTATCTGCCTATGAGACGTTCTGAAAGCGGTTCAATCATTTCCTCACCGTTTTTGATTTCATATACTTCTATGCCGTCATCAGCATGGCAGTCGTCCTCACGAATGATGACTTCCTGTGAAACGTCAACAAGACGTCTTGTAAGGTATCCGGAATCGGCAGTACGGAGAGCCGTATCGGTAAGACCCTTTCTCGCACCTCTTGAGGAGATGAAGTATTCGAGTATGTTAAGACCCTCACGATAGTTTGCACGTATCGGGATTTCGATAGTAGTACCTGATGTATTGGCGATAAGTCCACGCATACCGGCGAGCTGACGAATCTGTGAAATAGAGCCTCTCGCACCGGAGTCAGCCATCATCCATATAGGATTATATTGGTTTGTTTCTGCGAAATTCTTCTGGAGAGCTTTTTTTACATCTTCAGTAGCATTATTCCAGATATTGATAACTCTGGAGGATTTTTCAGCAGCGGAGATATAGCCGTATTCATATTCTGTTGTAATTTCTGCAATATCCTCATCAGCCTTTGCAAGAATATCCTTTTTCTGAGGAGGAATAATAGCGTCACATACGGCAACAGTAAGGGCTGCACGTGTGGAATATTTAAAGCCGAGAGCCTTGATTTTGTCGAGGACTTCGGAAGTAGTTGTAGTGCCGTGGATTCTGATACAGCGTTCAATAATCTTTGAGAGTTCTTTTTTGCCGACAAGAAAGGATATTTCAAGGTCGAACTGTTTTTCGGAGTTTGTACGGTCAACATATCCGAGATTCTGAGGAATATTTTCGTTGAATATAAGTCTTCCTACAGTGCAGTCGATAATTTTTGAAACTTTCTTTCCGCCGATATCCTTTGTAATCTTAACCTTGATTGCCGCATGAAGTGTGACATCATGTTCATTGTAAGCCATAAGGGCTTCGTTGACATCTCTGAATACTTTTCCTTCTCCGGGTTCGCCGTCCTTCTGGAGGGTGAGGTAATAAGAGCCAAGCACCATATCCTGAGACGGAACGGCAACAGGTTTTCCGTCGGAGGGTTTAAGAAGATTGTTTGCAGCAAGCATAAGGAATCTTGCCTCAGCCTGAGCTTCAGCGGAAAGCGGAAGGTGTACAGCCATCTGGTCGCCGTCGAAATCGGCGTTGAAAGCTGAACATACAAGCGGGTGAAGCTTTATAGCTCTGCCCTCTACGAGAACCGGTTCAAATGCCTGAATACCGAGACGGTGAAGCGTAGGCGCTCTGTTAAGCATAACAGGGTGGTCTTTGATTACATCTTCGAGAGCGTCCCATACCCTATCAGAAGCCTTGTCAATCATTTTTCTGGCACTCTTTATATTCTGGATAGCCTTTTTATCGACAAGTCTTTTGAGTACGAACGGTTTGAAGAGTTCGAGAGCCATTTCCTTAGGGAGTCCGCACTGATACATTCTGAGCTCAGGGCCTACGACAATAACTGAACGTCCGGAATAGTCAACACGTTTTCCGAGAAGATTCTGACGGAATCGACCCTGCTTGCCTTTAAGCATATCTGAAAGTGATTTAAGCGCACGGTTATTGGGACCGGTAACAGGTCTGCCGTGTCTGCCGTTATCTATAAGAGCGTCAACAGCTTCCTGAAGCATTCTTTTTTCGTTTCTTACGATTATATCAGGAGCGTCAAGCTCGAGCATACGCTGGAGACGGTTATTTCTGTTGATAACACGTCTGTAGAGGTCGTTGAGGTCAGATGTTGCATAGCGTCCGCCGTCAAGCATAACCATAGGTCTTATATCCGGAGGAATAACGGGGATAACGTCAAGAATCATCCATTCCGGCTTGTTTCCTGAAAGTCTGAAAGCCTCGATAATCTGAAGTCTTTTGAGAATCTTGACTTTTTTCTGACCGCTCGGAAGTCCGTCGAGTTCAGCTTTAAGGTCGTCGGCAACGATTTCTATATTGTTTTTCCATTCAGAAACCTCTGCTTCTTCGCAGAGAGGACAGTTTTTGCAGTCAAATTTTCTGTCGCAGTTACGGCACATTTCACGCTGTTCCTTGTTAAGGGAGAGCTTTCCGGTTTCAAGGAGTCTGTTTTTATGTGTATCGTATCTTTCGGGGTCATATTCCTGAAGAAGAACCTTGATAGCCTCAGCACCCATGCCGGCTTTAAAGTCCTCTCCGTATTTTTCACGGTAAGTCAGGTATTCCTTTTCAGAAAGGAGCTGTTTTTTTGCGAGTTCTCCGGTATTTCCGGGGTCAGTTACGATATATTTTGTAAAATAGAGTATTTCCTCAAGGCGTTTCTGGGAAATTTCGAGTACCTGACCGATTCTTGAGGGAGTACCTTTAAAGTACCATATATGTGAAACAGGGGTAGCGAGTTCGATTGAACCCATTCTCTCACGTCTTACCTTTGCACGTGTAACCTCGACACCGCACTTGTCACAGATTTTGCCTTTAAAGCTAATCTTTTTGAACTTACCGCAGTGACATTCCCAGTCCTTTGTAGGTCCGAATATTCTTTCGCAGTAGAGTCCGTCACGTTCAGGCTTCTGGGTTCTGTAGTTTATAGTTTCAGGTCTGGTGACAACGCCGTGCGACCATTTTCTGATTTGCTCAGGGGAAGCAAGGCCTATTTTAATAGATTCAAAAGTATTGAATTCCAAATTTTTTACCTCCTCAAAAAAATGGATTGCTCCTGCGACTGCCTTTAAAGTGCAGACGCAGGATATATGATATTTGAATTTTTATATATTAATCATCGTCGAGGTCAGAGAGGTATGAGAGGTCGTCATTGTCTCTGTCTCTGTCAAGTGAGTAAACGTCGTCATCATCGAGAAGAATATCATCATCATTATTGTTTTCGTCGTCCGGATTTTCATTATCGTAGATGTCGTCATCATCGGATTTTTCATTATCGAATGAGAAGCCCTTGTCTCCGAGGCTGTCATCATCATATTTTGTGATGTCCTCAGTTTTCTCGTCTTCATAGTCGGAGTGCTTATTAGGCTTGTCGTCTTCATCGAAATCCTGTTTGAGGTCGATTTCCTGCTGATTTTCGTCGAGAACCTTGATATCGAGACCGAGAGCCTGAAGCTCCTTGACAAGAACCTTGAATGATTCAGGAATACCCGGCTTGGGAACATTCTGCCCCTTTACTATAGCTTCATATGCATTTACACGTCCTATAGTATCGTCAGATTTTACGGTAAGGATTTCCTGAAGCGTATATGCAGCACCATAAGCCTCCAGAGCCCATACTTCCATTTCGCCGAATCTCTGACCGCCGAACTGAGCCTTACCGCCGAGAGGCTGCTGAGTAACGAGGGCGTAAGGACCTACTGAACGGGCATGAATCTTATCGTCAACGAGGTGGTGAAGCTTGAGGTAGTACATATATCCGACAGTAACACGGTTATCGAATTTTTCACCGGTACGGCCGTCGTAGAGGGTAAACTTGCCGTCTTCTGACATTTCGAGAGCCTTGGGGTTTATGACCTTATCCATAGCATTGAGGTTAAATTCATCATTGCGGTGGTCTTTGTTCTGTTCATTAGCCATACGGAAGCATTCACGGATATCATCTTCATGAGCGCCGTCGAATACAGGAGTCATGATATGCCAGCCGAGAGCCTTTGCAGCCATACCGAGATGAACTTCAAGTACCTGACCAATATTCATACGTGAAGGAACGCCGAGAGGATTGAGAACAATATCAAGCGGAGTACCGTCGGGCAGGAATGGCATATCCTCTTCCGGAAGTATTCTGGATACGACACCCTTATTTCCGTGACGGCCGGCCATTTTATCGCCGACAGTAATTTTTCTCTTCTGAGCGATATAGCATCTTACACGCATATTTACACCGGCACTGAGTTCGTCACAGTTGTCACGGGTAAATACTTTGACATCGACAACAATACCTGCTTCGCCATGAGGTACTTTAAGTGAGTTGTCACGGACTTCCCTGGCTTTTTCGCCGAAGATTGCACGGAGGAGTCTTTCCTCTGCAGTGAGTTCAGTTTCGCCCTTAGGCGTAACCTTTCCGACGAGAATATCACCTGAGTGAACCTCAGAGCCTATGCGGATAATACCATTTTCGTCGAGGTCTTTAAGAGCGTCATCGCCGACATTCGGAATATCCCTTGTGATTTCCTCAGGTCCTAATTTGGTTTCACGGCATTCAATTTCATATTCTTCAATGTGAACGGAGGTGAAGACATCTTCACGCACAAGGCGTTCATTAAGGAGGACAGCGTCCTCATAGTTATAGCCTTCCCATGTCATGAAGCCTATGAGAGCATTTTTACCGATAGATATTTCGCCGTCGGAAGTAGCAGGACCGTCAGCGAGAACCTGCCCTTTTTTAACTTCCTCACCGACACTTACAATAGGACGCTGATTAACGCATGTTCCCTGGTTGGAGCGTTTGAACTTGGTGAGGGTATATTTATGTTCAATGCCGGTATCATCAATCATATTGATATGGTCGGCATCAACAAAAGTAATTTTTCCGTTATATTTTGAAACGATACATACACCTGAGTCAACAGCAGCCTTGTATTCCATACCTGTACCGACAAAAGGTCTTTCAGTTTTAAGGAGCGGAACAGCCTGTCTCTGCATGTTTGAACCCATCAAAGCACGGTTGGCATCATCATTTTCGAGGAATGGAATCATGGAGGTGGCAACAGATACAACCATTTTAGGGGAAACGTCCATGAAGTCGACTCTTTCAGCCTCACATTCAAGAATCTTTTCACGGAATCTTGCTGTAACCTTAGCCTTTGCGAAGTGGCCGTCCTCTGTGAGAGGTTCATTTGCCTGAGCGACAATATAGTTATCCTCAACATCGGCTGTCATATATACAACCTCATCAGTAACTATGCCGGTAGCCTTGTCAACTTTTCTGTAAGGAGCTTCAATAAAGCCGTATTCATTTATTCTTGCGAAAGTAGCAAGGTAGGAAATAAGACCGATGTTAGGGCCTTCAGGGGTTTCAATAGGACACATTCTTCCGTAGTGGCTGTAGTGAACGTCACGCACTTCAAATCCGGCACGGTCACGTGAAAGACCTCCGGGACCCAGAGCTGAAAGTCTTCTCTTGTGAGTAAGCTCAGCGAGAGGGTTATTCTGATCCATGAACTGTGAGAGCGGAGATGAACAGAAAAATTCCTTTATAGCTGAGGATATGGCTCTTATGTTTATGAGATTCTGCGGAGTAAGGTGGGTAGTATCCTGACTTTGTGTATTCATTTTTTCACGTATAGTTTTTTCCATACGTGAGAAGCCTATTTTAAACTGATTCTGGAGAAGCTCACCCACACAGCGTATACGTCTGTTTCCGAGGTGGTCGATATCATCAACAGTACCGACGCCGTCGCAGAGGTTAAGGAAGTAGCTTATAGTGGCATATATATCATCAAGAACAATATGCTTTGGAATAAGGTCGTCAACACGTTTTTTGATATTTTCCTCGATTTCATCTTCATCAGCTGAGCTTTCGAGGATTTCCTGAAGAACTCTGAATGAAACCTTTTCATTTATTCCGTATTTTTCGGCATCGAAATTGACATATCCCTTTATGTCAACCATACCGTTACCGATAATCTTTACTTCTTTTTCAACTGTTCTGATTGCATTTTCGCCCAGCTCGTTAGTATAGTATTCCTTTACTTCGACGGTGACATAAGCTTCATATACACCAGCCTGTTCGACCTCGCACGCCTTATCATAGGAAATCTTTTCTCCGGCATCAAGAATAATTTCGCCGGTAACGGGATTGGCGATAGGTCTTGAAAGAACATGACCTGCGAGTCTGGAAGCTATACCGAGCTTTTTGTTGTATTTATATCTTCCGAATCTGCAAAGCTCATATCTTTTTGCATCAAAGAAGAGGTTATTGAGATGTGCAACAGCATTTTCCTCGTTGGGCGGTTCACCGGGGCGGAGCTTCTTGTAGACATCAATAATAGCATCGGAGTGATTTTTGGTGCTGTCCTTCTGGAGAATAGTCTGCTTGAGTCGTTCATCAGGGCCGAAGAAATCATATATATCATCGTCGCTGTCAAGACCGATAGCTCTTATAAAGGTAGTAATCGGAATTTTTCTGTTTTTATCGATTCTTACATAGACGATATCGTTCGAGTCCATTTCGTATTCAAGCCATGCACCTCTGTTAGGTATAACAGTAGTTTTAAACAGGTCTTTACCGGTCTTGTCCTTTTCAGAGGCATAATAAACGCCCGGAGAGCGGACAAGCTGAGAAACGATAACACGTTCTGCACCGTTTATTACGAAAGTACCGCTTTCAGTCATAAGCGGAAAATCGCCGAGGTATACTTCATTTTCGCATGAAACGCCGGTTTCCTTGTTAGTGAGGATAGCAGTAGCTCTGAGAGCGACCTGATAGGTAGCATCACGTTCCTTACATTCAGCGATTGTATATTTTGGTTTGCTGTCGAATCTGTAGTCCTTGAAAGTCAGGAACAAGTTGCCGTTATAGTCAGTAATGGCGGTCATATCACGGAAAACTTCCTTAAGACCTTCATTTCTGAACCACTCATAGGAATTTTTCTGAACCTCGATAAGGTTAGGCATTTCGAGAACTTCATTAATTTTGCCGAAGCTCATGCGGGTATTTTTTCCAAGCTTTTTAGGTGTAACATTCACCATGGGCGGAGCCTCCTTATAAATATATAGAGCAGGGGTTATAACCTGTCCGGATAGCCGTACAAAACAAAAAACACTGCCTTTGTGAATAAAAAATCTGAAACGGAAAAAAATAAACAAGGGCTATTGACAAAAGCATTATGTTTATGGTATAATAGCATCAGAATGGCAGTGTTTTCATATTTCGATACATTTACCAATTATAATACATATAAATAGAAATGTCAATAGACATTTTCAATATTTGTGCAATATGCCCGATTAAAAACAAAAATCAGGCATATTTTTTATATACATTTCCAAACCACGACGGCATGAAAAAAATATATTTACTTATCATTGAAAAGGTGATATAATAAAAAAGTCAGAATATTCTGAAAGGAGTCAGAAATTTTATGGAACTTATGAACAGCGGGGACAAATACAGAGCAATGCCCGACCACAGTCACTATACTCTTTGCAGTGACCGTATGACGGTAATAAATGAAAAGGGGAAAAAAGCTTTTTATTATACATTCATAGTAGCACTGATACTTTCAGCCGGTTCTATGTTCAATGTGAGATTCAATGTGCTTTCACTGATGTCAGATTTGATGGTAGGCAGAGGAGCTGTAAGCTCATTCGGACTTATACTTTCAGGAATGCTCAATATACTTTCATCATTATTTCTGATACTGCTTGCGGTACTGGGTAAGGCAAAATATAAATTCTGCAATGTGATATTGTTTTCAATGTATCTTGCAATGCCGATAGCCTGCCTTATGGATTTCGGAGGCAGAAGCAGTGATATACTTACAATTTCAATGGGAATTGCAGGTGTGTGGGTATATTTCCCTATGCTCAGTGCATGGCGTGATTATAAGGTAATTTCAAAAACAGAGGGATTTCCTTATTTCAGCGAAAGATTTACAAATCAGGTTGAAAATCCGGATTATAAGACGGATTACAGCAAGGACGGGGGCAATAAAAAATCCATGGACGAAACAGAAAAAAATATATCTGAAAAAGAGGAACAGCAGAATACAGAATTGAACCTTGAACGTGCAAGGGAAATTGCAGAAAAAGCAAATAAGATTGATTTCGGGAGTTATGGGGAATACAGAAAAAACAGGGGTGAATAAATAATGTTCGCAGATGTAAAAAGCTTAGGGATAAACGGGCTGAATGCATTTGAAGTTGACGTTGAAATTGATATAAGCAGGGGAATGCCGTTATTCAGCATAGTAGGACTTCCTGACACAGCCATAAAGGAGAGCAGAGAAAGAATACGTTCCGCCCTCAAATCCAGCGGAATAAATATACCGCCGGCATCAATAATGGTAAATCTCGCACCGGCAGGAACTAAAAAAAGCGGTTCAATGTATGATATGGCAATACTTGTTGCAGTAATAAGAGCTATGGGAATAGTAAGGGATAACCTTGAAAACAGTGCATTTATAGGAGAGGTCTCGCTCGGAGGAGGAGTAAGACCTGTCAACGGCATACTTCCCATGGCAATACAGGCTAAGGAGCTTGGAATAAAAGAAATATTTCTTCCCAAGGAAAATGCATATGAAGCCTCAGTAGCAAAGGGAGTAAAAATATATGGCGTTGAAAATATAAACCAGCTTGTAAATCATCTTTGCGGTCAGGAGCTTATGAAGCCTCAGGAAACATATCTGCCCCCCGAAGCAAGCTATGACGGAGAGCTTGATTTTGCCGATGTAAAGGGACAGTATTCAGCAAAAAAGGCACTTGAAATAGCAGCGGCAGGAGGCCATAACGCACTTATGGTAGGACCTCCCGGAAGCGGAAAAAGTATGCTTGCACAGAGACTTCCCTCAATACTTCCGCCCCTCAGCTTTGAGGAGTCGCTTGAAACTACAAATATATATTCAGTAGCAGGAATGATTGACCCGAAAACTCCGCTTGTAGTAAAAAGGCCGTTCCGTTCACCGCACAGCACAGCATCAAAATCAAGCCTTATCGGCGGAGGAAATGTTCCTCACCCCGGAGAAATTTCTCTTGCTCATAACGGAGTACTTTTTATTGATGAGATGCCCGAATTTGAACACGGTACTCTTGAATCCCTCAGACAGCCTCTGGAGGAGGGAACAGTCACAATAAGCAGGGTTTCCGGAAATATTACATATCCCTGTTCAATAATGCTTATAGGAGCAATGAATCCTTGTCCGTGCGGATATTACGGTCACCCGAGTGCGGAATGCCGTTGCAGTGACAATCAGATATCAAGGTATATCAGCAGAGTATCAGGACCTCTGCTTGAGCGTATAGATTTGCATATAGAAGTAGCACCGGTTGGATTCAGTGATATAGCATCACCTAAAAAGGGAGAGCCTTCCTCAGCAATAAGGGAAAGGGTAATGCGTGCAAGGGAGATTCAGAAAAAAAGATTCAAGGGTACTGATATAAGGTGCAATGCGGATTTGAAAACAAATATAGATGAATATTTCCGGATTTCCGGCGAGCTGTATGCTAAGACAGAGGAAATTTTCAACAGGCTTAACATGAGTGCGAGAGTATACCAGAAGCTCTGGAAAATAAGCCGTACAATAGCTGATCTGGAGGGGTCTGATGATATTTCCGAAAGGCATATCTTTCAGGCAGTACAGTACAGAAGCCTTGACCGTAAATACTGGTTTTCAAAATCTTAAAGAGAGGAAAGAAAAATGAAGTCAGCATTCAGAAAAATATCGGTTCATAGAAAGAGCGACGGCGGATTGACGCTTGCTGTAATAGTATGTTCAGCAATAAGCGTGCTGATGATATATTCAATAAGCTGTAACAAAGTAATTGACGGCGTATCTATGAACGATTACAGGACACAGCTTGTATCAGCAATAATTGGAGTATGTATAAGTATAGTGCTTTCGTTTATAGATTACAGAAAACTGGCAAAGCTGTGGTATATATACGTGCCGGTAGCAATGGGGCTGGTGCTTCTGACGTTTACCAGTCTTGGCTACAGAAGAGCCGGAGCAGATGACCAGGCATGGCTTCAGCTTGGATTTATAAACCTGCAGCCATCGGAGATTTTAAAGCTTTCATTTATACTGTCCTTTTCGTATCATCTTTCACGTGATGAGGAAAATATGAATGAACTTCCGCATATGCTTCTGCTATGCCTTCATGCACTTGTACCGATAGGAATAATAGGAATACAGGGTGACTACGGTACAGCAATAATATTCGGGTGCATATTTGCGTCAATGATGATTTCAGCAGGAATATCGTGGAAATATCTGGTGACTGCCCCGATTCTTCTTGCACTGGCAGTTGTATTTCTCTGGAATTTTGTACTCGGAACAGTTCACAAAAAGAGAATCCTTATACTTTTTCACCCGGGAACAGACCCCGAAAATCTTGAATATCAGCAGGATTTGGGAATTTCTGCACTGCGTTCGGGAGGGATTTTCGGAAAGGGACTATTCAATAAGACAGAGCCTTATATATCAGTACCGGAAATGCATAATGACTTTATGTTTTCATATATAGGTCAGGTGTTCGGATTTGTAGGCACTCTGGGAGTAATAATACTGCTTATATATATATGCCTTAAAATACTTGCGGACAGCACGGTGACAAAGGACAGTATGGGAAAATTTATCTGCATGGGAGTATTCGGAATGATACTTTCGCATTGCATTATGAATATAGGAATGGTTCTCAAGGTTATGCCTGTTATAGGTGTACCTCTTCCGTTTTTAAGTGCCGGAGGAACGGCAATGGTAAGTATGTATACAGCAATAGGACTTGTGCTGAGTACCTACCGCCACAATCAGAAAAAATATAATATGTTCTATGATGACGATGAGTAAAAACATTATGAAATTTTTCTGAAACTATTGCAATTTCTATAAAAAAATGTCATAATAGAAATTAGATTAATTTCATACAGAAATTAAAATTTATTGAAATGGAGAATGATTGAATGACGTCACATCAGTTATGTATAGTTCTTGATTTCGGAGGACAGTATAATCAGCTTATCGCAAGAAGAGTCCGTGAATGCGGAGTATACTGTGAAGTAAAGAGCTATAAGACAAGCATAGAGGAGATAAAGAGCTTAAACCCTGTGGGAATAATATTTACCGGAGGCCCTAACAGCGTATATCTTGAAAGCTCCCCGACTATTTCAAAGGAAATCCTTGAACTCGGAATCCCGATTCTTGGCATATGCTATGGCTGTCAGCTTATGGCACATCTTTCAGGCGGAAAAGTATCAACCTGCATATCATCTGAATACGGCAAGACTGACACATATTATGACAAGTCAAGCGTAATTTTCGGAGGTATTCCGGAGCTTCCGGAAAAAGCCGTTTCATGGATGAGCCATACGGATTATATATCCGGACTTCCCGAAGGCTTTAAAATTACTTCACATACCGAAAACTGTCCGGTTGCTTCAATGGAAAATCCCGATAAAAAGCTCTATGCGGTACAGTTCCACCCCGAAGTAAATCATACAGAATACGGAATAAAAATAATAGACAGCTTTTTAAAGAATGTATGTGGCTGTACAGGCGACTGGACTATGAGCAATTATGCAAAAACTGCTGTTGAAGATATAAGAAAGAAAGTCGGAAACGGCAAAGTACTTCTTGCACTTTCAGGCGGTGTTGACAGTTCAGTAGCGGCAGCACTTCTTGCAAAAGCCGTAGGAAATCAGCTTACTTGTATATTCGTTGACCACGGCTTTATGCGTAAAAATGAGGGCGACGAAGTTGAACAGGCTTTTGCAGACTGGGGAATAAATTTTGTAAGAGTCAATGCCAAGGAACAGTTTATGTCAAAGCTCCGAGGAGTATCCGACCCCGAAACAAAGCGTAAGACCATAGGCGAGGAATTTATAAGAGTATTCGAGCAGGAAGCTAAAAAAATCGGTGCTGTTGACTATCTTGTACAGGGAACGATATACCCTGATGTAATAGAGAGCGGTGCAGGAGATGCAGCAGTAATAAAATCTCATCACAATGTAGGCGGACTTCCCGATTATGTGGATTTCAAGGAGATTATCGAACCTCTGAGAATGCTTTTCAAGGACGAAGTAAGACAGCTCGGAACAGAACTTGGCTTGTCAGATGTTCTTGTATGGAGACAGCCATTCCCCGGCCCCGGACTTGCTATAAGAATTATCGGTGAAATTACTGATGAAAAGCTTGAAATACTTCAGGACGCTGATTATATATTCCGTGAAGAAATAGCTAAAGCCGGTCTTGACAGAAAAATCAGCCAGTATTTTGCAGTTCTTACGAGTATGCGTTCAGTCGGAGTAATGGGCGACAGCCGTACTTATGACTATACACTTGCACTCCGTGGAGTTACTACAACAGATTTCATGACTGCAGATTTCGCAAAAATTCCGTATGATGTCCTTGAAACAATAGCCTCAAGAATCGTAAACGAAGTAAATCACATAAACAGAATAGTTTATGATGTAACCACAAAGCCTCCGGCAACCATTGAATGGGAATAAATCTTTTATTAAAGGAGATTATAAAATGAATACAACAGAGGTAGTACAGCCTAATCTGTTTCCGTTTCCGTTTCCGCATCATCTTGTATTCTGCTGTATAGCAATGGTATTTTTCGGATATCTTTATATGAAGTATAAAAAACCGCATCAGCTCATAATGGCAATAGCAATACCGTTTTCACTGGTTATATGGATATCGGAAAGCAGAACGCTTTTTTACACAGTGGGAATAATAGAAGTCCTGTTCCTTATTACGGCACTTTTACTGCATATAGTACACCGCAAAAAACACCCTGAGCTTTATGATGATGACAGCAATTCCGAAACACCACAAGAGAAAAAAGGAAAGACAAAGTAATTATGGAGATAGTAATACTTGACTGGAAGACTATGACCTGTGAAAATGAGCTTTCACCGGAATGCTTTGAGAAATTCGGGGAGGTAAGGTGCTATGACTTTACCTCTCCGGAGCTTACTGCGGAAAGAATAGGCAGAAGTGAAATTGTCCTTTGCAATAAGGTGCGGATAACAAAGGATATTATGGATAAATGCCCTGATATAAAGTATATCGGACTTTTTGCCACAGGATACAATAATATAGATACCGGATATGCAAGAGAAAAGAATATAACCGTATGCAATGCCGGAGAATATTCAACAATGGCAGTGGCACAGCATACCTTTGCAATGATACTTGAGATTTACAGTAAAATCGGCATATACAATAATGCCGTAAAGGACGGGGAGTGGATATCATCGCCGTCATTTTCATATTTTCCCTATACAACAAGCGAGCTTTATAATAAAACTCTTGCTGTCATAGGATACGGAAGCATAGGAAAAGCTGTAGCAAAAATAGGTGAAGCCTTTGGAATGAAAGTGATAATCAATACCCGTACTCTGCCGGAAGACTGTCCTTATGAAATACATACTCTGGAAGAATGTGCAGAGCTTGCAGATATAATTACTTTTCACTGTCCTCTTACGGATAAGACAAAAGGCATGGTAAATTCAGATTTGATTTCACGAATGAAAAAAACAGCACTTATTATAAACACATCAAGAGGAGCTGTCGTAAATGAAAAAGACCTTGCTGAAGCTCTGAATAATCACCGTATAGCAGGAGCTTGTCTTGATGTCCTTGAATATGAGCCTATGCTCAGGGAATGTCCGCTGAGAAATGCCGAAAACTGTATAATAACCCCCCATTCTGCATGGTCAGCACTTGAAACCCGTCAGAGACTTCTGGATATAGTGTCCGGAAATCTTGAAAATTATCTCAACGGCAACCCTTCAAACAAAATAAACTGAGGTTATAAAATGAGAAATATTTCCGAAAAAAAAAGAATAGTAATAAAGCTTGGAAGCTCAACGCTTGCCCATAAGACAGGAAAGCTTAATATAAGACGTATGAATAATCTTGTAAGAGTAATAGCAGATTTGCAGAATTCCGGCAGAGAGATAATAATAGTATCATCAGGTTCAGTTGCACTCGGTACAGGAAAGCTCGGATTCCGTGAAAAGCCGAAGGATACCCCTACAAGACAGGCAGTTGCAGCAATAGGACAGTGCGAACTTATGCATATGTATGACAATATGTTTGAACGTTACAGCATAACAATAGCACAGATACTTCTTACAAAGACTATCATAGAAAAGCCCGACCGCAAAAAGAATGTTGAAAATACAATCGAAAGACTAATATCATTGGGAGTAATTCCGATAGTAAATGAAAATGATACAGTAGCAATAGACGAAATCGAGCTTGAAATCGGTGAAAATGATTCACTGGCGGCAATGGTGGCAACAATATCCAAAGCCGATTTGCTTGTAATATTATCGGATATAGACGGCTTGTATACATCAGACCCGCATCTGAATCCTGAGGCGGAAGCAATACATACTGTTGACAAAATTACCGATTATATAGAGGAAATTGCAGGCGGAGCAGGTTCAAATCTCGGAACGGGCGGAATGGCTACAAAAATAAATGCTGCAAAAATTGCTACAGAAGCCGGAATAGATATGATAATTATGAACGGAAGAAATCCGGAGGATTTATATGACCTGTTTGAGGATAAAGAAATAGGCACTATTTTTAAATCAGTATAACGGAGGAATAATAATATGAATTACGCTGAAACACTCGGAGTAAAAGCAAAGGAAGCCGAAGCTGTAATAAATTCCGCACCGACAGCAGTCAAGAATAAGGCACTTACAGCAATAGCAGAGCTGCTTATTGATAAAACAGAATACATTACAGAGCAGAATAACATAGATTTGGAAAATGCCGTAAAAAACGGAATGTCTGTATCAATGCAGGACAGACTGAGACTGACTCCCGAAAGAATAAAGGGAATGGCAGACGGAGTAATGAAAATAGTTGAGCTTACTGACCCCGTGGGACAGATAACAGACGGATATACACGTCCTAACGGTCTTCAGATAATAAAAACAAGAGTACCTCTCGGAAGCATAGGAATTATATTTGAATCCCGTCCCAATGTAACAGTAGATGCAGCAGCACTCTGTCTTAAATCCGGAAATGCAGTAATACTCAGAGGCGGAAAGGAAGCTATAAATTCAAATAAATGTCTTTGCGGAATAATGCGTGAAGCTGTTGAGGGAGCAGGACTTCCGGCAGATGTCATACAGCTTGTTGAAGATACGTCAAGGGAAACAGCATCGGATATGATGAGACTTAATGAATATCTTGATGTGCTTATACCCCGTGGCGGAGCTGGTCTCATCAAAGCTGTAATGAGTCAGGCTACAGTACCTGTTATACAGACCGGAGTCGGAAACTGTCATGTATATGTTGATGAATCTGCAGATATGGATATGGCTGTAGATATAGCGGACAACGCAAAAACACAGAGACCTTCTGTATGCAATGCAATAGAGAGCCTTCTTGTACATAAGAATATCGCAGAAGAATTTCTTAAAAGAATCAATGAGCGATATAAAAAACATTCTGTTGAAATTTACGGAGACAGCATAACAAAATCAATACTCGGAGAAAATATATCTGACGCAACTGAAACAGAATACGCCACTGAATTCAATGATTACAAAATAGCTGTAAAAGTAGTTGACGGTATAGATGAAGCCATAGCCCATATAAGAAAATACGGCACAGGACATTCGGAATGTATAGTGACAAAATCTCTTGACAATGCGAAAAAATTTCAGACGCAGGTCGATGCAGCGGCAGTATATGTAAATGCTTCAACAAGATTTACTGACGGCGGAGAGTTCGGACTCGGTGCGGAAATCGGAATATCAACACAGAAGCTCCATGCCAGAGGACCTATGGGACTTACGGAGCTTACAACCGTAAAATATCTCATAAACGGAAACGGCCAGATAAGGAGATGATTTCAAGTTGCTGAGTACAAAGGACGGAATCAAAAAGATGCTTGACGATATACAGGAGAAAGGAAAATCAGAAGAAGTTAAAAAAATTCAGTATAAGGATATGTCGCTTGATGATTTGCTGGATACAATATCGCCTGAGAGTACAAAAGCTCCGGAAAAAATACCTGACCCTCCTGCTGAAGCAGAGGAAATTCATACATCATCTGTAATTGAGCATATAAGAGAATCATCAGAAAGATATAAATCAGAGGTATCTGAAGAGCCTCGGATAAGCTATGAACCCGAGGAAATACCGTTCCGGAATATATTTGATGAAAAACCTGAAAATATATCTGAGGAGAAAAAGGAAGCTCCTGAACCTGATGAAGCCGGATTTGAAGATGATACAGCAAAGACAGAATCCAGAAAGCCTGTCCATGCAGTTACAGGAGTAATACTTCTTATATTTTCATTGGTCGGAATAATCTGTACATTCAATTATCTGATAAAATATATGCAGTCTTTTACAAGGGTAGAGAGCAGACAATCGGAATTTGCAACTGCAGTATATCCGGCTGTAATAATGGATATAGAAGCATTTCAGAACGGAAATGAGCTTTCCTCAAAACAGATAATAACGGCTTCTGTATGGAAGCTTATAATGTCCGGAGAAATCGACAAATACGAAAAGACATTTGATATAATCTCAGTACCAGCAGTAGATATAGAAGCAGAAGCAGTAAAGCTTTTTGATACGGAATTTGCATCTCTTGAACATCAGACAGTCGGTTCAGGGGAGCTGAAATTCTATTATAATGAGGAAACAAAAGTATACAACATACCGTCTGAACCGCTTTTGTTTTCATATAAGCCGAATGTTACAGCCTTATCCAAAGATGGTGACATATATACAGCAGAAGTTGAGTATATACGGGAAAAGCCGTCATGGATGCAGAATGATTCCAGATATGATACAGAGGCATCAAAGGTAGTAAAATTCAGATTGAAGTCTGACGGAGATGATTATTCCATATTGTCAATGGAGATAATAAAGCTTAATCAGACAGATTAAAAAAACAGGGACGTATCTTTTTATGGTACGTCCCTCAGCCTGTCGAAAAATCTGCACGGCTTTATTCTGCAAAAACTTTTTTAATGAAAAGACTTGAATTTAAGAAAAATTTCTGTTATAATATCTTATTGTGATGTGTCAGTCACTCAAGATTAATTTTTTTATGAAAAGAGGAATTTCAATGCCTGCTAATATTGTTGTCGGAAGCCAGTGGGGCGATGAAGGTAAAGGTAAAATTATTGATATTCTCGCTTCCAGAGCAGAGGTCGTTGTACGCTCTCAGGGCGGTAACAATGCCGGTCATACTGTTGTTAATAATGGTGAGGTATATAAGCTTCATCTTATTCCGTCGGGTATTCTCTATCCCGATACTCTCTGCCTTATCGGTGCAGGAGTAGTTCTCGACCCCAAGGATTTTATTTCTGAACTCGATTCCCTCGAAACAAGAGGTATTTCCACTAAAAATCTTAAAATCGACCCAAGAGCTCAGATTGTTATGCCGTGGCATATTCAGCTTGATGGCCTTTCTGAAAAATTCAGAGGAAATTCTGATATCGGTACTACTAAAAGAGGTATTGGCCCTGCTTATATGGATAAGTATGAAAGATGCGGTATCAGAATGTATGACCTTTGTCACCCTGATGTACTCGCTGAAAAAATTAAAGCTACAGGCAATCTGAAAAATAAGATTATTACTGCTGTATACGGCGGTGAGGCTTATGATCTGGACGCTGTTACTGCTGAATATATTGAATACGGAAAGAGACTTGCTTCTTATATGGACGACGTGTCCGTACTGACATATGAGGCTGACAAAGCCGGAAAAACTATCATGTTCGAGGGCGCACAGGCTACACTCCTTGACATTGATTTCGGTACATATCCTTATGTAACTTCATCACATCCGCTTTCTGCCGGAGTATGCGTAGGTACTGGTGTTGGTCCGAGAATGATAACAAATATCATTGGTGTTGCAAAGGCTTATACAACAAGAGTCGGAAAAGGTCCTTTCCCGACAGAGCTTGACGACGAAATTGGTGACAAAATCAGAAACGTGGGCGGAGAGTTTGGTACAACCACAGGCCGTCCGAGAAGAACAGGCTGGTTTGACGCTGTTATCGTAAGACATTCTGTAAGAGTAAACGGTCTGGACGGACTTGCTATCAACAAGCTTGATACTCTCTGCGGACTGGGTACTCTGAAAATCTGCGTAGGCTACAAGATGCCTGACGGAAGTATCACAAAGAACTTCCCGCCGACACTTGAGGAATTAAGCGGCTGCGAACCAATCTACGAAGAGGCAGAGGGCTTTACAGAGGACATCACAGGCTGCCGCACATTTGAGGAACTGCCTGCAAGCTGTCAGAAGTATATCAAGCGTCTTGAAGAACTTTGCGAATGTAAGATTGCTATGATAGGCGTTGGCCCTGACAGAAGTCAGATTATTGAGAGATAAGTTCTTAAATATATTTTTGCCAGCCTGCATAGGCTGGCAAAATTTTGCTTTTCTAAGGAGAACAGAATGCTTATACTTGGAATTGAAAGCTCGTGTGACGAAACGGCAGCGGCTGTTTCCGAAAACGGCATAAACATACTTTCCTCGGTTATCTCAACGCAGATTGAGGAACACAAAAAATACGGCGGAGTTGTTCCGGAAATTGCCTCACGCCGTCACTGTGAAAATATTCTCGGCGTTGTAAAAAAGGCTCTTTCAGATGCCGGAAAAACTCTTGACGACATGGACGCAATAGCTGTGACCTACGCCCCCGGTCTTATCGGTGCACTGCTTGTGGGAGTAAACTTTGCAAAAGGACTTGCAAT
>JAQXFT010000009.1 GCA_029005335.1 Oscillospiraceae bacterium
AAAACTTCCTGATAAGACATCTTTTTTGTTATTTCTTTTTCTTCTTTCTTTTTTTCTTCAGATTTTTCAGAATAGAAGGAAAAAGAAGGATTATAAGAATTATTATTATATATATTAGTATTATTATCGGAAATTTTTTCATTGGTACGTATGCAATTTTTTCCTGCGTCCTCTGAAATTTTTTCATTGTAGGAAGTAAAATTTTCAGGCTTTTCAGCCTTTTCATTATTATCTTCAGTTGTCATAATTCCCTTGTCAACGAGTATCTGATAATTTATCCTGTAAGTGTTTCTGTTTCTTCCGTCACGTCCACGCACTAATACTTTGGATATAAGTCCTTTCTTTCCCAGTCCGCTTAAAACCGTTGAAACGGTTCTTTCCGAGCAATGCATTACATCTGCAAAGTACTTGAGGCTTGCATTTGTTTCCGCACCCGAACGGTAATAGCTGTATATCATAGCATAAGCTATCATCTCTTTGCTATCAAGTTCCAGTTCGTTTATCATCCAGCCGTGAATGTAAAAATACTGACTATTTTTCATAGTAGTTCCCCCTCTATTGATATGATTTTGTTCAGTCGACTGAACATTTTTATTCAGCTTTTTTCTCTGCGACTTCTTTCATAAGGCTTTCCTTGTGTTCGGGATTTTCAAGCCATTTAAGAATCAGGTCGCAGAGAAGCTTAGCCGTTATTTCCGGCACTTCGATTTCAGGTGATTTGTCCATAGTTATCAGTCCTTTCGGTTAAGTTATCGGTTACAAGTTCCTCACAGGTTGTCTTCATAATTTTAGCGAGCTTTACAGCCTTGTACATATCAGGAATTGCAAGTCCGTTTTCGTATCTTGATATGCTTGCACGGTCTGTTCCGACAAGTTTTGCGATTTCTTCCTGTGTGTATGCGTTCTGCAGTCTGAATTTTTTCAGTTTTTCGGAAAAGTTCATTTAACTACCTCTTTCAAAAGTTCAAAAAACTATTGACAAAACCTTTAATTTAGTGTAAAATGAAATAAACAGAAATTTTTTTTGCTTCTCTGTGTGATTTTCTGCACACTAAAAGTTCAAAAAATAATACGTTTTTCGCAGAACGTATTACTTTTTGGGAATGTCAAAAATAAGCAACACGTGTTCCGGTCACTTCGCACTTTGCCCTGAACACAAGTACAGTATAACCCAAAACTTTTAGATTGTCAAGAAAATTTCTAAAAATTATTAGAAATTGTACGTTTGCACAAAAAGTGAGGTGTTTTTATGTATACTTCTACGGAAATAGCCGAAAGGATTAAATCGACAGCAAAAGCTAAAAATATTGCTATAAAAGATATGTTAATATCTTGCAATTTAAATAAAAATGCCCTGTTTACTATGGCTTCTGGTGGTTCTATGCCAAAAGCGGATAACCTCGCAAAAATTGCCGATTATCTTGAAGTATCTGTTGATTATCTTTTAGGACGTACTGAAACACCTGAAAATGACCCTGCAAACAAGTTACAGGCTGAATTTTTTAAGATTTTTCAGAAACTGCCATTCGAGGAACAGGTAAATTTAATGAACATCGCTATACAAAAAGCGGGTTAAAAGCATAAATTCATGAGCTTAATAGAGAAATTAAGTGAAAATAAAAATTAAAGGAAAGAGGATTTTAATAATGAAAAAATTTATTGCAATTTTATGTACTATTTCAATGCTTACGACACTTGGAGCTTGCGGAGAAATTGAAACAAGCTCAGATATTTCTGAAAGTTCAGTTTCAACATCTGAATCTGAAACAGAAGAAACAACTGCTGAACAAACAACAGAAGCAATAGCTGTTAATACCGAAGATTCAAAAGAAAATAATGAAAAAGAGACAACAGAAGCTCCTGAACCTGTAACGGAAAAGCCAACTGAAGCTCCGACTGAAAAACCAACAGAAGCAGAAACAATCGAAGAAGCTGTTCCGAAAGAATATTCTAATGCACTCAAAAAAGCAAAAAGTTATGCTGATTCAATGCATATGTCAAAAGCGGGAGTATATAACCAGCTTACTTCAGAATATGGAGAATCTTTCTCTGTTGAAGCAGCTCAATATGCAATTGACAATCTTGTCGCAGACTTTAATGCCAATGCACTTGCTAAGGCTCAAAATTACAGTGACAGTATGCATATGTCAAAAACAGGAATATATGACCAACTTGTTTCAGAATACGGGGAACAGTTCACGCCAGAAGAAGCACAGTATGCAGTTGATAACCTTGTTGCAGACTATAACTATAATGCTTTGCAAAAAGCAATTTCTTATCAGGACAGTATGGCAATGTCCCCTGATATGATATATGAACAGTTAACTTCTGAATATGGAGAAAAATTTACTCCTGAAGAAGCACAATATGCAATAGACAATTTAAATTAAGTCATTTAAAGTCTCCATAAAAATTACAACTATATAAATTTTCTAAAAAAAACAGGCACAACCCGTATGAAACGGGTCATACCTTTTGAAAATAAGGAGTATTTTAACGTGTGTGAGTTTGCCGGAAATTCAATAAAAACTTCCGAGCAAACTCCGGTCAATAGAAAGGGATTCTTCAGCACTTTAAACAATGCAAGAATCTGGGTGCGGGGGCTGGACTCGAACCAGCGACTTTCAGGTTATGAGCCTGACGAGCTACCACTGCTCTACTCCGCAGAATATCCGAAGTTCTAAGAACGTCGGGGGACGGCAGAACTTCGGGAAAGAAAAGCTGTGACACCTTTCACACTCTGACC
>JAQXFT010000010.1 GCA_029005335.1 Oscillospiraceae bacterium
AAACGAGCTTATAAAAGCATATACCGGAAAACAGCCAGATATTGAGAAAAGCCTTGAATACCCTGTTCTGACATGGACGGATTCCGAAGGGGTTCACCAGAAAGCTTTAAAAAACAATATTCCCGAAAAGCATATTAAGATTAGCGAAATAAAAGAAAATGAACTGATATTCAATCTTTCGGATAAGCTTTCAGACGGTGGCTGTGCATCAGTAATTGTAAACAGCGTATCTTATGCACAGAAGCTTGCCTTGTATATTGAAGATAAAATGCCTGAATACCATGTTATCTGTTTTCACAGCCGTTTTACAGCCTCGGACAGGGCAGATATTGAAAGGAATATATTATCGCTTACAGGGAAAGAATCAAATACTTCTGAAAGAAATAAGCTTATAGTTGTCGGAACGCAGGTTCTTGAGCAGTCGCTTGATATCGATTTTGACTATATGATTACTGAAATATGCCCTATGGATTTACTTTTACAGCGTTCAGGAAGACTTCAACGCCATAAGCTGAAACGTCCGGAAAAGCTTAAAAATGCGGAGCTTGCAATACTTCGTCCGGAAATTGAAAAGAAAAGTGTTTACAGTCCGTGGATAATTAAAATGACTGAAAAGTATCTTCCCGAAAAATTAATTATACCCTCGGATATTCCTTCTCTTGTAAGCAGTGTATATGCTGAACCGCAGAATACAGAAGAAAAAAGCAGTGATGAATACAGAGATTATATCAGAATGATAAACGACAAGAAAAGCAATGCAAATAAATACTGCATAAAATCAAATCAGCTTAATTCGAGGTATAAAAACACTATTGCATATTTTCTTGATGACGATGCCGGAAACAGTAAACAGGCTGAAGCATCAGTAAGAGACAGTGACGAAAGTATAGAAGTGCTGATTTTAAAGAGAAAAAGCAGTCATGAATATATGACAGTTTCGGAAAATTATGAATTTGATACAACGCTTCCGCTTTCTGACAGCGAGGCAAAAATTATTCTGAATCAAAGAATCAGACTTCCCTTGTATTTCAGCGGATACAGATTTAATGAAACTATTGAAAGCCTTGAATCTCCGCCGAAAAGGTGGCAGGAATCACAGTGGCTTAAAGGCGAACTGCTTGTTATTCTTGACAGCAATAATGAGGCTGAAATTTCCGGCAGAAAAATAAGATACAGCAGTAAATATGGACTTGAAATGTCAGAACAGAGGTGAAATAATGGAACATGAATTTAATCTTATAGATGAACCGTGGATAATTGTCAGGAATAAGGACTGCTCTTTAAGAGAAGTCAGTCTGAATGATTTGTTTATTCATGCACACGAATATACTGAGCTTGCCGGAGAAACAAAAACTCAGGATATGGCAGTGTTAAGGCTTCTGCTTGCAGTTGTGCATACGGTTTTTTCAAGGTATGACCTTAACGGCGATGATACGGATATTGAAAGCAATCCCGATATTCTTTTTGACAACTGGGCGGAAATGTGGAAAAACGGTAAATTCCCGTCAGAGCCGTTTGAAAGGTATTTTTCAGAATGGCATGAAAGATTCTGGCTTTTTGATGAAAAATATCCGTTTTACCAGTCAAATGCCGTAAAAGAACATGGAAAAGAATACAGCACTGCAAAAATGATAGGTTCGCTTTTTGAAAGCGGAAACAAACCGAGACTTTTTTCCGACCGTAAAAACGAAGGGCGGAATCTTTCATATGCAGAATCTGCAAGGTGGCTTTTACATATTATCTGCTTTGATGATATTGCAGCAAAAAATCCGACACCAAAACAGCCCTGGACTGGAAAGCTTAATCTTGTTGCAGTAAAGGGAAAAAATATTTTTGAAACAATTATGCTGAATTACAATTTTCAGATTGATTCGGAATATGGTGTATATTACAGTACTCCGTCATGGGAATCGGACAGCAATGATGTGAAATTCAATAATGAGATAGCTGTACCCGATAATCAGGCTGGATTGCTTTCGCTGATGTCAAGACGAATATTTTTATGCCGTGAGAATGGATATGTCAGTGGTTATTATGTATCCGGAGGAGATTATTTTGAAAGCGAAGATGTTTTTCAGGAACAGATGACACTCTGGAAATCATATGAAGAAAAAAAGGGTGTATATAAATTTAAACCTAAAAAATATGATACCTCAAAAAAAGCATGGCAGGAATTTGGCTCTGTTGCAGTAGGAAATGAAAATACTGAAAATGGAAATAATGAAAAATATCATTCAGCAGGCGTGCTTTCTTTCGTGAAAAAACTGAAAGAGCAGAATATTCTTAAAAAAGACTACATGGTAAACGTTGTAATGACAGGTGTTATTTATGATACACCACAAAAATCATGTGTAGTGTTAGACGTTGCAAGCGATACACTTACATTTCATTCACAGCTTCTGCTTGATTCAGGTTCTGAATGGAGAACGAGAATAAACAGGGAAATTGAAAGATGTGAACAGGTTGCAAAGAAAGTATATTCACTCAGCATAGACTTGCAGAAATCAGCAGGTGCTGACGGCGACAAGCTGACCGGCAACGAAGAAAAAGTATTATTCTATAACAATATAGACCGCACTTTCAGAGTATGGCTTTCTGAACTTAAACCGGAATATGATTCGGAAGAATATACAAGCATACTTGAAAAAAAGCTTTTAAGAATAGCTTTAAGAACAGGTGAAGAAATGGTGTCATATACATCAGAATCAACTATATTCGGATATGTAAAAAAGGATACAAAGAAAGATAAAAAATATATTCTTTCGTCAGCGGACGCTTTCAACAGATACGCAGGAAGTATCAGAAAAATATTTGAACTGGCAGGTGATGAAAATGAGCAGAAGTGATATGGTATACAACTATACGGAAAGAAAAATAAAATA
>JAQXFT010000011.1 GCA_029005335.1 Oscillospiraceae bacterium
CCTCGTTGATGTTCTGATGAACAGTATTAAGCTTTATGAAGTTGATACTGACGGAAATAAAATTCCGCTTGCTTCAAATGAGTATACACTTCAGTTCCAGAACGGAAAAAGCGTTTCTGACGGTGCAGGACTTTTGAAGCTGACTATACCAGATGAAAAGCACATTGTTATCGATTATACATATAAGATAATCGCTAATGAAAAAACACCTTCTGTTCTTAACCAATGCAAGAGTTCAGTAAGAGAAAACGGAAGATATGTTAATATGAAGCCCGGCTTTATTCCGCCTGTCGGTGATAAGATTACATTCTCAAATGAGGCTTCATTAAAGGCTGACAGTGCTTCATCGTCATCATCTCAGAATAATAAGGAATATGAAATATCAAAATCCAGCGGTACAATCTCTACAAACAGACTTCCTGCTATTAAGAAAGTCAACACAGGAGACTATACTATTAATGATTTGAAAGCAACATTCCTGTTTGCAAAATATGAGAATGGTCAATGGTTCTATGCAACTTCTGTTGACCCGACTGAACATGTAATCACATGGTCGGAAACAGGCTACAGCGGTAATTCCGTAGACCCGAACGCTCTGGAAATAAATGTTACAGATGCTTATCAGGTTGCTTTGTCACAGAATGTTCTTTATAAGCTTGTTGAAGTTTCTGTACCGAATGGATATGAAGGCTCAAATCTTGGACTGAGTTTCAGCGGCAGCGATAATCAGTTCAAGGAAATGCTTATTGCTTATCTGAACAACGGCACAACAGTCTATAGCGGAAAGGACTATAAAACTTTCCTTGAAAATTATGTTTCTACCCACTATTTCTCATATAACAGT
The DNA here is from genome assembly GCA_029005335.1 of Oscillospiraceae bacterium. Classification (GTDB taxonomy): domain Bacteria; phylum Bacillota; class Clostridia; order Oscillospirales; family Ruminococcaceae; genus Ruminococcus. Next base: position 845 of record JAQXFT010000011.1, read on the forward strand.
ATTTTAAATTCTTATCCGGAGGGTATCACTGCACAGAACGTAATGCAGATTAAATCCGGTGACAATATTGAAATTCCAAATAATGAACTGATTGATATCGGCATTAAAAAGAACTGGATAACCTCTGATTCAATGGCAAATACTGAAATAACTGTTGAGCTTTACTGGTCCTATGAAAAATCTGCTTCGGGAATGCCTGCAGGTGCAACACTTGCAACAGCTAAAGATTTAGGCATAATGGATGATAGCTTTACAGCTTCAAAAACTGTTTCTGCAAGTGCAGATAACAGTCAGTTGTGGAAGGATTTGCCGAACGGTAAAAATAACAAGCCTGTTTATTACTACGTTAAAGAAAAGGCTTACAAAATCAATGGCATAACATATACACTTGCTGGTGATGGCACATACAAAGCTAATGACAATACAGTGGGAAGTTATTATCCTACATATATCGGAAATGCTTCAAACTCTGATTCAGTTATCGAAATAAGAAATTCCGCTAAGCTTATGCTTAAAAAGGAATGGAAAAAATCTAATAATGAGATAATGAAGAATCCCCCTGTAGAAAGGCTTACTGTATCAATTTACGGATTAGATGAAAGCGGTACAAAGACAGCAACCCCGATTTTCCCAGATATTGAATTAAGTAAAGATAATAACTGGGAATATGATATTACCAGTCTTATAACTCCTGCAATGAATATAGGACAATATAAGGGATTTATTGCTGTTGAATCCGGTATTTCTGAAGATATAAGCAGTAATTTCGTTGTAAGCTGTGTATTCAATATTAATTCATCTACTGGTGAAATTATTGTTACTAATAAGAGTACAGCTCCGACAGAGGCTTCTGTAAAGGTAAACAAAGTATGGGGAGACGGCAGTGAAATGCATGCCAACGACTCAATACAGATTACTTTGTATCAGAAATCAGGAACTCCTATTGACCTCAATGGTTCATCATGGCAGACAGTAGTTAAAAGTTGTACAAAAATCGGAACAGCTGTTTTAAATTCCGAGAATGAATGGAACTACACATGGACCGGTTTACCGCTTGAAAATGACAAGCAAGAGCTTTATTATTACTATGTGCTTGAAAGTATGTCTTATGATTTGACAAATGCTAACGGCGAACCTATACCAGTAGAAGGCGTAAAAGATGAAGGCAAGTATAATCCGGCTTATGCTGTTACTGACAAGAGCATTTCAAAAACAGAATATACAATTACTAATAGCAGAAATGCAATTGTTGCTAAAAAGCAGTGGATAGGTGAGGACGGAGAAATACTTTCAGCGACATCAGGTGATATTCCCGTTGAGAATATTACACTCGAGGTTTATAAGAAAGCTGTGCAAGTTCCTGAAAGCGGTCTGAAAATTGTAGCTTTTGGTGATTCTATTACAGACGGATATGGCAGTTCAGAGCCTAACTGTTCTAAAAACGGAAAAGATTATCCCTCAAAACTTGTTGCACTTTTAAAAGCCAATAATTATACTATTACTAATGGTGATAACGTTAATGACTTTAACAAAGGAATTAGCCAACAGCAGATAGGCGGTTCAGATAATGAGGGATTCAGAGGCAGAGTAAACAATGATATTCCGTCAGATACAAATATAGT
>JAQXFT010000012.1 GCA_029005335.1 Oscillospiraceae bacterium
GGCTTTCGGTAAACAAGCCGAGGTCGTCATAACCTTTGACGGATTTCCAGGTTTTTCCGCCGTCAGTAGATTTTATAAGAGCGGATTCACCGGCAGTTACATCTCCTCCGGCATAGATAGTATCGGGATTATCAGGGTCAATTGCGATAGGTTCACAGCATTCACGTCCGTCACCGTTTCCGTGAACCTGTATCATATCAGTTACATCTGATTCTGTAAAAGTCTTTCCGCCGTCAGTAGTCTTAAAAATAACTGTTCTCGCACCTGAGAAATACGCACAACCGCAAAGGAAATATACAGTATTATCATCAGTCGGGTCAATAGCCATACCCTTTACAGAAAGCAGACCTCTGTCAGCTTCATTAAGAAAGCCGAAAAGCTGTTCCCATTCATTTTTTTCGTAATTATACTTGTATGCACCGCCAACGTCTGTACGCAGATACATTTCTTTCTGACCGGTTACTATACCTGAAACGAATCCGCCTCCGCCGATTTTTACTGTTCCCCAGTCCATTGAATCTTCAATGGATTCAGCAGCATTAGCCGGTATTGTTGTTACAGAAGATGAAATAGTATATACACCTGAAAGTGAAATACATACAGCAAGAGCTGCTGACCATGCCCTGAGCTTTAAACTCATATAAAATCACTCCTTAAATTATTATTTTCTGATACTTTAATGTTATCATATTTTTTAAAAAAAGTCAACGGCATTTCAAAAAATACAAATATTTTTTTTGCACCCTTGACTTTTATGTACATCTGGTTTATAATAATTGATATATTACTTCTTGATAAGTAAAAAAGATTTATAAAAGAAAGGATATGATAAAATGGCAGATTACAGCTTTTCACATATTACCCCTCTTATCAATGAGCTTTCGGAATCGTGTATAAGCAATTCCGTTATAAATCCTGATTTGTATTCACAGTTCGACGTAAAAAGGGGACTCCGTGATATTAACGGAAACGGCGTTGTTGCAGGTCTGACTAACATCAGCACTATCAGGGCTACTGAGGTTGTTGACGGAAAAACAGTTCACTGCGACGGAAAGCTATATTACAGAGGAATAGACGTTGAGGATATCGTCAGCGGATTTGTTAAGGAAAAGCGTTTCGGTTTTGAAGAAACTGTTTATATACTGCTTTTCGGAAAGCTTCCCTCACGTCATCAGCTTGAGGATTTCAAAAAGCTTCTTGCAGATTTCAGAGTGCTTCCGACTTCCTTTACACGTGATGTCATTATGAAAGCTCCCAGCGAAAATATGATGAATACCCTTGCAAAATCCGTACTTGCCCTTTATTCATATGATGACAATGCAGACAATACATCTATTCCGAATGTCCTCAGACAGTGCATAGAGCTGATAACATTATTTCCGGTTCTCTCAGTATACGGATATCAGGCATACAACTATTATAAGAACGGACAGAGCTTATTTATACACCAGCCGAATCCGGATTTGTCAATCGCTGAAAATATACTTTATATGCTTCGTCAGGACAGTAAATATACTGAGCTGGAAGCACGTATTCTTGACCTTGCCCTTGTACTCCATGCCGAACACGGAGGCGGTAACAATTCATCATTTACAGTTCATGTTGTTACATCTTCCGGAACTGATACCTATTCCGCAATAGCTGCCGCACTCGGTTCACTCAAAGGTCCTAAGCATGGCGGTGCGAATATCAAAGTCGTTATGATGTTTGACGATATGAAAAAGAACCTTAAAGACTGGGAGGACGAGGAAGAAATCAGGACATACCTACGCAAGCTCCTGCACAAGGAAGCTTTCGACCATGCCGGACTTATTTACGGAATGGGTCATGCTGTATACTCCAAATCCGACCCGAGAGCAAAGGTTTTCAAATCCTTTGTTGAAAAGCTCTCAATTGAAAAGGGTACTGAAAAGGAATTTAAGCTCTATTCAACTGTTGAACGTCTTGCAACTCAGGTAATTTCCGAGGAGAGAAGAATCTATAAGGGCGTATGTGCAAACGTTGACTTCTACAGCGGATTTGTATACAGAATGCTTGGTCTGCCTTATGAGCTTTTCACACCTATTTTCGCAATCGCAAGAATTGCCGGCTGGTCTGCACACCGTATGGAGGAGCTTATAAACTCCAATAAAATAATCAGACCTGCTTATAAGGCAATTTCACCTTATACCGATTACAGCAATCTTGATGAAAGAACAGATGCATAAATAATTATATCATCTCATATATATTCACTGATGAAAGGATTGATAAAAATGAACAGCACCCAGATAACTGATTTCAATGGTACAAGCTGTATAAAACTTTGTGCCGGAGGATATTCCGCACTTATTGCCTATGAGATAGGCTCAAATGTAATCAGGCTTCATGATGACAAGAACAATATTGAATTTTTCAGATTCAGAGAGGACAACTCCGCTGATAATATCAGACAATCCGCTGAAGTATGGGGACTTCCTACCCTCTATCTCCCTAACAGATTCGCTGACGGTGTCCTTAAAACCTCCGATGCAGTATATCAGCTTCCGGTAAACGAAAAAGCCCCTTATAACAATCATATTCACGGATTTCTGCACAAGCGTGTACATACACTTTCCGAGTATGGTTCTGATGAAAAATCCGCATGGGCAAAAACCAGATATCTTTATGATGAAAATGATGAGTTTTTCCAGTATCTTCCGGTAAAATTCCTTGCTGAATATACCTTCACACTTTCTGAAAGTGGTCTCAGACAGGATATTAAATTCACAAATCTTTCTGATAAGATGCTGCCGATGTCCCTTGCTTCGCATACTACTATAAATTCACCGTTCGTATATGGTTCAAAGGAAGAGGATATCAGGCTTATTGTCCCTGCCGGAAAAAAATGCGAACTGAATGAACGCTGTCTGCCGACGGAAAGGCTTCTTGAACCCTCTGAATATGACCTCGGATACAGAACAGGCAAAAAGCCCGTACTTGTCAACGTTGACAATGATATGTATACCGGCGAATATACAACCCTTAACGGCGAAAAATTTCACGGTGTTATTGCTGAAGATATTTCTACCGGAAAGAAAATCTGCTATGAAGTTTCGGAAGAATATAAATTCTGGATTATCTGGAATGACAAGGGCTTCAACGGCTACTTCTGCCCCGAGCCTATGACTGCTATGATTGACGCTCCTAATCTCTCGCTTCCTGCTGATGTTACCGGCTACTGCGAAGTAAAACCCAACGAATCCTTTGAGACATATGAGAGATTCTTTACTTTAATATGACTTTTTGTGAAAAATGCATAAATTGTCCGATAAAAAAATTACATCATAATATCTTGTAATAAATCTGATATTGTGTTATAATACTATTAATGCGGGGTCTGCCCGTCATGAAAATATCTATCTAATTAATTTAAAGGAGTATTTTTCTATGAAGAAATTCGGATTTTTCGATGACGCTAACAAGGAATACGTTATCACTTCCCCAAAAACACCCTATCCGTGGATTAATTACCTCGGTACTCAGGCTTTCTTCTCCCTGATTTCCAACACTGCAGGCGGTTATCACTTCTACAAAGATGCACGTCTCAGAAGAATCACACGCTATCGCTACAACAATATCCCTGTAGATATGGGCGGACGCTATTTCTACATAAACGACAACGGCACTATCTGGTCTCCCGGCTGGTCTCCCGCTAAAACTGAACTTGATGAATATCAGTGCCGTCACGGTATGGGTTATACAATCATCAAGGGTAAGAAAAATGATATTACTGCTGAAGTTACTTTCTTCGTTCCAAAGGACTATAACGGCGAAATTCAGAAAATGACTCTTACAAACAGTGGTTCAGAAGCTAAAACTTTCAAGCTCTTCTCATTTATTGAGTGGTGTCTCTGGAATGCTCAGGACGATTCAACAAACTTCCAGAGAAACTTCAATACCGGTGAAGTTGAAGTTGAAGGCTCTACACTTTTCCATAAGACTGAATACAAGGAAAGACGTAATCACTACGCTTTCTATACTGTAAATACTGAAATCGCCGGCTATGATGCTGATAAGGAAGCTTTCATGGGTCTCTATAACGGCTTTGAAAATCCTCAGGCAGTAGTTGCAGGCGAATCAACTAATACAGATGCTGACGGCTGGTCACCTATCGCTTCACATTCTGTCGAAGTTACTCTCCAGCCCGGCGAATCAAAGGATTATATCTTTATTCTCGGCTATGTTGAGAATCCTGTTGACCAGAAATTCAATGCTGACGGCTCTATGAACAAGTCAAAGGCTTATGAGATGATTGAACAGTATAATACTACTGAAAAGGTTGACGCTGCATTTGAAGCTAACAAGAAGATGTGGGACGAACTCCTTTCAAAGTATACTGTAAATACTCCTGATGACAAGATGAACCGTATGGTTAATATATGGAATCAGTATCAGTGCATGGTTACATTCAATATGTCACGTTCTGCTTCATATTTTGAAAGCGGTATCGGACGTGGTATGGGCTTCCGTGACTCAAATCAGGATTTGCTCGGATTCGTTCATCAGATTCCCGACCGTGCAAGAGAGCGTCTTATCGACCTCGCTTCAACTCAGTTTGAGGACGGAGGCTGTTATCACCAGTATCAGCCACTCACTAAAAAGGGTAATGACGAAATCGGCGGAGATTTCTCAGATGACCCGCTGTGGATGATTCTTTCAGTTGCAGCATATATCAAGGAATCAGGCGATTATGGTATTCTTGATGAAATGGTGCCTTATGATAATGATGAATCAAAGGCTCAGCCTATGATGCACCACCTGAAGCAGAGCTTCTACCGTGTATGCACTAACGTAGGACCTCACGGACTTCCGCTTGCAATGCGTGCTGACTGGAATGACTGCATTAACCTCAGCTGCTTCTCAAGCGAACCCGGTGAATCCTTCCAGACTTCTACATCACCAAAGTACGGCGAGGACAAGTACAGCAAGATTGCCGAATCACTGATGGTTGCAGGTCTCTTTACATATGCAGGCCCTGCTTATGTTGAACTCTGTAAATATAAGGGCGATACTGAAGGTGCTGAAAAGGCTCAGGCTGAAATCGACAAGATGAAGGATAATATCATGAAGTACGGCTGGGACGGCGAATGGTTTATCCGTGCTTATGACGATTTCGGAAAGAAAATGGGTTCAAGCGAATGTGAAGAAGGTAAAATCTTCATCGAACCTCAGGGCTTTATGGTTATGTCCGATGTCGGAAAG
>JAQXFT010000013.1 GCA_029005335.1 Oscillospiraceae bacterium
CTTCAAGGCTGCTGCTAAGACAGTTTCAGAACAGTCAGGCGGAAAGACAGCTCTTGCTGATACACTCGGCGGTCTCTGGCAGGTATTCGCAGCCGGACGTACACAGCCTTGGGTTGATTCAAACGACACACTCCAGATTGATGACTCATGCAAGGAATTTGCAGACCTCGCTAAGGAACTCTGGGACGAAGGTGCAGTTATGCAGGTTGACCAGTGGTCACCAGACTGGCTGCCGGCTGGACAGACTGACAATGTAATGGGCTACTTCGTATCAACATGGGGCTTCGGCGATACAATCCTCTGCGGTGCAGCAGGCGGTGAAGGCGGAACTACATACGGCAAGTGGAACGTTTGCGTTGGTCCTCAGGAATACTTCTGGGGCGGTACATGGATGGTTGTTAACCCCAAGACAGATAACGGTGAAGAGTGCCAGTCATTCATCAAGACATTCACAGTTGATGACGCTTCAATCAAGGAATATGCTCTCAACAAGCCTGAATACTGCAACAATATGACAGTTATGGCTGACATCGTTGCTAACCCTGACTACAAGGATACATACGTTCTCAACAACCTCGGCGGACAGAACTACTTTGAAGTTCTCGACCAGTCTGTAAAGGGCGTAAACCTCAACGGTCTTGTAACTCCTTATGACGCAACAATCAAGTCCAAGTTCCTCGAAACAGTTAAGGAATCTTATGTAAAGGGCGGCAAGTCATGGGACGAAACAGTTGAAGACTTCAAGGACGCTGTATCAGTAGAACTCGAAGACGTTACTGTTGAATAATTAAATAATACAAATTAAGCTTCGGTTTAATTGCCTGGGGGATAGCTATGCTATTCCTCAGGTGTGTGTTATTTTATTTTCATATCAAGAGAGGGTGTGTTTTATGGCAGCAACAGGTGCACAGCGACGCATTAAGTCAATCAGCTATGCAAAATACGGATATATCTTTATATTGCCATTTTTTATTGTTTATTTTGTTTTTCAGTTATGGCCGTTAATCAACACGTTTGTACTTAGTTTCCACGGAAACGGAAATCCTTCCGAAAAGAATACTACAAGCAACGAAGTGCTGGTAGGCTTTGACAACTATTCAACTTTGATTTCAGGAGGCGAAGCCCGTAACCTGAGAATGCAGCATGAGGAATTTGTAAGTTCTTTCAAAAATACTATAATTCTCTGGTTCGGTAACTTTATTCCTCAGATTATCCTTTCACTTTCCCTTGCAGCATGGTTCACAGATGCAAGACTTAAAATCGTAGGTAAAGGATTCTTCAAGGTTGTAATGTATATGCCTAACATCATTACAGCCGCATCAGTATCAGTTCTCTTCATGTCACTCTGCTCAGATAATGGTGCAGTAAATCAGGTACTCGGAGCAATCGGCATAGGACCTATAGACTTCCTTAAAGGTACAGCCGCATCAAGAGGTACTGTAATGTTTATCCAGACATGGCTCTGGTTTGGTAACACAATGATAATGCTTATGTCAGGTATCATGGGTATCAGCCCTTCACTCTTTGAAGCTGCTGAAATCGACGGTGCTACAAGTACACAGGCATTCTGGAAAATTACAATTCCGCTCCTCAGCCCTATCATGGTTTATACACTCGTAACCTCAATGATAGGTGGTCTCCAGATGTTCGATATTCCGTTCCTCTATCATACAGGTACGGAAATCAACAAGGATATTCAGACTGTTGCAGTCTATATATTCCAGAGATATAAGAACAAGAACGGTGCACAGTTCGGCTATGCCGGTGCAGCATCAGTAATACTCTTTATCGTAACGCTCGCCCTCGGCTCAATTACATTCTATCTCAACAGGGATAAGGAAGAAATCGCTAAGAAAAAACAGCGTAAAAAACTCCAGAAAGATGCTAAGGCGAAGAGCAAGCAGTTTGGAGGTCTTAGTATATGAGTAACAAAAGCATGAAAGCTACTTACGGGGGAGCAAATGACAGCTACTCAAAAAAGATTAAAATCAAATCATGGGTGCTGTTTGCATGGATGGTAATACTGACAATAATTTGTTTATTGCCAATATACATTCTTCTTATAAATTCAACACGTTCATCAGTTGAAATTCAGAACGGTTTCTCAATGGTACCAAGCGGAAGCTTCTCTGAAAACTTTAAAACCCTTACAACAAGCTCACAGTTCAAATCGTCAATCAATATGGCTTACGGCTATAAGAACAGTGCGATAATTACAATAAGTGCCACAGTTCTTACAGTATTTTTCTCAGCACTCACTTCCTATGGTATTCACGTATATGACTTTAAGCTCAAGGAAATTTCCTACACAGTAATCCTTATGGTTATGATGGTTCCTGTACAGGTAACCGGTGCCGGATTCCTCAGCTTTATGATTGACCTTAAATTACATAACACATTCTGGCCCCTTATCATACCGGCTGTTGCAGCACCGGCGGTTGTATACTTCATGCGTTCCTACATGAAATCATCATTCCCGCTTGAAATCGTTGAAGCTGCCCGTATTGACGGTTCAGGAGAGTTCGGAACATTTATCAAGATTGCTATTCCTATGATGAAGCCTGCTATTGCAGTACAGTCAATATTTGCATTCATTCAGAACTGGAATAACCTCTATACACCTCAGATGATACTTCTTTCAGTAGGCGTAGAAAAGAAAACACTCCCTATGATGATGGCATCACTTACGGCAAGTGACAAGATTGATTATGGTGTAGTTTATATGGCTATTACTCTTTCAGTAGTACCGATTATTGTAGCATATGTTTTCCTTTCAAAGTTCATTATTGCCGGCGTAGCACTCGGCGGTGTAAAGGAATAATAAAAAATCCGGCGGCATACAAAAGTATGCCGTCTTTTTTTGCAAAAAAATCGGGCGGATTTTTTAAATCCGCCCTTTTTTTATATATCTGATATTTCAGAAATTGCCTCATCAAGCCATTTTCCGGAATCAAAGCTTTCAATTTCTCCCTTGTCGCAGGCAAGAGCCAGTCCGGAGCAAATCGGGATTCTTCCCAGCACAGGAATACCATATTGTATAGCTACCTCATCAACATGGCTTTCACCGAATACTTTGATTTTTTTACCGCAGTCGGGACATTCAAGCCAGCTCATATTTTCGATGATTCCGAGAATCGGGATATTCATCATTTTAGCCATTTTTACTGCTTTTCCTACTATCATGGAGACAAGCTCCTGAGGAGAAGTAACAATTATGATACCATCAACAGGTATGGACTGAAAGACCGTAATAGGTACATCACCAGTTCCCGGAGGCATATCAACAAACAGACAATCGATATCCTTCCAGATTACATCAGACCAGAATTGCTTTACAACACCGCCGATAACAGGACCTCTCCAGATAACAGGGTCGGTATCATTTTCAAGTAAAAGATTTATTGACATAACATCAATACCGTCCTTACTTTTTACGGGGATAAGACCATCATCAGTACCTTCTGCACGCTGGTGAATACCAAAAGCCTTCGGGATAGAAGGACCGGTTACATCAGCATCAAGGATTCCGACATTTTTACCGGTTTTTTTCATATTTACGGCAAGCATTGATGAAACGAGAGTTTTTCCTACTCCGCCCTTACCGCTGACGATTCCTATAACTTTTCCGATTCTGCTTAATTTGTTTGGCTTTTCGATAAAGCTTCTGGATTCGCAGTCACTGCTTGAACAGCTTGAACAGTCATGTGTACATTCGCTCATAAAGAAAATCACTCCTAAAAAAATTAATAATAATCATACTCATTGCGAAGGCAATGGGTATAATTATATATGGGTTATTTATATTATAACATCTGACGGAAAATAAGTCAAGAGTTAGATTTATAAAAGTGGTGCAAACATACGAAGTATATATCCGGCAATTTTATTTTTAAGTGGTCTGTGTGAACAGTCGCTGAGAGTGATAAGCTGTGAACGTTCCTGAGTTTCGAGAAAATCATTTTTAATATCATAAACAGCAGAATTTTTGTAAAGTATTGTACCGCATTCATAGTGGAGATAAAGGCTTCTGTAATCAAGATTTATTGTTCCGACAACGCCTGTATTGTCATCAGAAACAAAGCTTTTTGCATGGATAAAGCCGGGGGTATATTCATATATTTTTATTCCGGCTTTTATGAGTTCGGGATAATATGTCCATGCGATGACATAGGCATACCATTTGTCAGGAATATGCGGAGTAATTATGCGGACATCAACCCCCTTTTTTGCAGCCAGCTTTAAAGATGTAAGTAATTCATTATCCGGAATGAGATATGGAGTTGTGATATAGAGATATTCCTTGGCATTGTTTATGATATCCATATATACAAGTTCTCCTATATGTTCATCATCAAGAGGAGAATCCGAAAAGGGCTGTACGAAACCGTCATTTGCGAAAGTTCCCTTTACGTTATATTTCGGGATAAATTCCATATAGTTGCATAAAACAGGTTCGCTCATTTCCCATAGCTGAAGAAACATGACAGTAAGATTCCAGACGGCATCGCCTTTAATCATAAGGGCAGTATCTTTCCAGTGACCGAATCTTTCCTTGCGGTTTATATATTCATCAGCGATATTAGTACCGCCGTTAAATCCGGTGTGACCGTCAATGACAAGTATTTTTCTGTGGTCACGGTTATTCTGAACAGATGACAGAAAGGGACTGAAAGGATTGAAAATCTTACATTTTATTCCGCATTCAGAGAGTTCACGGAAATATTTTTCCGGCATGTTTATCTGAGTACCGACACCGTCATACATGATTCTGACTTCAACGCCCTCACGGACTTTCTGTTTCAGTATTCCGGCAATAGTATCAAACATATATCCGGGAGAGATTATAAAATATTCCATGAATATAAATTTTTCAGCCTTCCGGAGTTCTGAAATCATGTCTTCAAACTGAATTTCTCCGAGAGAATAATATTTGACCTTTGTATTATTATATACCGGATATGAAGATACATTCAGAACATATTTTGACAGATTCAGCATACCCTGATTTTCTTTTCCGAGGAGAAGCTGGGTCTTATTTGACTGATGAAGATAATTGTTGCCGTATTCCGTACTTCTTTCCTGAGCCTTGATAAAAATTTTGCGTGAAAACTGCACTTTAAGATAGAGATAGGTCAGACCTCCGAAGACCGGAATCACACTTATAAGCATTACCCATGAGAGTTTATATGACGGATTTTCGTCCTGATTATTAATATATATAACCAGAATTATATCCAGAAGTGTCAGGAGTGCATATACAAAGTAGAATTTTTCATTGAGCTTCCATATTCCGAATACAAGTACCGCAATCTGTATCAGCATAAGAAGTATGGTGAATACGAGCCTGCTGAAGATTTTGCTGAGAAACTTTTTCAAAAAAATCACCTCTTGAATAATTTTTTAAAACGTGCTATAATAATAGCCGAAAGGAGTGTGTATATATGAACACTATAAAACCATATGCGAGAAAGGTTTTTTATTATGAAACTGATAAAATGAAAGTAGCTCATCACTCAAATTATATCCGTATGTTTGAGGAAGCCCGTGTGGATTTTCTTGAACAGGCAGGACTTTCCTTTAAAGCTATCGAGGATTTTAATGTAATGGTTCCTGTATTGTCTGTGGAATGTCGTTATATATCTCCGCTTGTATTTGATGAAGAATTTGCGGTATATCTTAAAATCGAAAAATTTAACGGGGTACGCCTTGACATTTCATACAGAATAGTAAGCCGGAACAGTGGAAAGCTCTGTGCTGAGGGAAGAACCTCCCACTGTTTTACAGATATGAATATGAAGCCTTTAAGAACCAAAGCGAAATATCCGGAGATTTATAATATCTTTCATGAATATACCGGTTATGAGGTTCAGGACTGACCGAGATAAGGTTTAAGGTATTTTCCGGTATAGGATTTATCACACTTTGCGATTTCCTCCGGAGTACCGCAGGCGACAATCTGCCCTCCTTCGTCACCGCCCTCCGGACCTAAATCTATGATATAGTCGGCAACTTTTATAACATTCAGATTGTGTTCGATTACGAGAACAGTATTTCCATTGTCAGTGAGCTTTTGGAGAACGTCAATAAGCCTGTGGACATCAGCATTATGCAGACCGGTGGTAGGTTCGTCGAGTATATATATGGTTTTTCCTGTCGGACGCTTTGAAAGCTCTGTTGAAAGCTTTACTCTCTGAGCCTCTCCGCCTGAAAGGGTAGTAGCCGGCTGACCGATTTTTATATATCCCAGCCCGACTTCCTGAAGCGTTTTCAGCTTTCTGTGGATTTTCGGAATATGTTCAAAGAACAGCACTCCCTCATCTACAGACATTTCAAGTACATCATAGATTGATTTGCCTTTGTAGTGTACTTCAAGGGTTTCACGGTTATATCGTTTTCCTTTGCATACTTCGCAAGGCACATATATATCGGGCAGAAAATGCATTTCAATTTTTTTGATTCCGTCGCCCTCACAGGCTTCGCAACGACCGCCCTTGATGTTGAAAGAGAATCTTCCGCTTGTATATCCTTTTGATTTTGCATCAGAGGTTTTTGCGAAAAGTTCACGTATATCCGTAAAAACTCCGGTATAGGTTGCCGGATTTGAACGGGGTGTTCTTCCTATAGGGGACTGGTCGATATTTATAACCTTATCGAGATTTTCAGTACCAAGGATTTCGCAGAAATTACCGCTTTTTATTTTAGCATGATTAAGCTTTCCTGCGAGGTGCTTGTATATAATTTCGTTGACAAGAGAGGATTTTCCTGAACCGGAAACTCCGGTAACACATACAAATTCTCCAAGAGGAATCTGAACATCTATATTTTTAAGATTATGTTCGCAAGCTCCCTTAACAGTAAGATACAAGCCGTTTCCGGTACGTCTTTTATCGGGAACGGGAATTTTTTTCTTTCCGCTGAGATACTGTCCTGTTATGGAATTTTCGCATTTCAGAAGATTTTCAACAGTTCCCGAAAAAACAACGTTTCCGCCGTTCACGCCTGCCTCCGGACCTATATCAACTATATAGTCAGCGGAAAGCATAGTATCGTCATCATGTTCGACTACTATAAGAGTGTTTCCCAAATCACGCAGATGCTTTAAGGTAGCAATAAGCTTGTCATTGTCACGCTGATGAAGTCCGATACTGGGTTCATCAAGTATATATAGAACGCCTGTAAGAGATGAACCAATCTGAGTAGCAAGCCTTATACGCTGACTTTCACCGCCCGAAAGAGTTCCGGAAGAACGGGAAAGAGTAAGATATTCAAGACCTACGCTTTTCAGAAATTTAAGACGTTCGCATATTTCCCTTATAATTTTTTCGCCTATAAGCTTTTCAGTTTCGGAGAGCTGAAGATTCCGGAAGAAATCAAGGCAGTCACGCACTGACATATTAGTGAGTTCGTATATATTTATGCCTCCGACCGTAACAGCAAGGCTTTCCGGTTTAAGGCGTTTTCCGTGACATCCGGGACATTCGGATTCAGTCATGCAGGCTTCTATTTCAGATTTCATATAATCGCTGTTAGTGTCTCTGTATCTTCTTTCGAGATTATTTATAACGCCCTCGAATGTTCCGTATCTGACGCCTCCCCCGAATGATTCAAGAACTTTAAGTTCAAGCTTTTCGTCAGTTCCATAAAGGAAAATTTTCCGGATTTTTTCGGGAAGCTCTCCGAAAGGAGTATCAAGGCTTATGTTGAATTTTTCAGCAATAGCGTTATAGTACATCAGAGCAATTGAGTCTTTGTCAATGGTATTCCAGCCACTTGCCTTTATAGCTCCCTCAAGTATGCTTAATTTTTTGTCTGGAACTATAATATCAGGGTCGATATGGCGGAGAGTTCCGAGACCGGTGCATTGCGGACAAGCTCCGAAAGGATTGTTGAAAGAGAACATACGGGGATTAAGCTCCTCAATGCTGATATTGTGTTCAGGACAGGCATAGTTCTGTGAGAAAAGAAGTTCTTCACCGCCGATTACATCAACAGCAACTATTCCGTCCGTAATGGAAAAAACAGTTTCAAGGCTGTCTGATATTCTTGATTCTATGCCGTCTTTGATTACAAGTCTGTCAACTATTATTTCGATATTATGCTTTTTGTTTTTATCGAGTTTGATTTCTTCGGCGAGGTCGTACATAATACCGTCAATGCGTACTCTGACATAACCGCTTTTTCTGGCATATTCGAGTTCCTTGACATACTGACCTTTTTTTCCTCTTGCAATCGGAGCAAGAAGCTGTATTTTTGTACCTTTTTCAAGACTCATAATTTTATCGACAATCTGGTCAATACTCTGCTGATTTATTTCACGACCGCATACGGGACAATGCGGAACACCTGTTCTTGCATAGAGAAGTCTCATATAATCATATATTTCTGTAACTGTTCCGACGGTTGAACGTGGATTTTTAGAGGTAGTCTTCTGGTCTATGGATATGGCAGGCGAAAGACCTTCAATGCTGTCAACATCAGGCTTTTCCATCTGACCGAGAAACATTCTTGCATATGAGGAAAGGCTTTCAATATATCTTCTCTGACCTTCGGCATATATGGTATCAAAAGCAAGTGAAGATTTTCCCGAGCCGGAAAGTCCGGTCATAACGATAAAGCTGTCACGTGGAAGCTCAAGGTCGATATTTTTAAGATTATGTACTCTTGCTCCCTTTATAATGATTTTATTTTTCATCTTGTTTCTCCCAGTTTTCATCAAAGTAGGCTTTTATTTTTTCAAAATTTCCCTGATATATTATAAAGTCAATGCCGTTTTTCTGGCAAAGAGTTTCAATAAATTTATCTTCGTCGAGCTGTTCAGGAGCTTTATGAGAGCCGTCACGTACTTCTATCAGGCATTCCGGAGACATATTTTCAGGGTCAATAATAATAAAGTCTATGGATTTATATTTTAGTTTGTTAAAAAGCTCAATGGATTCATCTTTTTCACCTGCACTTCTGATAGCGATAATATCATCAATGCAGGTTTTCATACTTACCATAAGTGAATATTCACTGGCAAGCTGTTTGATATTATTGTAAAATTCTATTTCGCCGTCTGTGAGGAAGGTTCTTTTAATATATGGATATGGAGGCTCAGGTTCAGATTCGGGTTCAGGCTCAGGTTCGGGTTCTGGTTCAGGCTCAGGCTCAGGCGGAGGCGGTGGGTGAAGTTTCAGATTTATCATTTTTCTGATTCCAAAAGCCTTGTCCGCCAGTATCAATACGACGGAAAAGAAAAGCAGAAGCCATAATATTTCCATTAATTTTCACCCTTCAGAGCCTTTATTTTATCACGGAGATATGCAGCATGCTCAAATTCCAGCATTTTTGCAGCAGCTTTCATTTCGTCGGTAAGCTTTTGGATAAGTTTTTCCTTCTGAGCCTTGGTAAGTTTTTTTGCTGAAGTCTTTTTGTCGATATTTTCCTTTGAGGTTATTTCAATAACCTTTCTGATATCCTTTTTAATTGTCTCCGGAGTTATATTATGCTCTTTATTATATGCAGTCTGAATTTCACGGCGGCGTGCAGTTTCAGTTATAGCACGTTCCATAGAGCCTGTAATTTCATCGGCATACATGATAACCTGACCTTTACTGTTACGTGCGGCACGTCCTATAGTCTGGATTAAAGATGTTTCACTTCTGAGGAAGCCCTCCTTATCGGCATCGAGAATAGCTACAAGGGATACTTCCGGCAGGTCGAGACCCTCTCTTAAAAGATTGATTCCGATAAGAACGTCAAATTCGCCGTTACGCAAATCACGTATAATCTCCATACGCTTAATTGTATCGATTCCGAAGTGCATATATCTTACTTTTACTCCTGAATTTGAATAATATTCTGTTAAATCCTCAGCCATTTTTTTCGTAAGCGTAGTAATGAGTACACGTTCCTTTTCAGATACACGCTTATTTATTTCGGAAAGCAAATCGTCAATCTGTCCCTCTGTAGGGCGGACAATAATTTCGGGGTCAACAAGACCTGTAGGACGTATAATCTGTTCTGTTATTGTATCCGATTTGCTTTTTTCAAATTCACCGGGGGTAGCACTTACAAATATAATATTGTGTATATGAGAATAAAATTCCTCAAAATTAAGGGGTCTGTTATCAAAAGCACTGGGAAGCCTGAATCCGTATTCGACCAGAGTCTTTTTTCTTGCATGGTCTCCGGCGTACATAGCACGAACCTGTGGAATAGTAACATGACTTTCGTCAACAATCATAAGAAAATCTTCCGGAAAGTGGTCAAGCAGTGTCATAGGAGTACTTCCGGCAGGACGCCCCGAAAGTATCCGTGAATAGTTTTCGATACCAGAACAGAAGCCGATTTCCCGAAGCATTTCAATATCATAATTTGTACGCTGTGCAATCCTCTGTGCTTCAATAAGCTTGTGATTGGCGGTAAAGAAGTCAACATGCTCATTAAGCTCCGACTGTATATTTTTGATAGCTTTTTCGAGTTTATCAGGACTTACTATATAGTGTGATGCAGGAAATATCATAGCATATGAGACTACAGCTTTAACATTTCCGGTCAGAACGTTTATTTCGGATATACGGTCGATTTCGTCACCGAAAAATTCGATTCTTATGGCGGTATCATCAGAATTGGCAGGAAATACTTCAATGACATCTCCTCTCACTCTGAATTTGTTACGCACGAAGCTGACATCATTTCTTTCATACTGAATTTTGACAAGCTGATTTATAATATCATCTCTTGATTTCTGCATACCCTGTCTGACAGAAACTACCATAGAGCGGTATTCCTCCGGACTTCCGAGGGAGTATATACAGGAGACGCTTGCTACTATTATAACATCTTTTCTTTCAGCAAGGGCAGATGTGGCAGAATGTCTTAATTTATCTATTTCATCATTGATTGATGAATCCTTTTCGATATAGCTGTCAGTGCTTGGAATATAAGCCTCGGGCTGATAGTAATCATAGTATGATACGAAATATTCAACGGCATTTTCCGGAAAAAATTCCCTGAATTCCTCACAGAGCTGGGCTGCCAGTATTTTATTATGGGCAAGTACAAGAGTAGGCTTGTTGACTTTTGCGATTACATTAGCCATAGTGAAGGTTTTTCCCGAACCGGTAACTCCCATAAGAACCTGTTCTTTTTTTCCGGCAATAATACCGTCAGCAAGTTTTTGTATTGCCTCAGGCTGGTCGCCGGAGGGCTTGTAATCTGAAACAAGTTTAAAATGGTTCATAAAATTCCCCCTTAAAATATATAGTATTATTATATCACAAATAAATTATAAAATAAAGAGGTATTAAAAAGTTGCGAACAAAAATTCTTTGATGTGAAAAAATTACCTGTAATATAAATCAGATTTCAGTTTATAATACTAACACGGCATCGAAAAACAAATTACAAAGGAGATTTAACTATGAAAGGTGAATTTACTCAGAAGGGCAAGGAAGCTCTTGAAAGATTCAAGATGGAGTCAGCAAGTGAGGTAGGCGTAACTCTCAAGCAGGGCTACAACGGTGACCTTACAGCAAGACAGGCAGGAGCTATCGGCGGTCAGATGGTAAAGAAAATGATTGATGCTTACAAAATGCAGTAATCAGTTTTAAAATAAACGGGGCGGATTGAAAAAATCCGCCTTTGTTGTCTATCTTATTTTTGAACCGACAGGAATACTGTCATCAACGAACAGAACCTTAACACCTTCGGGAGTATCAGAAGCACAAATCATACCATTGCTTTCTACTCCGCAGAGCTTTACTGGTTTGAGGTTTGCAACAATCTGAACTTTTTTTCCTGTAAGCTCATCTGGCTTATAGTATTCAGCTATTCCGGAAACTACCTGACGACCTCCCATGCCGTCATCAAGCTGGAGGCAGAGAAGCTTTTTGGATTTCTTGACTTTTTCGCATGATATAACCTTAGCGACACGCAAATCGATTTTCTGAAAATCTTCAATAGCTATTTCAGGAGAAAGCTCCGGTATGTCAGCAGGCTTTTCGGTTTTCGGGGCATTAGCTCTGATTAATTCATTAAGCTCTTCTATTTCCTTTGCAACGTCTATTCTTGGGAAAAGCACTTCACCCTTTTGTACGGTTATATCAGAGGGGAGAACGTTCCACTTTCCGGCATTATCATAATTTGCATTTTCAGGGGAAATTCCAATCTGTTCCCATACTTTCGGCATAGTGGAGGGCATATAAGGGAAAAGCAGTGTTGAAGTGATTCTGATAGCTTCGAGGAGATTATAAAGAACTCCGGCAAGGCGTGATTTTTTTGATTCGTCCTTAGCCAGTACCCATGGTGCAGTTTCATCAATATATTTGTTAGCTCTTGAGATTACTTTGAAAATTTCTTCCAAAGCACGGTTAATCTGAACATTGTCAATAAATCCGTCAACCTTATCTCTGAGAGTGAGAGCCATTTCCTTTAATTCAGAATCCTCAGCTTCGTTAAATGACTTTTCATCAGGAAGAGTACCGTCAAAATACTTTATAACCATTGCAACTGTTCTTGAAACGAGATTTCCGAGGTCGTTAGCGAGGTCTGAGTTGATACGGTTAATCATGATTTCATTTGAGAATGAGCTGTCCGCACCGAGAGCCATTTCACGGAGTATATGATATCTGATAGCATCACAGCCATATCTTTCACCGAGTATAAACGGGTCAACGACGTTTCCGAGTGATTTTGACATTTTCTGACCGTTGAATGTAATCCAGCCATGCACAGCGAGGTGTTTCGGAAGAGGCAAATCGAGAGCCATAAGCATAGCAGGCCATATAATTGCATGGAATCTCATAATATCCTTTGCAACCATGTGAACATCAGCAGGCCAGTATTTATCGAAATCGTCGTATTTGTCATTGAGATATCCGAGTGCGGAAATATAGTTGGAAAGAGCATCAATCCACACATATACAACGTGCTTGTCGTCAAAGGTTACCGGAATACCCCATTTGAAAGTAGTTCTTGATACGCACAAATCCTCAAGACCGGGCTTTATGAAATTATTTACAAGTTCGGTAGCACGTGTTCTGGGCATAAGGTAATCAGTTTCAGTGAGAAGCTTTTCAAGGCGTTCAGCGAAAGGGGACATCTTAAAGAAGTAGGCTTCTTCCTTAGCTTCTGTAACCTCACGACCGCAGTCGGGACATTTTCCGTCTTTGAGCTGTGAATCTGTCCAGAAGCTTTCGCAGGGGGTACAGTATTTTCCTGAGTATTCGCCTTTATAGATATATCCCTTGTCATAGAGCTTTTTGAAAATCTTCTGGACTGTTTCAATATGGTAGTCATCAGTAGTGCGTATATATCTGTCATAATCGACATTCATATAGCTCCAGAGCTTCTTGAATTTTTCAACAATCTCATCAACATATTCTTTAGGTGAAACGCCTTTTTCCTTAGCCTTCTGTTCGATTTTGAGGCCATGCTCGTCCGTGCCGGTAAGGAATTTTACATCATAGCCCTGCATTTTTCTGTATCTTGCGACGGAGTCGCAGGCGACAGTAGTATAGCAGTGACCTATATGCGGATTTCCCGACGGATAATAAATCGGGGTAGTGATATAGAATTTTTTCTTCATATTCAGAATCTCCTTATTGAAATAATTTTGCGTATTTATATTATACATCATTTTACAGGATTTGTCACGTATTTTTGAAAAAATTTTCCCTGAAAGGAATCAAGCTCTGACATACGCTTATCGATACCGCCTAAAACGGCGATTTTGTCTGCACTCCATAGGGGGGCAATAAGCTTGCGTTTGTCGCCGTCGCCGGTAATTCTTTCAATAACGGTTTCGGGGGGAAGAAGTCCGAGCTGATTCACAGTTATATCTATATAATCCTGCATTGACAGCATATTGAAATTATTTTTAAGATATATATCGGAAAGGCGTGTTCCGGATATAATATGAAGCATCTGAATTTTGACGGCATCGGGCTTCATAAATGCAACCTGACGGGCAGTTTCGAGCATCATAT
This sequence comes from Oscillospiraceae bacterium, assembly GCA_029005335.1. GTDB lineage: Bacteria > Bacillota > Clostridia > Oscillospirales > Ruminococcaceae > Ruminococcus. Next base: position 13,971 of record JAQXFT010000013.1, read on the forward strand.
CGGGAGTTTCGCAGGGCAGACCGTTTATAATATGCAGGCATACACGGATATTTTTTTGTTTAAGCTTCTGATAACCTTTGATAAATTCGGCATGGGTATATCCACGGTTTATATAATCGATAGTTTTGTCGTGAACCGACTGCAAACCGAGTTCAACAGTAAGATTAGTGCGTAAATTCAGGTCTGACAGGTAATCTGTAACATCATCAGGAAGGCAATCAGCACGGGTTCCTATTGATATACCGCATATATCGCTGAATTTCAGAGGAATTTCAAAAAGCTCACGCAGTTTTGAGACGGGAGCATAAGTATTTGTATTTGCCTGAAAGTATGCAATAGCTCTGGCATCGGGATTTTTTTTATGAATACGTTCCAGCTCGGATTTAATCTGATTTTCGACGCTCAGCTCAGCATTAGTGAAGTAACCGCTTCCGCCGTCGCAGAAGATACAGCCTCCGGTATTGATATTGGGGCAGGAGAAACCGGCTTCAATTACAGCCTTGTATACTTTGAAGCCATATTTGTGCTTGTTATAGTAATTCAGAGTATGGTAACGCTTGTTATCATCGGAGTATATGAAAGGATTCATAGCTTTTACCTCCCGAAAAATATTTTTATTATTTAATAAAAAATCAGACAGGGAAAAAATTTTTCCTTGTCTGTATTTTAATTATCAGCTGTGTATAATATCGTCCTGTTCATCATCGTTATATTGATTAGTGTCGGCCTGATATGTTTCAATTTCGTCTATATTGATATCGCTCTCATTGTTATCAGGTTCAGTGGCGGAGGCATTTTTATTATTATTTTTTCCGGATTCAGCCTTAGCCTCCTTTTGTTTTTGTTCATAGGCAGATTCGGTGTATATATCTTCATCAGCGAGGCTTCCTACAAATTTGAGCTGTTTAACCGGTATTCTTTTGAGGGGTTCATATACAAATTTTCCGCATGAATATGTACAATCGACCAGACCACTTTTTTCGCAGAGAACTTTGTTTCCGGACTTGGCACGCTTTCCGAAGTGACAGTAATCGCATTTTGGCGGAATAGATTTGCTGAAATATTTTTTATGTGGTTTGAATATTGACATAATTCCCATAGCTTTTTAGCTCCTTTAAAAAAAATCATTATGATTATTATATCACAGCATTAAGGATTTGTCCAGTATTTTCTGAAATATTTTTTAAAGGATTCAGAAGCTTAAAAAATTCTGTCCGGATTATTTGTTATTTCTGAATTGTGAAGGAGTCATGCCGGTAATATGCTTGAACTGATGGAGAAAATATTCATAGGAATCGTAACCGCACTGCTCAGCGACAGCGATAATATTTATATTTGTATCATGCAGAAGCTTTTTAGCTTTTGATATACGGCTGTTTATTATATCTTCAGTAACGCTTGTACCGAAGCACTTGCTGTATATACGCTGAAAATAGCCCTTGCTGATAAAAAGCTCCTGACACAGCGAATCAACATTCATGCTTTTATCGGGATTTGAATAGATTCTTTCACGAATCCGGAGAAGCTTTTCATAATGAGGAATTTCGCAGATTTTTTTTCCGGAGCATCTCATATTTTCAAGTGAGGCTTCAGCAGCTTTAAGGAGGCTTTCCTTTTCTATGGGATTGTCGATACCGGAAAATGCAGAACCATAATTGATATTTATCTTGTATGGTTTCTGAGAGCTGTTGTTATATTTCAGGATACAGGCAGTTATAAGGTTTATATATTCAGATATGATTTTCTGGTTATACATTCCCTCACCGATTACAATAAATCTGCTGTTCTGAAGACGGCAGACAGTTTCTTCCTGAGAGAAGCTCTCTGATATGGCGGAAGCCAGTACAGTAATAGTATTATTACCCTCAGAAAAGCCGTAGAGTTCATTTATTTTTTTCAGGTTATCCGTTTCTATAATAAATACAAAAAGACTGGATTTATTTTCATATGCTGTAAAAGCTTTTTCTTTGAAAAATTTCCGGAAGCCCTTTTCATTGTAAACGCCCGTCAGATTATCTTTTATTGATGAGAGATATATATTATCAGCAATATTCCGGATATTTCCGTTAAGTCTTGCGTATTCCAGACCGAGATTCATGCAGTAAATCCATGTGGGATATATTTTGTCAAATAAATAAGGCGGATTGTTTCCGCATGAGGCGACAGAGTATCCGAATATATTTTCTCCGTGGTTGAGAAGATTAAAGAAAAAAGCACGAGGTTCATCACTTGCCTGATGAAGCTCCGGCAGCATAAGCGATGCCGGAAATGTTTTATTTTTATCAGCTCCGATAATTTTTCCATTTATGCTGTGAAGCTTCATATTTATTTTTTCAGGCGGAAAATCTGAATTTTCAGGGAAAAGGCATATAAAAAGCTCACTTATATTCGGAATAAGTGAAAGAAAGGATTCAGCCTTCTGTATACATTCATCAGTTGAGCGTACGCTTGTTATATTTGTAAGCATATTGCTTTTTTTCATAAGCTTTATGCTTTTTTTATTTTCCTTGAACATATTTACCAGATTATTTATTTCATAGCATGACATAGCACAGCCACAGCTTTCACGAAGTACAAGTGAACCGCATGGACATTCAATAAGCGGAGCATTTATTCCGGTAATCATGGTATAGATATTATTCATAGCGTTTGCACCGAATCTGAAATCAGGCTTTTCATACGTAGTAAGAGAAGGGCTGTTCAGCTTGCTTTCGTATGTGTTTCCGAAGCCGGTTATAATAATATCATCAGGAATCCTCATGCCATTTTTTATAAGTATATCGGAAAGCTCAGAGGCGGATATATCATCAGTACATATTACAGCATCAGGACGGCTTATTTTTCCTGAAATAATTTTTGAAGCGAGAGTCTCTGCAGAATCACTGAACCTGCATATAAGACCATGCATTTTCATAGTGTTTTTGTAGCCCTGAATATCAGTACAGTCATCTTCGCTCAGAAAGAATATATTATGACAGTCATGTATTTCTATAAGATGCTCTGTAATTTTTTCAAAAGAATTTATATTACTCTCAGAGACAGTACGGAAGCAATCAAAGTTTGAATTTCCGAGCTGAACGACCGGAATATCAAGTGATTTCAAAGTAATGCCAAGATTTTTTGCAATTGAAAGGTCTTTAAAGGAGTTGAAATCGTAAATAATTCCGTCTGAATGTTCATAATTTATAAGGCTGTATATATTATTTTCAGTCTCACGCTGAATTGATTCCGGAGGAGAGCCTGATATTGTAAGAAATATAGCAACATCGCAGTTAAGGGAAAAAGCCTGAGAGATTATGCCGTTAATAATATTTCTCTGACAATTATTTTCGCATCCGGCAGTTATAACGGTTATTAGCTTTCGGTTTTTCATAATAATCTCCTCCAAAATTCAATAAAAATAAATATAATACAAAAATTATATCACGGACTGACAGATAAGTCAAGAGAATTCAAGAAATTTTGTTCGTAGGCTTTTTGATAAAAAACCGGACATAATATATGTCCGGTCAGCGTGTCGAAAAACCATAAAATAACGGGCAAGCAATGCTCGCCCGGATATTTGAAAAATCAGGCAGTTATTGCTGAATATCTTTCCGAACTGAGTATATCCATCATAATTGCATAGGGATTGATATTGCCTGATTTCACCATATCGAAAATCTGAGGAGAAGCTCCGGAGACAAGAGCCGTACCGCTTTCGTGCATAGTTACGGGAACTTGCATTGTGCGTGCATTGACGTTCCAGAAAACAACATTCGGGAGTTTATATCCTTTTTCCTCGAATTTTTTCTTTGCTGTTTCATAGTTGGTAAATCTTTTTTTGCCGTCCATAGCACAATCATCAAATTCCATATCGGATATAATGTATATAGTTTCCGGAAGTTCTTTCTGAGGAGTTTTATTTTTAACAGCCGTTTTAAGAATAAGGTCGAAAACAGCCTGAATATCAGTGTTTGCACATTCATTGAATGATGATGCATATTCTACTTTTTCGTAAATATCCTTACCTTTTACTTTAACAAGCTTTGGGTTCATTGAAAAAGTAATGAAGTGATTTTTAAAAGCACCTTTATTGTGTTCTGCAAAGTAAATACCGAGAGAAAGTGCAACATCGGCAGGCTGTGGATTTCCTCCGCAGTACATAGAGCCTGAACCGTCTACAACGGCAATAGCATTCTGAGCGTTTTCGATATCGCTGAGGGCGTTCCATGTTACATCAAGGGATTTTTTCTCATCATCGGACATTGCAACGCAAACCCCCCACCAGTTGTTCCCTGTTATTTTTCTTACAATTTCGTATGGATAAAGAGTGCTTGTATTAAGATTAGCATTGCCCTTTGCAACATTGTCAAGAAAAGCTGAATATCTTTCCTTGTCATTACGCAGAAAAACCTTTCTGTATTTAAGCATAGCTTTTGAGGGCTGTTTCGAGTAGTCGAAAGTGTAATCTTTCTGACAAAGTCTGCTTTCAAGAATATCAATGTATTTTCTGAGTGCGGAAAGAGTTTTTCTGTATGTACATTCATTCATTCCGAGGTCAGAGGCGATTTTTCTTGCAAGTTCTTTTGTTTTATTTGATGAAGTATTGACAGACGGAAGCCACTTTGCAAGAAGTGAAACTTCCTTGTTTTCGTTCATATTTTTTGTATCTTCTTCAAGCTGATTTTTGATTATATTAATTATATCGCTCTGAACTTTCGTATCATAAAGCAAAAGCATATCGTCCCATCTGCCGTATTCGGGAATAAGACTGAGATTTTTTCTTGCTGATTCAATATTAAAATCTGCAATAGTACTGATAGCGATTCTGAAAAATCTTCTTTCACCGAGACCGCCTCTTATATCTCTTGCAAAGAAAAGAATTTTCATAGTT
>JAQXFT010000014.1 GCA_029005335.1 Oscillospiraceae bacterium
CAATAATAAGCTGGCAGAGTACGACACATTATTAAATTCTGATGATGAACAGTCTGTTCTGGAGACTGCACAGCTTAAAATTGAAGCCGATGAGCTTTATGCACAGCTTCAGGAACTCAGATATTCTCTGGAGATACTGAAGATTGATTATGACAAGGAGCTTCTGGAAGCGGATAAAAATGTCAGTCAGGCTAAGCATGATTTAGAAGTATATGAGCTTGAAAACGTTTCGGACGATACAGAAAAGCTTGAGGCTCTGAAAAAGCAATTGAATGAAATGACGGTCTATGCCCCGTGCGACGGATATATTAACTCAATCAATGTACTGAAAGCACAGCATTTCAGCGGAGGTGCTATTGCTGAAATAGCTGTTGAAAGCAAAAATAAAATAATCGTTTCCGTTCCTGACGAATATATCCTTAAAATAGCTGAAGGGGATAATGTTTCATACAGTACAAGCTTTTCTGATTCTGAATTTACAGGTGTTGTTGAAGATGTAAGTGCAATAAAAAACGGACAGGGATATGATGTGACTATATCATCAGATAAAGCTGATGATTTTCTCTCCGGAATGCAGGTCAGTGTCAGCTTTACAACAGAGAATGTAACTGATATGGCTGTTCCGAGTACCTCAGTTTTAAAGGACGAAAAAGATGAATACTACATTCTGGTTGTTAAAGCGAACGGCAATATAGTTGAAAAATGTAATATAGAATGTGGAATCTCCGGCAATAATTATACTCAGCTTCTCAGTGGGACACCAACGATACAGACCGGCGATATGGTGATTCTTGAGCCGTCATTGTATTACTCCGGAATGACCGTTGAACCCGTTATACAGGAGGAAGCTGAAAAATGATATTTCTGGAATCACTGCTTGTCAGCTTTGATGTGCTGAAAAAACAAAAGGCAAGGACATTGCTTACAATGTTCGGTTTTGCTTTTGGTGTGGCATTGATAATTATAATTTTATCAGTCGGAAGCTGTGCCGGAGATATAATGAAGCTTTACTATTCCGGAATTGAAGAGAGAAAATACATACAGGCAGTATTTATGTCAGAGACGGCTGGGAATAATGTCAGACCGGATTCTCTGACAATGGACGATATAAACAGCTTCAATTCCGGAGAACTTCCTGATTACGTTTACGGTATATCAATAGAATCACCTGAGACCGTCGAAGGAAGCGTACCTTTGCTGGAGCATTCCGAAGCAGAGGTAAATATCAAAGGTGTCTCATCTGCTTCACGTTATATCGAACAGCTTAAAATAGAAAACGGCAGGTTTATTTCTGATGAAGATTGCAGTCATATCAGCAATGTGACTGTTATTCCTGATACACTGGCTGTAAAATTATTCGGCAGTGCTGAAAATGCACTGATGAATGATATAACCGTCAAGCTTGACAGGGGCAGACAGGTGGATTGTACTGTTATCGGTGTATATATGGCAGTAAATCTCAATGAAAAAGATAAGTATATATACTCCGTTTATTTCCCTTATACATTGCTGAATGAAATATGCGGATACAGTATGCCTGAGAAATTCCCAAGTGTCAGGATTGCCTATAAACAGGGAACTATCAGCGAAAACAGTGCGATTCAGTATGTTTATAACAGTTTTCTGAGTGAATCTATGGGCGTGAAAAAATATTGTATGGTCTCTACGTCCTATACGGATTCGGAGGACAGCCAGAAAACAGTTGCAATGATAACGCTTGTATTCATTGTCATTTCGGGGATTGTATTCCTTGTAAGCGGGCTGGGGCTTACAAATACACTGCTTGTAAGCATAAGCGAGCGTACGCAGGAAATCGGCATACTGAAGGCAATAGGTGCAAGGGATAAGGATATAAGAGTACAGTTCATCACCGAGGCTTGCACGATTTGTCTTGGAGGCTGTCTTTCCGGAATTATTCTGGGGACATTTGTTCTGCCTGTAAAAATATTATTGCTTGCATTTTTATTCAGTATGATAACAGGTGTTGTCTTTGGCATTATACCTGCAATAAAAGCTTCCAGAAAAAATGTCGTTGATGCATTGCGTACATTCTGATAAATGTTATGATATAGCAGATAGCGGACAATAAAAAAGAAAAACAACTCCGGATATGATATGATTGTTAAGCACTGCCAAAACAAAGTATCAGAAAAGG
>JAQXFT010000015.1 GCA_029005335.1 Oscillospiraceae bacterium
AGAAAGACCGAAATCGAAGCTCAGACAGCTTCACTGAAAGAAATCCTTATAGCCGCCCTTGATATTGAGTCAGATATTAATGATATCCGTGTCGATGTAATCGCTGAGGAGAAATTATAATGAAAGAAAGAATTAATAAGCTTATTGAAATTTCAGAGGAGCTTTGCTGTAATAATTATACCGGACAGCTAAGGCGTTTTAATGCGGAAATTGATGAAAAAACCTATCTTCTTTCTGTTATGGGACAGTTTTCATCAGGAAAATCAAGACTGATAAATAATCTTATCGGAAAAAATATTCTGCCGGTACATATTACAGAAACAACTGCTATAATAACATTCATCAGATATGCGGAAGAAGACCACGCTGAACTTTTGTATAAAGACGGAACATATGAGGAAACTGATATTGAAGCAACTCTTGATATGTGGCAGAGCGGGAGCGGAAACAGCAGGCTTTCTGAGCTTGAATCCATGAATATCTGCGTCAGATGTGATTTGCTGAAAAACGGACTTATTATCGCTGATACCCCCGGAGTAAATACTGTTATAAGCAGGCACGTTGAACTTACAAAAAGTGTAATCGAAAGCTCTGACAGGGTACTTTATGTTCTGAAAAAGCCTGCCACTGAATCTGATATATCCTTTGTTGAAACTATCAGGGATAATGGCGTTAAGGTAATGTTTGTAAGAACTCATATGGACGAAATGAAATCGAATGAGGAACAGGCTGATGTTTCGGTAATAAAGGAAAAGGAACTTATCTCAGAATATACAGACGACGAAATTTTTTTCATCTCCAATGAAAAGGAAAGCAGTTATTATTACAGACTGAACGATTTAAGAAAATATCTTTCAGTTTATCTTGCAGAGAATATTGATGAGGCTGTTGAGGAGAATATCGGCAACAGAACAATTTTTATTGCAGAAAAGCTTGAGAATATTCTTGATGAAAAAAGAATTGCATTAAGCGGATTCCTTAACGGAAAAAGAGAGGAATATAATACTGAAAAGGCTGAAATCGAAAAATCAGTTTCCAGAATGGAGGAAATCCTTGAAAAGAATCGCAGAAAGCTCAATGACAAATATATCAGAACCAAAGCGGAGGCAAGGGAAAATCTCATAAATATGACCGTGTCTTTAAAAAAGCAGAATGAGAGAAAGCTCGAAAGCATAAACTGCGAAAGCTCATCAGAGGTATGCGAAGAGCTTGCTTCCGGATTGATAAGTGACAACTGCATGAAGCTCAGAAGCAGTTATATCAATGAGTTTGATATTATGCTCAGCGAAAACAAGGAGGAGCTTATTGAACAGATGCAGGATATTTCGGAATTTTCAAAAATCGATACCGACTATATTCCTGACAGTATAGAATCAGCAAGTCAGAATATGTCTGATTTAAAGGACAGAATCGATGCTCTTAACATACTTAGCGAACAGCTTCAGTCACAGATTGAAGAAAATAAAAACGCCATTTATGAAAATGATGCGGAAAGAGCTGCTGCAGAGGAGGAGGCTGAACAGTTAAGAATTGCTTCTGAGGCAGTAAAGGCACAGCTTGATGAATATCCGCCGTATGTTGCACGCTATGTAATAGAAAAAGGCAGTAATGAAAATGAAGAGAGATTCAGGAAAATAGGTTCTTTACTTGATGTGGCAACTATTCTTATTCCCGGACCTGCATGGGCAAAGCTCGGAACAAAAATTCTTAACGTCGGAGCAAAGGGTGCAAAGTCACTCAAAGCCATTAAAGCTGCTGATACGCTTATGGACGGTGCAAGGATTCTCAACAAGGTATACAGCGGTTCAAAGAGAGCTTCACTTATAGCTGATGGTCTGGGTAAGGTTTCAATGAAAAAAAACAGGGAGCTTAACAGAAAAGCAAAGGAACTTACTCAGCAGTTTGATAGCTTAAAGGAAAATATTGTTGAAAAAAAGCCTACGCTTCTGGATTATCTTTCGATTGATTTTTACTTTTCAAAAATCGGAAAGAAGTTTGATAAGCCTGATACTAAAAAAATTGACAGGGAATATGAAAACGAATACTACAGCGGGAAAGAAAAGCTTCAGAACGAATATCGGGAAAGAGTTACTGTCGAGGCAAAGAAGCGTGCTGAGATACTCGGCATAAAAAATAAAAAAGAGCTTCTTAAGCTTGAAAGCGATATTGCAATGCAAAAACAGGCTTCACTTGAAAGAGAGACAAAAGAACTTCAGAGAAAGCTCAACGAAAAAGCCAGAGCTGAAAAGACGAGGAGCATAAGAAAATTCTATCTCAGTGCTGTTTCTGAAAAGGTTTCGGATTTCTGCGATTATCTTTTAAATGATTTTCAGTCTGATATTGACAACAAGGTGCAGGACTATATAAATACATATGATGTAAAAATAATGTCTGATATGAAAAAAGCTAAAGAAAATCTTGAGCGACTCAATGAAGAATTCAGCTCCGGCAGTAATTCCGAGCTTCAGGACAAGCTGAATATGCTTAATGAGTATGACAGATATCTTAAAAATATTGTAAAGGTATAATATGGACGAGTTAAGAAAAATACTTCTTGTGGGTGATGAAGAGCCGTTGAAGCATTTTGTTTATGATTTGATTTCAGAAAAAAGCAGGTCTGATTTGAGCAGACTGACTGAAAATTCAAAGCCGGTTCTGTATCTGCGTTATACTGAAAGCTTTTATGATTCGGTTGCAGAAAACGTAAAGGAAAAATCAGTTGAAATCCTTTCTCCGTATGTTCCTTTTGGAACAGTAATAAAAGCTCCTCTTTCATTTGCAGAATGGGAAAATTCAGAATGTGATATGATATTGTTTCTGTTTGCGTGGCCTTTCAATACCGAGGATAAGGTAAGAATGCTTAAAGGCATAGATAACCGCATAACAGATAATCCGGATTATATAAATACAGCTTATAAGGTTGTGCTTTACCATGACAAATATCAGAGGACTGCTGTCAATGATATAGTGGGTGTCGGGCAGGCTATGAATGAAGCACCTGAAAAAATACGTCAGAAGCTGAAAGTTATCGGAGCAGATGTTGCATCGGAAGTACTGGAATATGAAATCTTCTGCGGTGCGGAAAAGCTTGTTTCAATAGCTTCGGGGACAAGCAGGGTATTGAGTTCATTTATGCCGATAAACAGCCGGAGATTTATGAAATGGCTGGAAAAAACAGAGTATGTGGAAGATGACTATGATTTATTCTGTTATCTGGAAAAAGAAGAGCTTATGAAAACTGAAATGACAGTCAGCATTACAAGCTTCAGCAGTGTTAAGGGAAGCAATGATGTAATGAAATCATATGCAGAGCTTTATATTAAAAGAAACTTTAAATCTGTTTTTAATCTTTTTAAAAAAATATATACCGATACCATTAAGGATATATGTTTCTGGGATTTGAACAGGGATTTGGAAAATCACCGGAAAAAGCTTGAAAAATTCTGCATTGATAATCTTACAAAAGATACTTTGAATATAAAATGTCCCACCACATTATCTGAATATCAGGCTATTATAAGAAACAAGAATAATTGTGATACAAGGTTCGGAGAGCTGGTCTCAGAGCTTGTTTTAACAGGTATAAAAAAATATATTCTTGATGCTTTAAATGAGAAAAGAAAAATAATTGCTCCTTTTTTCAGGGAACATTCAAAAATTCAGTAAAAGAGGTAAAAAAATGAAGAAATTATCACTGCCGTTGCTTATGGCATTTCTTGTATCCGAACTGGTAATATTTATCGGACTGCTCAGCCTTGTATCTGATAATCCGTATATCTGGGCAGGTGCAGGCGTTGACCTGATATTATCAGGAATAACAGCTTATTTTCTTGCTGAAGCTGTCAACGATAAATATAATGATTTAAAAAGGGATTTTGATGAGATTCGTGAAATGCAGAAATCCCTGAATGATACGGAAAAGGAAAGACTTGATGTCATCATAGAATTATTTGAGAATATCAGGGAAGAAAACAGAGCTTCATTTTTAAGGATTAATGACAATGTTACTCAGATGAAAAATGCAGTTTCAGAATTTAATGATATTGCAACAGCAAGGATATCAGATATGAAGGATACTATCTGTGAGGCAATGTCAGATATTTCCGATGCCTTTTCAAAAATGATTTCTTCTTCGGATAAGAAGTTTTCAGAACAGCTTGAATCCTTCAACAGGAGTATATCTGAAAATATCAGAATGTCCGGAAACCATCTTGAAAAAATTTACAGCGACGCTGAAGCCAATATAACGGATATGATTACAGGCAACAGCAATTTTCTTAAAGATTTTATGGAGGATATCAGGGAAGCCTTCAATAAACAGATTCTGGATATAAATTATTCTCTTGTTGATAATTATGCTAAAATGAGCATGACTTATTCTGAGAGTAACAAGACATTCAAAAATGAAATCAGCGGATTATGCGATAAATTATTTGAAAGCTTTACAGATTTTGCAGGCAGGAATACCGATGAACTTATTGAAAAATGCAATAATATAATAATGGAATCTTCCGGAGTCATCACTTCGGAAAATGAAAAAATGCTTTCTGAACAGTCTGAAAGATTCAATAAGTATATTGATTTGATGTCAGAAAAATTTGCTGAAATCATCAGTAATTACACCAGCACTACACAGCAGATTATTGAGAAAAAAATAGATGACTTTACTGATGTGAACCTGAAAACATTTGATAATAATTCCACTCAGATTCAGAATCTGGTTGCTACTGAAAAAACCTTCATAGAAGAATTTGAAGAAAACAACAATGTACTGAAGAAAATAATTTCAGATTCGTTCAGGGATTACACTGAAAATGTCCGTCAGACAATATCCGAATTTGAGAAAAGGCTTACAGACAGCTATTCACAGAATACCGAACACACTTCTCAGCATCTTGATGAAATCAAAAGCCATAATAAAGAGGTTATTGTTTCGCTTTCCGATACACTTAAAAAATATTCTGATGAGCTTCTGGATAAAAGTGCAAAGGCAGTTGCTGAAGTGCAGAAGGAAAATAATCTCGAATTGCAGAAGCTCAGTAAAAGCATATATGATTTGGCTGAGTACAATCATGAAAATAACAGCAGGACAAATGAAAATATACAGCTTCTCATTGAACAGAATAGTAAATTTACTGATAAAATCAGCGAAATATCCGGTAACAGTGTAAAATCAATGGGGGAGACCCTTTCTGATGTGCTTGAAAAAACTACAGAGACTTTAAAGAAACACGGAGAATATAACGCAGACCTCTTCAGCAATTCAATGGATAAATACCGTGATGAATTTGTCAAATCCAGTGCTGAAGCCGTTGCCTCAGTTCAAAGTGACAATAATAAAGCTATTCAGAATGCAAATGAGAATATTTCCAAGGTTTCAACAAGACTTCTGGAGCTTATCAGTACTGTTGATAAATTCAAAGACGATATATCAGATTGCATTGAGGAATCAAATGATAATATCGAGGACAGAGTAAAGGATATTGGAAATACAATCGGTGATAAGCTCAACGAATACAATCTGACTTTCAGTGAGCTTAAGGACGAAATATCGAAAGTAAACAGCAATGTAGAAAAAAATACAGAGAGCTATAATGATACACTTAAAAGTATAAATTCCAGAATAAATACAATGAACAGTCTGAATGAGAAAGATATAGAGCTTCTTGAAAAACTGATGAGGTGATTTTTTTGAATATATCACGTCAGCTTTTATTAATAAAACAAAGACAGAAATCCATTATAAAAAATATTTATTCTCAGGAATTCAGAATGATGTTGTCTGCCGTATACAATAAGAATATAAAGTGGTATGACAGACAGATAAGAATGATTGAAGTCCTTAATTCCTTTGTTGAAAATGCCTGTATGGATATGAATCCGAAAAGAGCTTTTCATTATTGTATTATACTGGATAAAAGCGTAAGGATACTTACTGAAAAAGCGAATACGGATTTTTCAGAATACTTTGAAAACAAGCTTTTTTAATTTTTCTATGTTATCATATCTGAGAGCTGATACAAAAAACCCCTCCTTTTGCGGAGGGGATATTTATTCAACTTTTATTCCGGATTTCTGACAGGCTTCCAGCCAGTCACTGTATTCTTCCAGAATTTTTGAGTAAAGAACATTGTCATTGATAGATTTTATATCATTTATGCTTATGTAATTAGCATTATCTATGAAACGGTCTTTCAGATTGTCAAGCTTTTCAAGAAATTCAAATGTTTCACTGCCGATTCCTACAAATTTCCAGAAAATATTATATCTGGAAGCTTCTGTCAGAACGTCCTTTGTTGCTCTTTTATCAGAGTTGTTGCCATCTGTTATAAAAATTACGAATGTAGGTATATTCATCGGGTCACGTTTGGCATATCTGCTGAAAATTTCGTTCATTACAGGAGCATAGCAAGTACCGCCAAAATGTTCATTTTCAGATAGTATTACTTTTTCAACATATCCATCAATAGTATCATAGTTAACAGGTTCAAGTTCCTTGTATAAATTGTCAAACCAGTAAAACTCCATTTCGGCATTATCATCAAAATACATGGCAATTGGAAATATTCTTTCTAAAACGTCCTGAACCGTACCGTCCCTGTACATTGTACGCATAGAGCCTGAATGGTCAAGTACAAACACAACTCTTGCAGTATTTATAGAAATGTTCTGCTTTTTTACCTCATCTAAAAGTATTTCTTTTCTTAATGATATTTTTTTGTTTAATTCAACGTTTTTAGTAAGATTTACAGTTGTAGTCGGATTTTCTTCAACAAATTGATAAGTATTTCTGGATTTTACAAATTTATCAAATAATCCCATAATTATTACTCCTTTTTCAGATAGCACAATACACATTATCTGACATTTTATTTGTGTATGTGAATATAATATTTTGTTTATTATATACTATTTTATCAAAAATGTCAATAGCCTGGCTGATATTTTTCACGGCTTTTGAACGAGTTAAATAATATGATAATTGCATTCAAATCTCTAAAACATATAATCAATTCATTATTTGTTTACTCATTCAAAAATCCTGTTGCGGAGGGCAGACCATACGCATGAATAACAAATTGGAAACAAAACGAAAAATGTGGTATAATAGAAGAAAAAATGCTGAGGAGAGTACCGGATATGGAAGAATTAATGGAAATGCTCGAATGTATAGAGGACAAAAGACAGCAGAGCAAAGTCAGATACCCGATAAAAGAAATTGTGCTTATAGTATTTTCCTGCACATTATCAAATGTAGACAACTGGGAAGATATGGAGATGTGGGCAAATCATTATATAGATTTGTTGAGAGAATATCTTCCGTTT
>JAQXFT010000016.1 GCA_029005335.1 Oscillospiraceae bacterium
ATTGCCTTTTCGGTTGCCTTTTCCATATCCTTATGTATCCACGAACACTGTTCACGGATATTCGCAATTTCGACCATATACGGATTTAATCCGGCTGACTGGGCAGTTTTTCTGAATGTAGCCTCATGCATTCTCGGCGAACATGAACATACTACGACACCTGTCAGGTTATGCTCTTTGATTGCATTTTTAATCAGACTCTGTCCGGCTTCCGAACACATGTACTGATATTCTGTGGAGAATACTACGCCCTGTTCATTTTTCAATGCCTCTGCTACTGCCTTTACGTCTACTGTTCCGGCAATATTTGTACCGCAGTGGCATACAAATACACCAATTCTCTGCATTGCTTTTCTCCTCCTTACTTACTGTATTTTCTGAATGCACTTACAATAGCCTGCTGTGGGAGTTCTTCATCAAGCTTTTCCGGAATTGCTTCCGCATGAAGATGATTTGCACCCTGCTGTCTGATTTTCACCAGTCTTACGGCTTCAATAAGCTTTGCCGGTTCAACGTTTCTGGGACATCTTTCAACGCACGCAAAGCAAGTAAGGCATTTATATATGCTTTCTGAGTTCATAAGCTTTTCGATTTCGCCCTTTTCAACCATGTATGCAAACTGGTGCGGGTGATATTCCATGTCCTCGTATGAAGGACAAGTTCCCGAACATTTTCCGCATCTCATACATTTGAGAGGGTTCACACCGCTTATTCTCAGAACCTGTTCTTTTAATGTTTCTGACGGCATTTCAGTTCTCCTCCTTTACTCCGAGAGCCTCGGCAAGAAGTTCCGTAAAATATTTTACCGGAATATTTCCTCCGCCGTTCTGTGTGAGGTTATACTGGCAGAGCGGACAGGCTGTAACCATCAAATCAGCTCCGAAGCTTTGTGCATTTTCCATAATTGCGGAGCTTTTTTTCTGTGCAATATTTTTATCCTCAAGAGTAACATATCCTCCGCAGCATTCGTTTCTGTAGGGATAAATTACCGGCTCACCGCCGATTGCTCTTATGAAATCCTCAATAATCTTCGGATTTTCGGGATTATCCATCTGCATAACCTTGCTTGGGCGGAGCAGTAAACAGCCGTAATATGCACCGATTTTAACGCCCTTGAATGGTTTTACGACTTTTTTCCTGATTTCGTCAAAGCCGACTGTATCACGGAGAAGTTCGAGATAATGGATAACCTCTGTTTCGCCGTGGTATTCCTCATCAAATTTTGAGTAATTATTTGCTCTGAAAGCGAAATCATCATTGGGTCTGATTTCCTCGTTGACCTGCTTCAGGACGTTATGACACGCCGAACAGAGAGTTACAAGCTTTCCGCCGTTTCTCTTAGCATTTTCGAGAGTTCTTACAGATGATAATTTTGTAGCGATTTCGTCTTTTCCTGTCGGGTATACGCCACCGCAACACTGCCAGTTGTCGAGTTCTGCAAGTTCGATTCCGAGTGCTTTCATTGCACTTCTTCCGTATCTGTCAAGCTCTTTCGCCTTTGTCCTGAGCGTACAGCCCGGATAATAACTTATTTTCATATTATTCCCCTTTCTCAGCACATCTGTTCGGGGTGGAATACTTCATCAAACTTTTCCTCTGTAAGGAATCCGAGAGCAACACAGGCTTCCTTTAAGGAGATGTTTTCTTTATATGCCTTTTTAGCTGTTTTTGCTGCATTCTCATAGCCTATATATGGATTGAGAGCAGTTACAAGCATAAGTGAATTGTGAAGATTATAGTGCATTTTTTCACGGTTAGCCTTGATTCCTACAGCACAGTTCTTGTTGAATGACATGATAGCTTCAGCGAGAAGTCTTGCAGACTGGAGGAAATTATATGCACATACAGGCATGAATACATTGAGTTCAAAGTTGCCCTGTGAAGCAGCCATACCTACTGCAACATCGTTACCCATAACCTGAACGGCTACCATAGTAACAGCTTCGCACTGTGTAGGATTTACCTTTCCGGGCATAATTGATGAACCGGGTTCATTTTCGGGAATAAATATTTCACCGAGACCATCTCTCGGGCCGCTTGCAAGCCATCTCACATCGTTTGCGATTTTCATAAGGTCAGCAGCAAGAGCCTTTAAAGCACCGTGAGCGAATACAATTTCATCTTTAGAAGTAAGTGCATGGAACTTATTTGAAGCAGTTCTGAAATCCTTGCCGGTGATTTCGGAAACCTTTTCAGCAACTTTGACATCAAATCCCTTTGGAGTGTTAAGACCTGTTCCTACGGCAGTACCGCCGAGAGCAAGCTCCTTGAGTTCGGGAAGAGCAGCTTCAAGAAGTTTCTTATCCTTTTCAAGGCTTGAACGCCAGCCACTTATTTCCTGTGAAAATGAAATCGGAGTAGCGTCCTGAAGATGAGTACGTCCGCTCTTGACAATTCCCTCGTTTTCCTTTTCAAGTCTCCTGAATGTTTCAACAAGAGTATCAATAGCAGGGAAAAGCTTGTCCTCAATAGCAATAACAGCTGAAATATGCATAGCAGTAGGGAAAGTATCATTTGAG
>JAQXFT010000017.1 GCA_029005335.1 Oscillospiraceae bacterium
AGTTGTTTCTTCAATAGTCTCACCGTTTATTGCAAGAGCTGTGAGAAATGCACTTTTTTGTATATCATCGGCTTCACCGCTCATAATTTCGTCAAAAATCTGTTCAGCCATTTCAAGAGAGAGCTTTTTTCCGTTTACAAGCTCCGATATGCCTTCTTTAATCATTGTTCATACCTCCAATTATTTCAGAAAATTCAAAAGCAGATTTCTGCCCTGCGGTGTCATTATCGATTCGGGGTGAAACTGTACTCCCCATACTTTGTAATTTTTATGAGAGACTGCCATTATTTCGCCGTCAGATGATTCGGCAGTAACTTCGAGACATTCGGGGAGCTTATCTCTTAATGCCGAAAGCGAATGGTATCTTGCTCCCTGCATTGTATCGCCGATTCCGCTGAACATATCATGATTATTATTGACGGATATAATGTCCGGCTTGCCGTGTACAAGCTTTTTTGCATACGAAACAGTTCCGCCGAATGCTTCGACTATTGACTGATGTCCCAAACATACTCCGAATATCGGATATTTTCCGGAAAGAGCTTTTATGATTCCGATACAGTTTCCGGCTTCGGAGGGCTTTCCGGGGCCGGGGGAAATTACTATATGCGAGGGATTAAGCTTTTCGATTTCCTCTGGTGTCATATCGTTGTTTCTGATTACTTTTATATCCTGATTTATGCTTCCGATAAGCTGATAGAGATTATATGAGAAGCTGTCAAAATTGTCAATCAATAAAATCATGCCTCAATTCCTCCCTCTGCAAGCTTTACAGCATTTACTACTGCCTGAGCCTTGTTTATACATTCCTGATATTCATTTTCGGGTATGCTGTCTGCTACAATTCCCGCACCGCTTCTGATGAAAAGTTTTCCCTGTTTTTTGAATGCAAGGCGTATTGCTATACATACATCAAGGTTTCCGGTAAAGTCAAGATAGCCTATTGCTCCTCCGTAAATTCCACGCTTATTGTTTTCGAGTTCGTTTATAATTTCGCAGGCTCTTATTTTCGGTGCTCCCGAAAGAGTTCCTGCCGGAAGTATGGATTCAACTGCGTCCATGGCAGTTCTGTTATCGGCAATTTCTCCCCTTACTGATGAGCCTATATGCATTACCTTTGAAAAACGCTGGATTTCCATATAGCTTTCAACACTTACGCTTCCGAATCTGCTTATTTTTCCTATATCGTTTCTGCCGAGGTCAACAAGCATATTGTGTTCAGCACGTTCCTTTTCATCTGCAAGAAGTTCAGATTCAAGGCGTTTATCCTCATCTTCTGTAAGACCTCTCGGACGTGTTCCTGCAAGAGGATATGTGTGAAGTATTCCGTTTTCGAGTCTCACAAGAGTTTCAGGCGATGAACCTGCTATTTCTATATCATCACTTGCAAAATAGAACATATACGGAGAGGGATTTTCAGTTCGCAAAACTCTGTATACGTCAAATATGCTTCCCTCAACATCAGCTTCGAGACGGTTTGAAAGTACAACCTGAAATATATCGCCCTCATAGATATAATCCTTTGCTTTTTTTACCATATTGCAATACTGTTCTTTAGTGAAAAGCGGACGGATTTCGGATTTGAGCTTTAAAGGCTCGGATTTTTTAGGAAGTCCGTTAATAATCAGATTTGATGTGATTTCAAGCTCCTGACAGCCTTTTCTGTAGTTTTCTTCTATATTGTCGGTTTTTATGTTTACTATCACTATGATTTTCTGACGCTGGCTGTCAAATGCAATAACCTTGTCAAAAAGCATTAAATCAACATCTTTGAAATTTTCATTGTCCTCTGCATCAAGATTTAAAGAGGGTTCAGCGTATTTTATATAATCATATGAAAAATATCCGGCAAGACCGCCAGTAAATGTAGGATAATCGCAAAGCTTCGGGCTTTTGTATTCTTTGAGAATGTTTTCGATATACGTCTTGGGATTTGCATTTTCATAAGTTTCGGTGTTGCCGTCCTTATCCTTTATCTGAAGAAATCCGTTTGTACAGGTTACTTCCAGAATAGGGTCATATCCTAAAAAAGTATATCTGCCCCATCTTTTTGTATTGTCAACGCTTTCAAGAATAAAGCAGTGGTGACTTGCATTTCTTAATCCTGACATTAATTGTATTGGTGTCTTCATATCTGAATACATTTCCGCTTTTATCGGAATTACCTTATAATCTCCCGATTCTGCAATTTTTTTCACTTCATCAAGTGAAGTTTTTATAACTGTTTCCTGCATAAAAAATACCCTCCTTTAAATTTTCCTATGGCAACAAAAAAGTCCCGACAAGATTTTAATTAAAAAAATCTCGTCAAGGACTAATACTTTTGAATATCAGCGGTGCCACCTTGATTTACAGAAAAATTCTGTACGCTTTTTACGGAATACCAGCATATTCCTGACAACTGACGTATGCCTTCACGTCATGGAATACTCAGTATTAAAGAATACCTTTGACCATGCCCTCGGCGACCCATTTAACAATCCGTTACTCATTCCGGTTCTCAGCACTCCGGATTCTCTGTAAAGTCCTGCAATTGTTTTTACTCTCGCTTCAACGGTTTATCTTATTATTGCTTATTATATACCTGAAAACCGGATTTGTCAACAGTTTTTTTATATTTTTTTTATTTAACTTGATTTTCTGCTCGACAAATTCAAATTAATGTGATATGATTTTTTTATATAGATTAAAAGGAGATTTTCTATGCTTAATGATGAACAGCTTGAACGCTATGCACGTCACATTGTTATAAAAGAAGTAGGTCAGGAGGGACAGCAGAAGCTTATTGATTCTAAAATTCTGGTTATAGGTGCAGGAGGTCTCGGCTCTCCGGCTCTTATGTATCTGGCTTCCGCCGGAGTAGGTACTATTGGAATTGCTGACAGTGACTGTGTCGATTTATCAAATCTGCAAAGGCAGATTATCCATTCCAATTCTGATATTGGTATTCCGAAAGTAATATCCGCCAGAAATACTATTAAAGCTATGAATCCCGATGTCAAAGTGAATACTTATTATACGACTGTTGACGAATCCAACATTATGGATTTGATTAAAGACTATGATTTTATTCTTGACTGCACCGATAATTTCAGGACAAAATTTCTTATTAATGATTCCTGCGTACTTTCCGGAAAGCCCTTTACTCATGCCGGAATACTTCGCTTTGAAGGTCAGATTATGACATATATACCCCAAAAAAGTCCGTGTTACCGTTGTATTTTCGGAAATCCCCCTCCGCCCGATACTGTTCCTACTGTAAAGCAGGTCGGAGTTATAGGAGCTGTATGCGGTACAATAGGTACTCTGCAAGCCATTGAAGCTATTAAATATATTCTCGGCACGGGAGATTTACTCTCAGGATATCTGCTTACTTTCAACGCACTTACAATGGATTTCCGCAAAATAAAATTTCCCAATAAAAATAATAACTGCTCTGTATGCAATAAGGACGGGTTATAATATACCCGCCCTTTTTTGTTCAGCTCTGTTCACTGAGCATTATTGATACTCTGTTTTGAATATATTCGGCTGTCTGCTCTGCGGACTGTCCTCCGCCGAAATATGCAGAAACTTCCTCATCGCATATATTCAGTATGGATTCGTTGTAATAGTTCATGCAGGAATCGGAATTTATGATATAATCACAGTAGAAATCACGTTCTTCCTTTGATAAAGGTGGAATCTCCTCGCCCGTACCCTTAAACACTGTATTAATATCCTGTGTCTGCATACTCTCATCAGCTGATTTATAGAAATATTCTTTTATTACGGGGAAACCGTTTCCGTAACCGTTTCCGCACTGCTGATTTTCCTCATCAAGAAATGATTTTACAAATTCCCAGCAAGCCTG
>JAQXFT010000018.1 GCA_029005335.1 Oscillospiraceae bacterium
AGTTTAGGTTCAAGATGATTTTCAAGTTTAAGCTTTCCGATAACTGTACCGCCGGCTACTGCAATTACAAGTCCTACTATAACATATGCAACAGCAATTTTAAATCCGAAAATACTTGTCAGAAGTACAAGTGAACCCAAATCCACAAGCGGTGAGGAAATAAGAAATGAAAATGTCATTCCGAGCGGTAAGCCTGCATTTGTAAAGCCTATAAAAATCGGTATTGAGGAACATGAACAGAAAGGAGTTACAGTTCCGAGAAGTGCGGAAAGAATATTTCCCGATATTCCGCTGTATTCTGAGAGTATCTGTTTTGTGCGTTCGGGCGGAAAGTATGTCTGAATATAGCTTATAATGAAAATCAGCACCATAAGCAGTATGCTTATTTTAAGTGTATCGTATATGAAAAACTGTATTCCCGAACCGATTTTTGAATTTAAATCCAGTCCCGTAAGGGAAATCAGATTTCCGATAAGTTCATTAAGCCACTTCATACCAAGAATCTGATTCTGAATAAAATCCCATATTATCCGCATTGACATTCACCTCCTGTACAGCATCTGATTTCTGATACAAAATTCTGAAACTCAGAAAGCTTTTTGCATGAAAGTGAATAATGCGACCATTTTCCCTCTTTACGTGCTGTAACAAGTCCGGATTCGCATAATATTTTCATATGATGTGAAAGAGTAGGCTGAGTGATTTCAAACTTTTCAAGAATTTTGCATGCACACATTTCTCCGCCTGCAAGCATTTGTACTATCTCTAAGCGAGTACTGTCTCCGAGAGCCTTGAAAACGGGTATAAAATCATTGTTATTCATAAAGCACCTCACATTGATAATTATCTATATGACATTATAGCACACATATAGACGTTTGTCAATATGTAAAAAACAATACTTGCAAAAATTCCTGTTTTGTGATATAATCAAGGAAATTACATTTGAATTGAGGAAATTTTTTATGCTTATAAATCTTACTGATATAAACAAGTTCTATAATGGAAATCAGGTATTGAAGAATATTAATCTTACTATTGATGAATCGGATAAAATCGGACTTGTGGGCGTGAATGGCTGCGGAAAGTCAACACTTATAAAGATTATTACCGGAAAAACAGACCCCGACCGCTTCACGGAGCGTGACGGAATAGTATCAATGGCTTCAAAGACAACAATAGGCTATCTTGAACAGATGGGAGGTCTTGACAGTGAAAGCACTGTTCTTGACGAGATGAAAAAAGTATTTTCCGATATGGACAATGCCATTGCAACTATGCGTGAAATTGAAATAGAAATGTCAAAGGGAAATACTTCACGGAATGACGAATATCACAGGCTTTCCAGCTGGGTGGAATCGAATGACGGATATAATACAGATGTAAAAATCAAGATGATTCTCAATGGTATGGGATTCACTGAAAATGAACTCGGAAGAACCGTTTCAGGATTCAGCGGAGGAGAAAAAACACGTCTTGCAATTGCAAAGCTGTTGCTTGAAGAACCGAATATCCTTATTCTTGATGAACCTACGAATCATCTGGACTTTAAAACAATTATGTGGCTTGAAGATTATCTGAAATCCTATAAAGGTGCTGTGCTTGTTGTATCTCATGACAGATTTTTCCTTGACAGGGTATGTAATTCGATATGCGAAATTGAAAGGGGAGTTTTAACACGCTATAAGGGTAATTATTCCGCATTTACAAGGCTTAAGGAAGAAGCTGTTGCCCGTCAGGAAAAGGAATATGAGCTTCAGCAGAAAGAAATAGCTAAAATGGAAGATTATGTCGCAAAAAATCTTGTAAGGGCATCTACTTCCAAAAGTGCGAAAAGCCGTATAAAAGCACTCGACAAAATGGAGCGTATCGAAAAACCCATAACTTATACGAAATCCGCAAAAATAAGATTTACTTATCCCATTGAACCGCCGATAGATGTACTTTCTGTCAGGAATATTGATATTTCAGTAGGGGAGGGCAACAGCAGAAAAACTCTCCTTGATGAAATTTCATTCAGCGTAAGGCGTGGAGATAAAGTCGGAATAATCGGTGACAACGGAATCGGAAAATCCACGCTTCTTAAAATTATTCAGGAAAAAATTCCGCATAAGGGTCTTGTCCGCTGGAATTCAAATATAAGAATATCTTATTTTGAACAGGAAAGCACTAATCTTAATAAGTCTCTGACAGTTATGGAGGAGCTTCATCACAGGTATCCCTCTATGACCGAGCTTGAAATAAGAAATATTCTTGCACAGGTTCGCCTGACAGGTGAAAACGTATTCAAGGAAACCGGTGTTATAAGCGGTGGAGAACGTGCAAAGCTCTGTTTTGCAATTATGATGCTTGAACACGGAAACGTGCTTATTCTTGATGAACCTACAAATCATCTTGATTTGTCCTCAAAAGATGCAATTGAACAGGCTCTCGAAGAATATACAGGTACTGTTATATTTGTATCTCATGACAGATACCTTCTCAGCAAAATTGCAACAAGAATTATTGAGCTTAAATCTGACGGCTATGAAGTTTATGAAAATAATTTCACAGAATATCTTGATATTCTCAGACAGCGTCAGGACGATGAAAAGCGTAAGGCTGATGCCGAAAAGCTTGAAAAAGCTCAGATTGCCATGCGTGAAAAATCTGCCAATGCATATAAATCAAAACAGCAGAGAAGTGCTGAGGCTGAACGCCGTAAACAGATTAAGGCTCTTGAATCCGAAATCGATAATCTGCAGAGTCAGCTTGATTCCCTTAATCTCGAAATCACTCAGCCCGAAATCTTTTCCGACTATGAAACTATGAATAAAAAATGCTCCGAAATAGACAGAATCAGAAATCTTATAGATGAAAAATTCGACCTTCTCGTCGAACTTGATATATAAATTATGCACAAAAAACACCGGATTTCTTTGTAAATTTGATTGAATTAATAGTTTTATGATTTTATTTTCCTGATTTGTATTGAATTTGCGGTGATTGTGTGTTATAATATTTTTCAAGCAGATTTTCTGTGTTTTATACCGTTCTTCAGGAGGTGACTTTTTTATGAAGCATATCATGACTATCAACAAGGCTAATCTCAAGGAGTCCGCTGCTAAGGGTGGCTGTGGCAAGTGTCAGGCATCATGTCAGTCAGCTTGCAAGACATCATGCACTGTAGCTAATCAGAAGTGCGAAAGATAAGCTCTGACGGCTTTCCTTTTCAGATTAAGTCCATTGGGGGCAACATTTGAAATGTTGCCTCAATTTTTCATTCTATTTTGAAAGGCTGATTTGATATGATACATAAATATAAATTGGGCGGATTCAATATTGTTCTTGATGTGAACAGCGGAGGAGTTCACGTCGTTGACGATTTGACATATGATATGCTTGATAACATTGAGCCTCCGTTTGATGAAAAATGTCCCCGTAAGGTAGTTGAAAAGCTCTCGCTTTTTTACTCCCCTGAGGATATTGAAACCTGTTATGATGAGATAGTTGAATTATATAATGATAAAATCCTTTTCTCAGAAGATGATTACGAAAAATATGCAGATTACTCTGTAGCATCTCCGGTTAAAGCCATGTGCCTTCTTATATCTCAGGACTGTAATCTCAGGTGCGAATACTGCTTCGCTGAAACAGGCGATTTCGGTATGGGAAGAAAGCTCATGACCTTTGAGACCGGAAAAAAAGCTATCGATTTTCTGCTGAAAATGTCCGCTAACCGTGAAAACCTTGAGCTTGACTTCTTCGGGGGCGAACCTCTTATGAATTTTGATGTCGTAAAGCAGGTTGTTGAATATGCACGCTCCAGAGAAAAAGAGTATAACAAGAAATTCAGATTTACTATAACTACAAACGGTATGCTTCTTGATGATGACAAAATCGATTTCATAAACAGGGAAATGTCCAACGTTGTACTCTCCGTTGACGGCAGAAAGGAAATAAATGACCGTGTGAGAAAGCGTATTGACGGTACAGGCTGTTATGACAGAATTATGCCTAAATTCAAGAGTCTTGTCGAAAAAAGAGGAGACAGGGAATACTATGTGAGGGGTACTTTTACCAGATATAACCTTGATTTCTCAGAAGATGTCTTTGACCTCTATAATCAGGGCTTTGACCAGATTTCAGTTGAACCTGTTGTCAGCGAAGCTTCCGCAAGCTATGCTATTACGGAAAAGGAGCTTCCGGAGATTTTCAGCGAATATGAGAGACTTGCTGAGAGAATACTTGATAACGAGAAAAAAGGCGGTAAGTTTAATTTCTTCCACTTCATGCTTGATTTAGATCAGGGTCCATGTGCAATAAAGCGTCTGAGGGGTTGCGGTGCAGGCAATGAATATGTAGCGATAAATCCTGACGGTGATATTTATCCCTGCCATCAGTTTGTGGGAATTGATAAATATAAAATGGGAAACCTTGATGAGGGTACATTCAGCAATGATATAAAGAAAGAGTTTGCATCATGTCATGTTTACTCAAAGCCTGAGTGCAGACAATGCTGGGCAAAATTCTATTGCAGCGGTGGCTGTAATGCAAATAATTATCAGTATATGGGTGATATTCATACTGCACACAAGCTTTCATGTCAGCTTCAGAAAAAGCGTCTTGAATGTGCAATAATGTTAAAGGCTGCCAGATTCTGCGGTCAGGAATGATTTCCGTATCTGAAAGGGCGGACGTATATATATGCGTCCGCCCGTTTTCAGGTTTCCTGATATTTTTTATTTGCCATATATACCTGTGACATAAATTCACGTTCCGGAGCAGTCAGCTTATAGCCCTTTCTGTATACAAGTACATCTTTATACATACGGGAATTTGATTTGCATTTTATCTGTACGAGATTATGCTTGTCAAGCAGGGGCTGTGGTATGGGAGATACCCACATGAATGTATTCGGGTCGTTTTCGAGTACCACAAACTGGCTTGCACGTTCAAAGAGAAAGATTCTCTTGTCAACGCTCTCTGAAAATTCAGCCTTCATCACATCGGTCTGAGGAAGTGACGGTACATAGGAATCGGAATGTGTTATTTCAATATAATCAGAAAGCTTGTCAAATGTTATGTCGTTCATCTGTGCAATAGGGCTGTCCTTTGATGTTATCAGGACATAGTTGAATTCTGTGATTATCTCATATACAAGCTTTTTTTCGTTGAAAAGTGCTTTGAAGTATTTGTCAAACAATGCCTGAAAGCGTATTATTCCGAGGTTACATTCATTTGTTATAAGACTGTTTATTGTCTGCATGGAGTTTGTCTCCTTATAGAATATAGCTGCAGGCAAATCACGGTTTATTTTTTTTGAAAATTCAGCAAGGGCATATGAAATATAGCTTGCTCTCGGAACGCATACAGAGAGCTTCTGTCTCCCTTTTTTTCCTTTTTTGTATATGCTTTCAATTTCTTCTACCTGTGAAGTAATTTTTCTGGCATATTCAAGAAATTCCTCGCCCTCCGGAGTAGTTATAATTCCCTTTGAGGTACGGCGGAATATAGTTATTCCGAGACTTTCTTCGAGTTCCTTTATTGCACGGCTCAGGTTAGGCTGTCCCATATAGAGAACCTCTGCCGCCCTGCTTATTGATTTTGTGCGGTCGATTTCGACTGCATATTTCAAGTGAAGAAGATTCATATTTTTCTCCGTTATTTCAATTATTCAGGACTGTCTGTTATATCTGCGATATACTGCTGAAGCATCAGTACATCTCCCACAGTAAGACCGTCGCCTGTATTATGGACATCTCCGGCAATTATTGCGTTACCGTCAAGGGGATTTGCCTTTGAGTCTCCTATATATGCGGCTACTGCTACTATGTCAGCCATTTCGACTGAGCCGTCATTATTGACATCACCTTTGATTATATTTCCTCCCACTTTTATTGTACAGTTGCTGTAGTGGCTGAATGCATATTCCTGCATTGCGGAATCCTTACCGCAGTCTGTAAACTGGTCGCTGTCTATAAACCAGAAATTGCATTTATATTCATCGCCCTCCTGAGCGTCCTCCGGAATTGTCATGTTTACTCCTATTAAAGTTCCGTCTGTGCCTGCATTTTCTTTTGCAAAGGTTGTAACGAATATACAGTTCTGTTCGGGTGATACATATGGGGATATATCCGGTACTTCGGGGTTATCCCTGATTATATTCTTGTTTATGTCAGCTCCGGTTCTGTGGTATACGTTTACTGTAAGTGAATCACTTACAGATTCACCCTTTGAATAGTATATATTTCCCTCATTATCACCGGCTGGCAGAAGTCTTGCATCATAGTTGAAATGTATTCCTGATGTACTCCAGCTGCTTCCGCCTGATATTTCATATGATATATATACGGTTTCACCCGCCTTTGCGGTATATGTTTCCTTGCCGTTTGCCCTCAGCATAAGTACGGGATTTCCGGAGGCATCTGCATTTATTGCCGGAGCTGTAAGCATTTCTGCAAGAAGCATACATGAGAGTATATATACAGGCTTTTTCCGATTCATGAAAAATATCCCTCCAATTGTTTTTTTACAATAATTATATCACAGAAAAAATTCCTTGTCTATAAATTTTCCGGTAATTTTTAATTTATTGTTGTGGTGTTATTGACTTTGAAAAAAAAAAAGTTTATAATTAGATGTGTATATATTATCCGTTTTTTCTCATAATTATTTCTGAAAGAAAATATTTATTAAGGAACGGAGATTATATATATGAAATCAAATCAGGATAATCATGATTTTTTCACCTTGCCCGACGAAAATCAGAATAATGATGATTCACAGAGCAACGCCGGACAGCGTAACGATGAGGCTGAGCTTATTGAAAAAATGGGTGAGGTTGTTTCTCAGAATGCAAAGCATCTCATACACTGCCTTAACATAATCGGTCAGGTTGAGGGGCATTATGTCCTTTCCTCACAGAATAAGACTACCAAATATGAGCATATTATTCCGGCTCTTGTCGCAATCGAACAGGACAGAAGCATTGAGGGTCTTATTATTATTCTTAATACGGTCGGAGGAGATGTTGAAGCCGGTCTTGCCATTGCTGAGCTTATCGCCGGTATGAAAACCCCTACTGTATCGCTTGTTGTGGGCGGAGGCCATTCAATAGGAGTACCGCTTGCTGTCAGTGCGAAGTGTTCGTTTATAGTTCCGTCAGCATCAATGACTATTCACCCCGTGAGAATGAACGGAACTGTTCTCGGAGTTCCGCAGACACTTTCATATTTCGATAAAATGCAGGACAGAATAGTAAACTTTGTAACCTCAAATAGCTCTGTATCAGAGGAGACTTTCAGAAAGCTTCTTATGAATACTCAGGAGCTTGTTATGGACGTCGGAAGCGTTGTCGAAGGCAAAGATGCTGTTGAAATCGGTCTTATTGACAGGCTCGGCGGTCTGAGTGATGCTGTTGAATGCCTTTATGAGATGATTGAAAATTCTGAAAAGCGTTATCCTGATTAGTAATCTATTTTTTTACGGAGGATTATTATGGAATTTTTGGACGCAGTTATTCAGGGTATAATTCAGGGGCTTACCGAGTTCCTGCCGGTATCAAGCTCCGGACACCTTGCACTTTATCAGCACTATTTCGGAAAGTCTGAGGACAGCTCCGGACTGTTCTTTTCGGCTATACTTCATCTTGGTACACTCCTTGCGACTGTTCTCGCATTCAGAACCGAAATATGGGCTTTGATAAAGGAATTTTTTGCAATGATTAAAGACCTGTTCGGGGGAAAGCTCTTTAAAACTGAAATGAATCCCGAAAGACGTATGATTGTCATGCTTATAGTTTCATGCCTTGTTCTTGTACCGTTCATACCCTTGAAAGATGTCATTGAAAAAGTATCGGAAACCTATATGATAGTTCTTGGCTGTCTGTTTATATATACTTCAGTTATACTCTATCTTTCCGACAGATGTACAAAGGGCAGAAAGACTGAGGGAGATATAACTTTAAAAAATGCTCTTACTGTCGGATTGTTTCAGGCTATAGCACTTTTCCCCGGTGTATCACGTTCCGGCTCAAAGATTTCAAGCGGTCTCTTCTGCGGATTTTCAAGGGAAATGGCTGTAAGATATTCATTTATTCTCGGAATCCCCACAATTCTTGCAGGCTGTCTGCTGGAAGTCAAGGACGCTCTGGAGACTTCTGAACCTATGGGAAATTTAGCCGTTTATGCAATCGGATTTGTAGTTTCTGCTGTTGTCGGAGTGTGTGCGATTAAAATGGTCAGCTGGATTGTAAAATCCGATAAATTTACTGTGTTCTCAATATATACGCTTCTGCTTGGTCTCGGAATCATAGGCTTCGAGATTTTTCAGAAGGTCGCATAAAACCATATATTTACATATAGAGAAAGGATTGCAAAATGGCGGAAAGAAAGAAAAAAGCATCGCCTGAACCTGAAAAATCCAAAGATGCCAAAAAAGACAAGGATAATAAGGAAAACAAGGATAATAAGGATAAAAAGGATAATAAGGACGATAAGGAAAATAAGGAAGCTCCCCCGAAAAAGGACAGAACCCGTCTGTGGTCTGTGATTCTTTTCGCTCTGGGAATACTTTCGGCTCTGCTTATTGTCGTCAAAGGCAGTGCCGGCTGGAGAGTCATGCATGATGCCCTGACCGGAATATTTGGTGTTTCAGTCATAGCAATTCCGGTTATATTCATCTATATATCTCTGATTGTCGATAAAAAGGAAAAGTCAACGGAACAGATTCTGCGACAGGCTTTCTGGGGATTGGGTCTTACTGTTCTTTTCAGCTCAGTTGTACAGCTCTACTTTATAGGGGACTTTGAGGGCGAAACCCTTTCTGAGATTATAAATTCCCTCTATATCAGCGGTCAGAAATTCAGGGGCGGAGGAATAGCAAGTATTGTTTTTTCCGGTCTTCTTCTTTCATTGTTCGGTGTTACCGGTGCAAGAATAATAGCAGCACTCATAGCCTGTGTTGTCGGAATGATGATTGCGGATATAAGCCTGCATCAGTTTTTCGGATACTTCAAAATACCCTTCAAGGCTCTTGCGGAATTGAACTCAACTCTGAAAGGCAACTGGGAAAGTGACCTTTATTCCTCTGATGATATTTCTGAAGAGGCCGGAAATGATGATTCAATATCTCTTTTTGAAGAGACTCCCGATTCCTCCGAATCTGAACCTGAATCCAAAAAGTCAAAAAGAAAAAAACATGCTGAGGAAACATCTGAAACAGAAGATAAGCTTCCGGATATTGTGGATATTCCTCCGGAGGATACCGGAGAAAATCAGAATAATGTAACAGAAGTTCCGGAAGTCTCTGATTCTCAGAATGATGAGGACAGCTTGCTTGATGAACTTATAAGCCGTGCTGCGGAGCTTAAACCCGTTCAGCTTGAATTGTCTGATGAAAATTCTGATACGGAAGATGAAATTCAGGAGACTAAAAGCTATAATCTTCCGTCTCTGGAGCTTCTTGCATTGATAGATTCCACTGCCAATGCTGAAGCCGCTGAAATAGAAATGCATGAAAAAGCTGAAATCATTGTGAATACCCTTGAAAGCTTCGGGGTTGTAGTCAAAATAAGCGATATTTACAGAGGACCTTCCATAACCAGATATGAAATTCAGCCCGGAGCAGGTATAAAGGTATCAAGAATAAAAAGCCTTGAGGACGATATTTCACTCTATCTTGCTGCACAGGGCGTAAGAATTGAAGCTCCCGTTCCCGGAAAGGCTTGTATCGGAATAGAAGTGCCTAATACAACCAAGGATACTGTTTCGCTGAGAGAAATTCTCTCGTCAAAGGAGTTCAGAAGCTCCGAAAGCAAGCTTACCTTCGCCGTCGGAAAGGATATTGCAGGAAATATCATTCTCGGCGATATTACAAAAATGCCTCATGTCATTATCGCAGGTACTACCGGTTCAGGAAAGTCAGTCTGCACACGTTCAATTATTATGAGTATTTTATACAATTCTACTCCCGATGAAGTGAGAATAATCCTGATTGACCCGAAAATAGTTGAGTTCAAGGCATTTGAGGGGATTCCTCAGCTCCTTATACCTGTTGTTACTGACCCGAAAAAGCAGCCGGTGCTTTGAACTGGGCTGTGAATGAAATGATTAGACGCTATACGATTTTTGCGGATAACGGTGCAAATGACCTGAAATCCTTCAATGATATTGCGTGTAATGATGAAATCCTTCAGAAGCTTCCGCAGATAGTAATCTTTATTGATGAGCTTGCTGACCTTATGCTGGTCGCAGGAAAGGAAGTTGAGGATTCTATATGCCGTCTCGCTCAGATGGGACGTGCCTCGGGAATACATCTTGTTATCGCTACCCAGAGACCGACTACTGATGTTATTACAGGACTTATCAAAGCTAATATCCCCAGCCGTATTGCTCTTGCAGTAAAGTCCCAGATTGATTCACGTACCATAATAGATATGGCTGGTGCTGACAAGCTTCTCGGAAACGGTGATATGCTTTATTATCCGATTGGTGCATCAAAGCCTTTGAGAGTTCAGGGGTGCTTTGCATCATCAAAGGATATCGAAAACACAGTTGAATTTGTAAAATCACAGATGCCGGAGGAATATGACAGCAATGTTATAAAGGCTGTTGATGATTTTGTCCCCTCCGTCAAGGAGAAGGATAATATTGATACCTCTCAGGGAAGTGTTACTGATGAGGATATTATTGAACAGGCTATTGTCGTGGCTGTTGAAAACGGTCAGCTTTCAACATCAATGTTACAGCGTAAGCTTAAATTAGGATATGCCCGTGCTGCAAGAATAATGGACGAGCTTGAGGAAATGGGTGTTATCGGTGCAAGCGAGGGTGCTAAACCCCGAAAGGTTCTGATGTCAAAATTACAGCTTGATGAAAGACGAGCCAGAAATCTTTAACCGGAAGCCCTCAGACTTTTTTTACTGGAGATTTTTTTTATGAATGGATTTTTGCCTGTTACCGCTGAGGAAATGCGGGAACGGAATATAAAACAGTTTGATTTTATATATGTTACCGGTGATGCATATGTTGACCACCCGAGCTTCGGAGTTGCTATTATATCGAGACTTCTGGAATCAATGGGTTTTACTGTCGGAATCATATCTCAGCCTGACTGGAAATCCGATAAGGATTTCAAAAGATTCGGCTTACCTAAGCTGGCGTTTCTGGTTACAGCAGGAAATATTGACTCTATGGTTGCACACTATACATCTGCTAAAAGAAAGCGTTCTGATGATGCCTATACAGCAGGAGGTATGGCAGGAAAGCGTCCTGACCGTGCTGTGATTGTATATTGCAGAAAGATTCGTGAGATTTTCGGAGACATTCCCGTTGCAATAGGAGGTCTTGAGGCTTCTCTGAGAAGATTCGCCCACTATGATTACTGGGACGATAAAGTTAAACCCTCTGTGCTTCTGGAAAGCGGTGCGGATTTGCTTATGTACGGTATGGGAGAACATCAGATTTCGGAGCTTGCGGAAAGGCTTTCAAAGGGAGAAGATATACATAGTATTCATGATATCAGGGGAACGTGCTATCTGACCGAACCCGTAAATACTCCTATAGGCTGTGCGGAATGTCCAAGCTTTGAGCAGGTATCAGATAATAAAGAGGCTTACGCAAGAGCTACACGCATACAATACGACCAGCAGGACGAAATATACGGAAAAACTGTGATTCAGCGACACGGAAAGCTTATGCTTGTGCAGAATCCTCCTGCATACAGCCTTACTCAGGAGGAGCTTGATAAAATATATGCTCTGCCGTATATGCGTAATTATCACCCGTCTTATGAAAAGCTCGGGGGAGTACCTGGGATTGAAGAAGTAAAATTTTCAATCACCCATAACAGAGGCTGTTTCGGATACTGCAATTTCTGCTCTATTGCTCTGCATCAGGGAAGAAAAATTACCTGCCGGAGTGAAAAATCCATACTGGAAGAAGCCGAAAAACTTACACATATGCCGGATTTTAAAGGCTATATACATGATGTCGGAGGGCCTACCGCTAATTTCAGAAATCCCTCATGCGAAAAACAACTGAAATACGGACTTTGCAAGGGTAAAAAATGTCTTGCTCCCGAACCCTGCAAGGCTCTTGAAGCCGACCATTCCGAATATCTGGAAATACTCAGAAAGCTCAGAAAAATCAAGGGCGTTAAGCGTGTGTTTATACGTTCGGGTATAAGATATGATTATCTCATGCAGGATAAGAACGACGATTTTATCAAGGAGCTTATTAAATATCATGTGAGCGGTCAGCTCAAAGTAGCTCCGGAACACTGCTCTTCTGTTGTGCTGGATAAAATGGGTAAACCGCATATCGAAGCATACAAGGCTTTTCAGAAAAGATTCTATGAAATTACTAAAAGTATCGGAAAAGAACAGTATCTTGTCCCTTATCTGATGTCCTCGCACCCCGGAAGTACCCTGAAGGAAGCTGTTGAGCTTGCACTGTTCCTCAGAGACAATAACATAAGACCTGAACAGGTTCAGGATTTTTATCCCACTCCGGGTACTATTTCTACCTGTATGTTCTATACGGGTCTTGACCCTTATACTATGGAAAAAGTCTATGTCCACAAAACTCCGGAGGAAAAGGCTATGCAGAGAGCATTGCTCCAGTATTTCAGACCCCAGAACAGAGAGACAGTAAGAGAGGCTCTCATCAAAGCCGGAAGACGTGACCTTATAGGCATCCTTATTCCCGATGATGTTAAGACAAATTACAGGAGAGGTGATTCAAAATGGCAGAAAAATCAAAGAAAAACAAATCAGAATCAAAGACAGAAAAGAAAACCCCGTCAATAAAAACTATATGCTATTCTGCTGTAGCTGTTATAATTATTCTCATATTCAGTATTTTTGTTGACCATTCAGATAGTACCAATAATAATTCATTGGGAAATATTCAGGTTCATTATATCGATGTCGGACAGGGTGATTGTATTCTCATAGAATCAGAGGGCGAAAATATGCTTATAGACTGCGGTGAAAGCAGTAAATCAGATGAAGTGCTTGCATATCTCCAGAGTCAGAATATATCTCACCTTGATTATCTTGTCGGTACTCACCCTCATTCAGACCATATGGGCGGTATGAGTACAGTTGTGGATAATCTTGAAATCGATAATTTCTATATGCCATATCTGCCCGATGATGATATTCCGACTACAAAGTATTTTGAAAAGCTTCTTTTATCCCTTGAGAATAAGAATATGGAAATAAAAAATCCTGAGGCAGGAGATAAAATTCAGCTCGGAAGTGCTGAGCTTACTGTTATTTCTCCCAATCAGAAGGAATACAGCAATACCAATAATTATTCAATAGGATTTATTCTTACTCACGGGGATAACAGCTTTATATTTACCGGTGATGCAGAGGCATCTGCCGAAGAGGAGATGATTAATAACGGACTCCTCAGGGATATTGATGTATACAAGGCAGGTCATCACGGAAGCTCTACTTCATCATCAGAAGCTTTTCTTGATGTAATCAAGCCTGAATATGCCGTTATTATGTGCGGTGAGGGAAATTCCTATGGTCACCCCAATGATGATGCTGTGGAACGCATAAAAAAATATGTTACAGAGGAAAATATTCTCCGCACAGACTTTAAAGGAAGCATTGTTGCAAAGTCGGACGGAAAAACAATAGATTTTACTTCTGAGAGGTAATGGGATTATGATTGTTGTTGACAGATTTGAAGGGGATTTTGCTGTGCTTGAAACTGATGAGGGCATGATTGATGTTGAAAGAACACAGCTTGCCGATGATATATGTGAGGGCGACGTTATTATGAAATCAGACGGAATTTATATAAAGGACAGTGAAACTACACGTCTGAGACGTGAAAAAATTATTGCTTTGAGAAATAAGCTCATGAAAGGCGGTTAATGATGACTTCTGAAGTTATAGTAATAGGCGGAGGCGCATCGGGAGCTTTTGCAGCTTTGATTTCCGCACGCATGGGAAGAAAGGTCATTCTCTTTGAAAAAAATGAACGCATAGGCAGAAAGCTCCGTATAACAGGAAAGGGAAGATGTAATCTGACTAACAACTGCTCCGGTGATGAGCTGATGAACAATATACCAGTAAATCCGAGATTCCTTTACAGTGCATTTTCAGCCTTTTCGCCTCAGGATACTATGAATTTCTTTGAGGAGCTGGGAGTTCCGCTTAAAACTGAACGTGGAAAGCGTGTTTTTCCGGTAAGCGACAAGGCAGATGATATTGCCGACGCTCTCGGAAAAGCTCTGAAAAAAGCAGGTGTCAGAATTATTCACGAATCCGTTAAGCATATACTGACTGATGACAATATATGCACCGGTGTTATTACCTCGGACGGAAAGGAATATAATGCACAATCGGTACTTCTTGCAACAGGCGGAAAATCCTATCCGCTTACAGGTTCAACCGGTGACGGATATATAATGGCAAAAGAGCTTGGACATACCGTAACTAATATATATCCCTCACTTGTACCGCTTGTTATAAAAGAAAAATTCTGCTCCGATATGATGGGCTTGTCGCTGAGAAATGTAGCCCTGAAGCTTTTTGACCAGAACAAGCTTATATTCTCCGAACAGGGCGAAATGCTCTTTACACATTTCGGAGTATCAGGCCCTCTGATATTAAGTGCAAGCTCTCATATAAGAGATATGCAGTCAGGAAGATATACAATAAGTATTGACCTTAAACCGGCTCTTACATTGCAACAGCTGGATAAGCGTATCCAGAGGGATTTTTCTGAAAATCAGAACAGGGATTTTATTAATGCTGTAAGAAATCTTCTTCCGGCTAAGATGATTCCCGTTGCTGTAAAGCTTTCAGGTATTCCGGAAAACAAAAAGGCTAACAGCATTACAAAAGAAGAACGCCTGCACTTTGCGGAGCTTCTTAAAAATTTTACTCTTACTGTAAGGGATTTCAGACCGGTTGACGAAGCTATAATCACAAGCGGTGGAATTTCAGTTAAGGAGATTAACCCTAAGACTATGGAATCAAGACTTGTTTCAGGACTTTTCTTTGCCGGCGAAATTATTGATGTTGATGCATATACAGGCGGATTTAACCTGCAGATTGCTTTTTCTACAGCTTACAGTGCCGGAATCAATATGTAAAAGGAGATTTTTGATTTATGAACAGAATTGTTAATGTTGCCATAGACGGCCCTGCCGGTGCGGGAAAAAGTACCATCGCTAAAAAAATATCCGCAATGCTTGGATATATATATGTTGATACGGGAGCTTTATATCGTGCTGTTGCACTTTTCAGACTGGAAAATAATCTTGATGACGTAGATATGCTTATCAGAAAGCTTCCGGAATGTCATATCGAACTTAAATTTATTGACGGAGTTCAGAGGGTATATCTGAATAATGCTGACGTTTCGGAGAAAATAAGGGAAAATCATGTTTCCATGTCAGCTTCGGAAACTTCTGCAATTCCGGAGGTAAGAGAATTTCTCTTCGGACTTCAGAAGAAAATTGCATCTGAAAACTGCGTTATAATGGACGGAAGAGATATTGGAACA
>JAQXFT010000019.1 GCA_029005335.1 Oscillospiraceae bacterium
ATTTCTTGAAACAACAATTTCGGTAAAAATATTGAAGAAATTTTTCGGGTGGCTGAAAAAAGGCTTTTCAATAGTCAAAAAAGAATGGAAACAGAGAGTATCTGCAAAATATATAATCAGAAACAATGCATTTGCATTTAAGTTTTTGAAAAGACTGGGAATATGCAGTATTGCGGAAATAATTATAATAATTATTGGAATAGATTTCCGAACTGAAGAAGTTATAATTATATGCAGTTTGCTTATACTGGGTTTGTATGTATTTCTTAATTTCAGTGATTTGCAGTCAATGACCAGACTAAGCGAGCGAATCGAAAATATGACAAAGGGAGATTATACTCCGTCAGGCGTTCCGGAAAAAGATGTCACTTACAAAATGAATATAATGCTTGACAATATTTCAGACGGAATACAGACAGCTGTCGAAAATCAGATAAAATCGGAGCGTATGAAAATTGACCTTGTAACGAATGTATCACACGACCTCAAAACTCCGCTGACATCGATAATAAGCTATATAGATTTGCTTTCAGCGGAAGAACTTACTCCCGAAGCTTCGGATTATGTAAAGATACTTGAACAGAAATCGGCAAGACTTAAATCAATCGTAGCGGATTTATTTGACCTTGCAAAAGCTACAAGCAATACAGATATAGCACCCGAAAATATAGATATGGCGGTGCTTATTGAACAGGTCAGAGCGGATATGTCGGACAAGATAGAAAAATACGGCAGAGAAATCCGAACGGATATTCAGACGGAGACAGCTCCCATATATGCAGAGGGAAAAAAGCTTTACAGAGTATATCAGAATCTTATAGACAATGCTCTTAAGTATTCGATGAACGGAACAAGGATATACATAAAGCTTTATACGAAACAAGACGAGGTAATAACAGAGATAAAAAATATATCGGCTTATGAAATGAAATTTACTCCCGAGGAAATAACCGAACGCTTTACAAGGGGTGACGAATCACGTACAAGCGAGGGAAACGGCTTGGGACTTTCAATTGCAAAGAGCTTTACCGAAGCCTGCGGAGGAAAATTTACAGTAAAAATTGACGGAGATGTATTTATTGCGGAAACAAGATTTCCTCTCCGAAAAACCGAATAAAATATCAGAGGGCGGATTTTTTTTAAAATCCGTCCGGTTTTTTTCAAAAAAGTTCGTCTTTTTTGTGTCTGAAAATCACTTATATATAAAACACTGAAAGGAAGTTCTGACTATGAAAAAATTTTTAAAGGCTTTTGCAGTTATGATTGTTTTTTCTGTATGCTCGTGCGGAGAAAAAAATACAGAAAATACTCCCGTACACGTCACACAAACTATGTACAAGGAAGAAAATCTGAATATGCCCGATGATTATAACAGCTTTGAGTATATGCAGTATGCGGAAAATCTTGACAGGCATTATATAATTTACAATGATTTTTCTGATAATATAAAGCTTTGTATTCTTGATTCGGATTTCAGAACCGAAAGCACGGAAATTCTATGCAAAAGGGAAAATATTTCGGAATGTATGTATGACATAAATCCCGACGGAGAAATTTCACAGCTGAAATATATATGCGATTATGACTTCCCCGAAAACGATGAATTTGATGAACAGGATTATATAAATAATGCCGTTGTATCGTTTGAGCTTGCAAAATACGACAGTTCCGGAAATATTATATCCGAAACTGCTGTTGACGGTATGGAAGAATATTACAGCCTTATGGAATCCCGAATAAACGGACTTGTCAGAAATGGTGATACATATACGGCAAATTTTTATACATCGCTTGTAAGATTCAATTCTGACGAGAAAATAACTGATACGGTTCAGAGCGATAAGGGATTTGATTTTTCAGGCACGGACAATTCCGGAAAGCTTGCAGTCGGAGAGTTTAAAACTCTCTCATTTTATGAGGAAAATTCTCTGAAAAATGTATCAGAAAAAATTGAAACTACCGGTTATCTTAACATATGCGGTTCACTGAGACGAGGCACAAACGGATTCAGAATGTATATGCGAACGAATGAGGGATATTTCGGAATTACTGAAAGCAATGAATTTATAAAAATACTTGATTTTTCAAAATCAAATATAATTTCATCGGAAGTATATGAAATATGCATAGGCTCAGATGGACATATTATGATGTACGGTTGCAGTTCAAGCGGAATGGCGTATATATCAGTTCTTACAGCAAGACCTGATAATTATGTTGAAAACAAAAAAACGGTAATTCTCGGAGTTGAGGATACAGCCTATGATGATTTAAATGCCGTTATATCCGGATTTAACAAAAAAAGTGATGACTATATTGTGGA
>JAQXFT010000020.1 GCA_029005335.1 Oscillospiraceae bacterium
TTTGATGCTTTATCAGGAAGAACACTTGAAATAACAAATCCAATATCTAAAATCGTTGATGAGATTGAGGAAATGATATGCACTATTTCTTGCATTGAACATACCTTTGTTAATTTCATTGGTATAAATAGACTTTCAGAAAGTTATGTTATTAGCATTGATTTTTCTCGTGGTAATTTTGATTTACCCTGTATATGTAAATATGAAAACGGAAAGTTTATAGAAATTTAAAAGAGGTCTAATTATGAATTCTATCACAAGTCATACTAAATTGACTTCTGTATACTTGAAAATTGCCGGAACTGTCAGCGATTCAATCGTTGACGGTGACGGAATAAGGTTTACAATATTTGTGCAGGGCTGTCCGCACAGATGTAAAGGCTGTCACAATCCGCAGACTCACGATTTTGAGGGCGGAAAAACAGTTTCCTCCGATGAACTTCTTGAAAAAATAAAAAGCAATCCGCTTCTTGACGGTGTGACATTCAGCGGAGGAGAACCATTCTGTCAGGCTCACGAACTTGCATTTCTTGCAAAGGAAATAAAAAAACTCGGGCTGAATATCGTTACATATACCGGATATGATTTTGAATATCTCTATGAAAACCGTGACAAAAACGGATACGGAGAACTTCTTGAAAATACTGATATTCTCATAGACGGAGAATTTATTGAGGAGCTTAAGGACTGGAAAATAAAATTCCGAGGAAGCTCCAACCAGCGTTATCTTGACTGCAAAAAAAGTCTTGAAAACGGATACGCTGTAAGTGCTGAATAATTTATAGTGCGACCTGAAATTTTTTTCAGGTCGCTTTTATTTTTTTTAAATACTCTTGCATATTCAAAAATAATAAGCTATAATATAAGTATATTCTGATTGTTAGGAGATTTTTTTGTAATGAAAGACGGATTTATTAAAATAGCCTGTGCTACTCCCGAACTTAAAGTAGCTGACTGCGATTACAATGCGGATAAAATTATTGAACTCGTCAATGAGGCTCACCAGAAAGGGGTAAAAGTTGTATGCTTTCCGGAGCTTTCTCTGACAGGATATACCTGCGGAGATTTGTTTCTCCAGTCAGCTTTATTAAATTCTGCTGAAAAAAACCTTTTACGAATAGCAAATGAAACGGCTGAAATGGAAATCATTTCAATTGTGGGACTTCCTTTTGCCTACGTAAACAAGCTCTATAACTGTGCTTCCGTTATATATAAGGGTGAAATTCTCGGAATCATACCTAAAACAAATATTCCTAATTATGGCGAATTTTATGAAGCAAGACATTTTACAAAAGGCTCTGAATCCGATTATGATACTATTATCAATGGTAAAAGCATAACATTCGGTACAAATCAGATATTTGAATGTAATAATATGTCAGGCTTTGCATTTGGTGTGGAAATCTGTGAGGATTTGTGGGTCGGAGACACTCCGTCCGTAAAGCTCGCAAAAACCGGTGCAACGATTATTTTCAACCTTTCGGCAAGCGATGAAATTATCGGAAAATCCGAATACAGACGTACTATTGTAAAAGCGAAATCGGGAAGCCTTATCTGTGCCTATGCCTATGCCGATGCAGGAATAGGAGAATCCACAACCGATATGGTTTTTGCCGGTCACAATATTATTGCTGAAAACGGTTCAGTTCTTTCAGAATCAAAGCTGTTTGAAAACGGTCTTAAAATTGCAGATGTTGACGTTTACAAGCTGATTCATGAAAGGAAAAAAAGTACTACATGGATTTATAATGACTATAATTATACAATCAATACTTTTGATATGAATATATCTGAAAATAACCTTTTCAGAACCTTTCCGCAGACTCCGTTTGTACCGTCAGCAAAATCCGACCTCGACCAGCGATGTGAGGAAATTTTAAATATACAGTCTGTGGGGCTTATGACAAGATTACGTCATATCGGCTGTAAAGATGTCGTTCTGGGACTTTCGGGAGGTCTTGACTCA
Source organism: Oscillospiraceae bacterium (assembly GCA_029005335.1). Taxonomy (GTDB): domain Bacteria; phylum Bacillota; class Clostridia; order Oscillospirales; family Ruminococcaceae; genus Ruminococcus. The sequence continues at coordinate 1,967 of JAQXFT010000020.1, forward strand.
ACTCTTGCATTAATAGTATGCGTTCATGCTTTCGATATGCTCGGGCTTGACAGAAAGGGCATACACACAATCACAATGCCCTGCTTCGGAACGACTGACAGAACATACAACAATGCCTGCCGTCTTGCAGAATCATACGGTGCTTCACTGGAGGAAATCAATATAAAGGAGAGCGTAAATCAGCATTTCAGGGATATTTCCCACAATCAGAATATACATGATGTTACCTATGAAAATTCACAGGCAAGGGAGCGTACACAGATTTTAATGGATAAAGCCAACCAGTACGGCGGAATAGTAATAGGCACAGGCGATTTATCAGAGCTTGCACTCGGCTGGGCTACCTACAACGGCGACCATATGTCCATGTATGCGGTAAATGCTTCGATTCCGAAAACTCTCGTACGCTGGCTGGTAAGCTATGAAGCGAATATTTCAGAGGATTTTCTCAAATCCGTACTTCTTGACGTGCTTGATACTCCGGTCAGTCCGGAACTTCTTCCGCCCGACGAGAGCGGAAAAATCTCTCAGAAAACAGAGGATTTAGTAGGCCCCTATGAGCTTCACGACTTCTTCCTCTATTATATGATGCGTTTTGGATTTTCGCCGTCAAAAATATTCAGAATGGCTTGCCTTTCATTCAGGGACAAGTATTCTCCGCAGATAATAATGAAGTGGGAGAAAAAATTCTACTGGAGATTTTTCTCACAGCAATTCAAGCGTTCCTGTCTGCCTGATGCTCCGAAAGTCGGAAGTGTAACACTTTCGCCGAGAGGTGACTGGCGTATGCCGAGTGATGCAAGTGTCAATATCTGGATTAAAGAGCTTGAAGAAATTGAAAAAACACTTTAATTCTGCCAGAAAATTAATGAAAGGAGGTTTTTGCCTATGGGCGATAAAAAGCGAAAGAAATCCGAAAAGGATTCCAGAAAATATTACCTCATAGATTATGAAAATGTTCATAAAACAGGATTCAACGGGCTTCTGAACCTCGACAGCGGTGACAATGTAATAATATTTTACAGCGGAAATGCAGATAAAATTACATTCAGCCTTCACAAGGAGATAGTTGGCTCAAAGGCTGATATTACATACTTTGAAATAAAAGCAGGCGGAAAAAATGCCCTTGATTTTCAGCTTTCAACATATCTCGGCTATCTGATAGGAAACCGGAAAAAAACTAAGTTTTACATAGTAAGCAATGACAAGGGCTTTGAATATGTCCGTGATTTCTGGAAAAAACAAGGAGTAAAAATTGAGATAATATCAAATATCAGGGAAAATACAGCTCCTGATGAGGCAGATGAGGAATATATACAGAAATACAGCAAGGAGGACTTCCGGAAAATATTCAACGATATGAATCTCAGCGAAGAGAATCTTCAGTTTATTATTGATATATTCGACAAAAATATGAAACAGGCTTCTTTGTCTCTTCCACAGAAAAAACAGCAGATAAACTCTGAGCTTTGCCGGAAATTCGGAGGAAATGAAACAAAAAGGCTTTACGAAAAGCTAAAGCCATTCTTAAAATAACGGAGGTAAAAAAAATGACTTACAAGGAAAATTTCATAAAATTCATGGTTGACTGCGGAGTACTCACTTTCGGAGAATTTACTCTCAAAAGCGGAAGAAAAGCTCCGTATTTCATCAACTGCGGAAACTACAAAACAGGTTCACAGCTTGAAAAGCTCGGCGAATTTTATGCAGACTGCATAGTTGACAACAAAATTGATTTTGAAACTGTTTTCGGTCCTGCATACAAGGGAATCCCGCTTGCCGTTTCAACAGTTGTAGCACTCAGCAAAAAATATGGTGTCGACTGTTCCTACTGTTTTGACCGCAAGGAGGTTAAAGACCATGGCGAAGGCGGTATGTTTGTAGGAAAATCCCTCAGGGACGGTGAAAAGGTAATCATTATTGATGACGTTATGACTTCCGGAAAGGCTCTGCGTGAATCCATGCCAAAGCTCAAATCAAGTGCTGATGTAAACGTCACCGGAATGGTTATCACTGTTGACAGAATGGAAAAGGGTCAGGGAGAACTCTCTGCCGTTCAGGAAGTAAAGCGTGATTTTGGAATAAATGTCTATTCAATCGTAAATATGCTTGATATTATCAACGCAATTGAAAG
>JAQXFT010000021.1 GCA_029005335.1 Oscillospiraceae bacterium
GCTGTAATATTGAATCTTTCATTTACATAATCAAGCAGGGGCATGAAAAGTTCATAAAAAAGCCCTGCATCCTCAGTTTTCAATCTCATATTCATTAATTCCTCCATAGCATATATATTGTTCCTGCTGGTTGTGAGAACAACTCTGTCAGATATTTTTCAGTATCCAGACCATCAGCCTGTGCAGTTGCAATAATTGAGTAAAGTGCAGCACTGCATTATGCACCGTTTGCAGTATTGCTGAACAACCAGTTTTTACGACCGATAGTGAACGGACGTATTGCATTTTCGGCACGGTTGTTGTCTATCGGAATATTGCCATTTTCCAAAAATGTATACAGATATTTCTTTCCATTCAGTGCGTAGCCGACTGCTTTGGCAAGTTTTCCCTTGCCGCTGATATCAAGTCCTTCAAGCCACGCAACACGCAAATCAATTTTGCTCAACAACTCTCAGAATGGAGTTAAAATCGATTAAACAATCTAACATAATATCAGAAATTGCACGTTTAGAATTTATACGAGATTTAAACTGTTTAATCATATTAATGGCTGCTTTTCTGAACATATTCTTTTTCTGTTTCTACTTCTTCGAAGTATTCTGTTATTCCATTATTTTTCATATTTCTATTATATCATATCTTGTCAATTTTTAAAAATTGATTTGCGTGTATTGACTGTATAAAAGTTATTAAAAATGCACAAATAAATTTGATTGTTTTTCTCTGTGGCGGATAAAATAATGTATATATATTAAAGCATTTCGACATCATGGAATAAAAAATGCATTTTATCTATATGTTTATTTATATGCCAGTGACCAGCATACCACGCTTTATAATCAATGGATTCTTCAACTGTATCAAGCCATTTTTCTGTACTGTTGTCAACTTTTGACTGCTCTGTTGACGGCAGAAAACATTCAGACGGAATATACTTAAAGGGACAGGTATGAGAGAATACAATATCTGTTTTATTGGTTTTTATCTGTTTTTCAACATATTCCTTTATTGCCGGAGTTGGCTGTTCATCAGGCCACCAGTTATATCCCATTCTGATGCGGTATAACTTGTCAACGCTATATGCTCCGCCGATTACAAGGCATTTTTTGTTTTCAAGCTCAAAAATATCACCGTCAACGGGAAAAAGAATATCCGGAAAATCTTCTTCATAAAGCACTTTTCCGCCGTTCCAGTTTTTTTCCTTGTATGTTCCGATATTCTGAGGACGATTTTCGTGATTTCCATGAATACAAAAGAAAACAGATTTTAATGCAGATAAATTTTCTTTAAGTATTCTGTCCTGAAGCTTTCCTGTATAATTAACACCCACATCACCAAGAATTACAATAACATCTTCTGCTGTAGGATGATATTTTTCATAAAGTTCATAAATCGGCTCTGCTGAACAGTGTATGTCTCCTGTAATGTATATCATATGTTTTCACCCCTTTATCTTTTAATATTATTTTAACCCTTAAAAGATTCAAAGTCAAGTAAAAATTCAGTTTTGCTTCCGGAAATAAAAAGTGTTGACAAATATTGAAAAGCTGTTATAATATATATGAAATACAATGAGATTTAATGGAAAGAAGGCTTTCAAATGAATATTTTTCGCAAAAATAAGGAAATGTCAATACCGGAAGGATTTTCTGCGGAATCAGTAAAAATAGAATCAAGCATATGCACCGGAGAAAAAACTATCGGATTTTACAGCCCGTCAGAAAAAAAGCTGATGTATGCCGAACTTGTAAAATCTGAATCCGATATTGAAAATTTTTACAGAAAATACGGACTGAAAAGGAAGTGAATTTCTATGAAAGAGTGTAAAAGCTGTGGAGCAACATGGGAAAAGGGAAATGTTTGTCCATATTGTCATCGCCATGTCATAATAGAAAATCCGCCCTGTATTCCTGTGCAAAGCAATTCTCCGAAAAAGCATAATCATTGTAAAAAAATATTTGTCTGTGCATTAATTGGATTCGTATCAGTTATCCTTGCAAATTCTGCCAGAAATTTTATTTATTACTATTCTGCAATTAATGTTGAATCACATTATGAAGAAAGCTGTTCAGATAAATATATTTCATACAGCCCTGAAAGCGAAAAAAATCAGAAAATTGAATATCAGCGTGAAAAGGGAATATATACCTCCGGAAAATATGAAGCAGGCAGGGATATTCCAGAGGGAGAATATATCATATGTTCAGATGGTATGTCCCCGGGAAAAAATTTTTATATGGGCATTTATGCAAGCAGTTCCTGTTCAGATGAAAGTCAGATTTCCGGAGGCTGGTATCAAGGAAATACTATTGCAGTTCTGGAAAAAGG
>JAQXFT010000022.1 GCA_029005335.1 Oscillospiraceae bacterium
TCCGGAAGTATAAAGCAAAAAAATACTATCCTTTTAATCGCATCTCTTATTTTTTACGCTTGGGGTGAACCACTTTATATCCTTCTCCTGCTTGTAAGCTCGGCTATAAATTATATTGCCGCACTCCTGATAGAAAAATTCAGAGGAAAAACTCTCGATTCTGTAATCACTTTTCTTGCAGTAGCTTTCAATCTTCTTGCTCTCGGATACTATAAGTACAGCGGTTTTATTGCCGAAAATATCAACGCTCTTTTCGGCTCGGATATTATTTCCGCTCCGGATATTGACCATATGCCAATCGGTATAAGTTTCTTTACTTTTCAGACTATATCATATATTATAGACTGTCACTGGGAGGAAATTCACGCTGAAAAAAGCTATCGTAATTTTCTTATGTACCTTTCACTTTTCCCACAGCTTATTGCAGGTCCTATTGTAAGATACAGTACTGTCGCAGAGGAAATTCATAACAGAAAAATCTTTATAAGTGATATAAGATACGGTCTCAACAGATTCATTCTCGGACTTTCAAAAAAAGTAATTCTTGCCGATAATCTCTATGAAATCGTTAAAAATATCTTCGGCGAAGCTGATAACGGTTTTGCAAACGTAAGCAATGCTACTTTTATCGGAGCGTGGCTTGGTGCAATTATTTACGCTATGTACATATATTTTGATTTTTCAGGTTATTCCGATATGGCTATCGGTATGGGCAGAATATTCGGTTTTCATTTTGATGAAAACTTCAATCACCCGTTTATCTGCAAGGACGTTACAGAATTCTGGCAGAGATGGCATATATCTTTAAGCACATTCTTCCGTGACTATCTTCTTTATGTTCCCATTTTCGGAAAAAGAAGAAAATACGGCGGACTTTTCCTTGTATGGTTCTGTACAGGTCTGTGGCATGGTGCAAGCTGGAATTTCATTATATGGGGTCTGTATTACGGATTGTTTGTATTTATCGAAATGAAAATCGGTAAAAAGAATATGAAAAAAATCCCGATTGTATTAAGGCATATATATAACAAGCTTGTGATTATAACAGGCTTCGGAATCTTCTACTTTGAGGATTTGGGAAAGCTTGGAACATTTATTAAAACTCTCTTCGGATTCGGAGGAAACGGCTTTATAAACAGTATCGACAAAATGTCGTTTGTAAACAATATGTTCCTTATAATTCTTGCCGTAATATGCACTTTCCCGATAATAAATATATTCAAAAAGCTCAGCGAAAAAAATTACACTGCAAACGTTGTTATATCATTCAGCACAATATGGGTCTGTGCATTTCTGCTTCTGCTTTGCAGTCTTCTTCTTGTAAACTCAACAAATCAGCCTTTCCTTTATTTCAGATTCTAATCCGGAGTGATTTTAAAATGTCAGATAAAAAAATTTCAAAAAAAAAGCTTCACCGCCGTGCAGTAATAAATAAAAATCTTGATGTACTCAATGTCATGGTAATAATGATAATTCTGATTGTGGGTTTTATATATCTCCTTGCTTTCAAGCGTGAAACGGTCTCAAACGAAGAAAACAGAAATCTTGCAAAATTTCCGGAATTTTCAATTGAAAGCTATTTCAGCGGAGAGTATACCGAGGGAATAGCCAGATACTATGATGATACCGTTCCTAACCGAAGCCAGCTGAAAAAATTTATCGCAACTTATATTATGCCTCTCAAAGGACTTGAATATGGTGAAGATAATCTTATAATCTATCAGAATACAAACGGAAACAAGCCTCCTGAAAAACCGGAGACAACCGAAGCTCCCTTACAGACTACAGCTCCGGTTTCGGATACCCAGACGGTAACTACTACAACAGTGACTACTCTCCCTGATAATCATAATCCGGAAATGAACGGCGAAATTGCAAATAATATAGTAGTCGTAAATAACAGAGGTCTTATGCTCTATGGAGGAAGCTTTGAAAATGGTCTTGAATATGCATCTATCCTCAATGAATACAAAGAACAACTGGGCAAGGACGTAAATATATATTCCATGGTCTGTCCTACTGCTGTATCCTACTATATGCCCGAAAATTATCTCGACCTTACAGCAAGTGAGGAGGATAACATAAAGAATATAAACAGCGGTCTTAAAGATGTTACTCCTGTTGATGTGTTTACAGCACTTCTCTATCACAAGAATGAGGATATATATACACGTACTGACCATCACTGGTCACAGCTTGGTGCATACTATGCTTCACAGGAATTTGCAAGGCTTGCTGACGTACCATTCACTGATTTGTCAGAATATGAAAAAGTATCTCTCCCGAACTATGTCGGAACGCTTTACGGATATACCCAAAGCTCCGCACTTATCAACAATCCCGAAAACTTTGTATACTATATTCCGCCAAATTCATATACAACTACATATTATTCAACCGATTTTACTGACCCTGTTGAGGGAGACCTCCTTCTCGACCCGTCTCCTATGGCGGAATCAAGCTACTATCTTGTATTCATGGGCGGTGACGAAAAAATTACCCATATAAATACTGACTGCAAAAACGGAAGAAATCTTGTTATGTTCAAGGACAGCTACGGAAATGCCGTTGTACCTAATCTTACAGGCTCTTTTGAAAATATCTATGTATGTGATATGCGTTACTTTGATTTGAACTCAATAGAATTTATCAAAGATGTGGGGGCTACTGATGTTCTTTTTGCTATGAATACATTCAGTGCTACAGGCGGAAATTATACAAATCTCGAAAATCTAATGAATCAGTGAAGGGAGCTTCAGAAATCTTGAAAGAATTAAACTATCCGTTCGATAACAGCTATATAATCAAAAATAAAAGGAAAATCAGAAAAATTCTGCTCAGTAACAACTCCGCACGTATTAAAAAGAAAATTGCTGTACTTTGCGGTTCAACTGCAAATGACATTGTTTCAGCACTGGAGCTTTTTCTGCTTGATTCAGGAATAGAACCTTCTTTCTATATCTCAGAATATAACAAATACTGGGAAGATGCCGTTTTCGGAAATGCTGAGCTTGAAGAATTTCAGCCCGATATTGTAATAATTCATACGACATCAAGAAATATTACGGAATTTCCGGAAGATTTTTCCGAATCCTCCGGAACTGTACATCAGAAAATTGATTCGCAGTTTGAAAAATTCTCACAGATGTGGCAGAAGCTTGAAAGATTCGGCTGTCCGATAATTCAGAATAACTTTGAAACTCCTCTGCTCCGTCCGTCAGGGAACGCTGATTTCTGGGAGATTCACGGGAAAACATTCTTTATAAATTCGCTGAATATGAAGCTTGCTGAATATGCACAATCGCATAAGAATTTCTATATAAACGATATAAATTATCTTGCCTCATGCTTCGGACTTGAAAAATGGCACAGCCCTGAATACTGGTATATGTATAAATATGCCATGTCGCTTGAAGCTGTTCCGGAGCTTGCATACAGTCTCGCCTGCATAATCAAATCCATATACGGCAGAAATAAAAAGCTTATTGCTCTCGATTTGGATAATACCCTCTGGGGCGGAGTTATCGGCGATGACGGTCAGGAGGGTATAGAAATAGGTCACGAAACCGCAGAGGCAGAAGCCTTTGAGGAATTTCAGCGTTCAATAAAGGAATATAAAAAATTCGGTGTGCTTCTCGGAGTATGTTCCAAAAATGATGAATCAAATGCACTTCTGGGACTTAATCACCCCGAAACTGTTCTCACTCCTGATGATTTCGTAAGCATTAAAGCTGACTGGAATCCAAAAGATCAGAATCTTATTGAAATGGCTTCTGAATTGTCACTTCTCCCTGAAAGCTTTGTGTTTATCGATGATAATCCTGCTGAATGTCATATCGCTGAATCACAGATTTCCGGAATAAATACAATTAATTTCCGTTCTGTTCAGGAGGCTTCATATAAGCTTAGCCGTTCGGGATTTTTTGAAATGACAAAGCTTTCCTCTGATGACCTGAAAAGAAATGATATGTACATAGCCAATGCAAAGCGTGAATCCCAGAAAAAAAGCTTTGCCGATTATGGCGAATACCTCAGAAGCCTTGAAATGTATGCCGTCATTGAGGATTTCCGCCCTGTATACCTCCAGCGTATAACACAGCTTACAAATAAAAGCAATCAGTTCAACCTGACTACAAAACGCTATTCCGACAGCGATATGCAGAAGGTCTTTGAAAGCAGTAATTATATCCGTCTTTATGGAAAGCTCTCAGACCGTTTCGGCGACAATGGCATTGTATCAGTAGTAATAGGCGAAAAACATGGTGACAGCCTCAGTATCGATTTGTGGCTTATGAGCTGTCGTGTTCTTAAACGTGAAATGGAATATGCCATGCTTGATACACTTGTATCAGAGTGCAGAAAGCAGAATATCCGTACCATAACAGGCTACTATTTCAAAACTCCCAAAAATAATATGGTGTCGGAATTATACGGGGATTTCGGATTTGAACTCGTTAAAAGATTTGAAAACGGTGATTCAGTCTGGAAGCTTGATATTTCAGACTACCATAATTTAAATCATGCAATAAAAGTAAATGAAAGTGAGTGTATATCAGATGAACAGAAATAATGTAATCAGCCGTCTGAATGAAGTGTTCAGAGATGTTTTTGATGACGATTCAATAACCGTCAATGACAATACCACATCAGCAGATATCGAGGACTGGGACAGCATTGAACATATTACCCTTATAGATGCTGTTGAACACGAATTTAAAATGCGTTTCAAAATGAAAGAAGTTTCGGGAATGAAAAATGTCGGAGAGATGATTTCAATTATTCTCGAAAGAGGAAAATAAGCTTGAAGAAAGTTACATTAAAAAGCAGGAAAATCAGACGCAATATAATAATTATATTGCTTATTCTGATTTTCTTTGTTTATGGGTTCACAATCCGGACTGTCAGATATAAAACAGAATCCGACAAAATAACAGAAAAAATAAAAATAGTGTTTCTCTCCGACCTGCATAACTGCTTTTACGGCGGATTCGACCAGTCCGGACTTTCAGAAAGAATAGATAAGGAAAATCCCGATATCGTAATTTTCGGCGGAGATGTCGTTGACCAGTACGGAGGTACAGAATTTGCTTTGAAAATTATGAGCGATACTGTAAAAAAATATCCCTGCTACTATACGGCAGGCAATCACGAGCAGTCACGTGATGACAACAAGGATTTTCACAATCAGGTGAAAAATCTCGGAATAAAAGTCCTTGAGGGCAAAAATTCCCGTATTACAATAAAAAATCAGAATATCAATATAGCCGGAATAGTCAGTGCAAATGAATATAACAAAGAACATATCTCCGATTTGAGCGATTCAGAAGCCTATAATATACTGATTATGCATGAGCCACAGCAGATTGAATATGTCATTGATTCCGGATTCGATTTAATACTTTCCGGTCACTCTCATGGCGGTCAGTGGCGACTCCCTTTTATACTCGAACAGGGACTTTACTCTCCCGACCAGGGCTTATTCCCCGATTATACAAACGGCATCTATAATTATGACAATATAACCCATATTATAAGCAAAGGACTTGCAAAACCCCTCAGAATGATTTTTATCCCGAGAATATACAATCACCCTGAATTTACTGTAATCGAAATTTCATAATACTCTTGTTTTTTCAGAAAATATGTGATATAATCAATTTATAAGAATATATAGAAAGCAGGCAAAAATTATGACAGACCAGAAAAATAACGGAGATATAATTGCAGGAAGAAATCCTGTAATTGAAGCTCTTAAATCAGGAAAGCTTATAGATACAATCTATATCAGCGGTGACGGCGGAAGTCTTAACCTTATAAGACATCTCGCAAAAGAAAAAAATATAGTCGTCAAGGATACTCAGGATAAAAAGCTTTCCGCCCTCTGCAACAATGCATCACATCAGGGAGTTGTTGCAGTGGGTGCTTACAGCGAATATGTGTCCGTTGAGGATTTGCTGAGAATATCACATGAAAAAGGTACAAAGCCTTTTATAATAATATGCGATGAGATTGAAGACCCCCATAACCTTGGTGCTATCATCAGAACCGCTGAATCTGCCGGTGCTGACGGAATTATTATTCCCAAACGCCATTGTGCTTCAATTTCACCAACTGTATACAAAACCTCTGCCGGTGCAGTAAGCTGGCTTCCTATAGCAAAAGTCTCCAATCTTGCATCGGCAATAGATTTTCTTAAAGAAAACGGAGTATGGATTTATGGTACTGATGCTTCCGGAGAAGACTATTCAGAAACCGATTTTACCGGAGCTTGTGCAATAGTAATAGGTTCGGAGGGATTCGGAATGAGCCGCCTTATTCAGAAAAAATGTGACTTTCTTGTAAAGCTTCCTATGCTGGGTAAAATTACTTCTCTTAACGCTTCCGTTGCCGGCGGAATATTTATGTATGAAGTTGTCAGACAGCGGAGGATATAATAATTATGGCTAAACAAAAGGTATCTCTTGAGGAAATACTGAATGAATATTCAAACGGCAACAGAAAAACAAACGATAATGAAGTCAAAGATATTCTTATGAATCACAGCCGGAAAAACCGCATAAATGACGGTACACGCCGCCGTCCCAATCCTGCTGATGACTATAAGCCCTCCGATATAGGAAAACCGGATATATCCTTTATAAACTCAATCGGAATAGACCGCCTGAGAACCCCTCAGAATAAAAGCGATATAACATATGACGGTATCTCCGCCATGCAGGGGAATCAGGATTCCGATAATGACTATACCCCTAAAATACGACGTATGAGCGATTCAACACGTGCAAGGGAAATCGAAAGGATTAAAAAAAACAAAAGCAGAAAAAAATCAGATTTTACATATAAGTGTGAATCCCCGAAGGGAGAATATATGTATACTCCCTTTCCGGAAAAAGACAGGAAAAAGAAAAGAAATCTGTCCTTTTCGCCCCAGTCCGTATATGATAAGCCCATATCTCCTGCACCCCGTGCGGATATTACAAGCCTTAACCTCAGCGAGGATTTTACCTTTGATGCACATTCCCTTGATGTTCAGATAGACCATACGAAAAAAGCCTCCGATGAATTCAGCTGTTATGCTGACGCTCCTGAAACCGGAAAAAATATACATGAACTTAAAAAAAATATAACAACAAGATTTACACTGCTTCTTGTATGTGCAATTTTAAGTATATTCACAGCACTTATTCCGGTCGTCTGGAGTGCTGTTGAAAGTCCTCAGTATCTTACAGCATTTCAGATTATTACAGGTATGGCTTCTCTGATAATATCAGCACCTGTAATAACAAACGGACTGAAAAAATTTATCAGGTTAAAGCCGGACAGCGATTCCGCTTCTGCCGTAACAGCTATAACAGTTATTTTTTCTGCAATAATAGCGTTATTTACTCCGGAGCTTGTAAAAAACGGCTCAGTAAATATATACGTTCCGGCTGCCGTGCTTTCACTTCTCTTCAACAGCATAGGAAAATATCTTATTATAAGCCGTGCTGAAAGGAATTTCAGGGTTATATCAAAGAAATCAGAGAGATGCGGAATAACGTGTGTTTCAGATGATATAGCTTCCGAAACGCTTACAAGAGGAACTATTACGGATTTTCCGATACTTGCATCAATGCGGAAAACAGATTTTCTTACGGATTTTCTGAAATATACATATTCATCAGATATATCTGATAAATTCTGCCGGAAGTCAATACCGCTGTCATTTATCGTATCATTGCTTGCATCAGTTTTTATTATGTTCGCACATCATGAAAGCTTCGGACTTAATGCAATAAGTCTCGGACTTTCAGTTTTCAGTATGCTTATGTGTGCATCTTCATGTATAGGAATGACTTTTGTATCAAATTTACCGCTGAACAATGCTTCTAAAAAATTGATTAAAAATAAGGGAGTAATTTTCGGATATCAGAGTGTTGATGATTTTTATGATACAAACTCAATTCTTGTGGAGGCACAGGATTTATTCCCTGAGATTTCAGTCAAGCTTACGGGAATAAAGGTTTTTTCAGATACGAAAATAGATGAGGCAATGCTTGAGGCTGCAAGCCTTACACATCATGCCGGAAGCATTATGAAAGGTCTTTTTGATGATGCTATCTTAGGCAGAGACAGTGTTTTATATGATATTGATAATTTTTCCTATGAGGATTCGCTTGGCTTGTGCGGGTGGATTAATAATAAGCGTGTTCTTTTCGGAAGCCGTGAGCTTATGAACAGTCACAATATAGAGGGTATGCCTACAAAAGCTAAAGAAAATGAACTCGCCGGAGAAAATAAGGAAGCCGTTTATCTCTCGGTCTCCGGAAATCTTTCTGCAATGTTTGTAGTTGAACTGAAGGCGGAAAGCAATATAAAATACTGGATAAATCAGCTTTATAAAAATAATGTTCATCTTATTGTAAAAAGCGTTGATTCCTGTATAACTCTTAAACGTCTTTCACAGATTTTCGGTATTCCGGAGGAATTTATAAGAATAATTCCGAAAAAGCTTCATGCGGAATTTGATAATCAGACAAGGAAATCAGAAAGATTAAGTGCGTCAATGGCTTGCTCAGGAAGATTTTCAGAATTTGCACAGCTTATTATGGCAACAAAGGCTATTCATTCATGCTCTGTCACCGGACTTATAGTTCAGGCAATATCGATTCTTCTCGGAACAGGTATGGGAATTTTAATGGTAGCTTCAAAGTCATTCGGTTATGGCGGTATGTCCTCTATGGCACTTGTAATATATAATCTTGTATTTGCCGTTGTAACTTTTCTGACTGTAAATATAAAAAGATTCTGAAGCAAGCCGGAAAGGATAACAGAATGTCAGATAAAAACAGGGAAAAGTCATATAATACAGACAATCAGGAAACCCAGTATATAAATTTCAACCAGAATTTTCCGGAGAATCAGGATTCCGGAGATACTATTGTTTTCAAGCCTCTTAAAAAGGCAAATCAGAATCAGGAATATCAGAGACAGAATCTCAATAATTACAATAATCAGAATGCATATCAGAGGCATAATACCAGCAATCAGGATTATCAAAGGAATAATGTAAACGATTATGGCGGTCAAAATAATATGCAGGGGAATTATCAAAGGCATAATGTAAACGATTATGGCGGTCAGAATAATATGCAGGATAATTATCAAAGACGTAATGCAAACGATTACGGCGGTCAGAATAATATGCAGGGGAATTATCAAAGGCATAATGTAAACGATTACGGCGGTCAGAACCCTGTAAAGGAAGTCCGCCGACGTCCTGAACACTCAGAGACAAAAAAGCCCACTAAAAAAAATAATTCTTCCAGCTCCTCTAAGCCTGAAAAGAAGAAAAAAAAGAAGTATTCGTTTGGCTGTCTGGGAAGAATTATCCGCTCACTTATTGTGATATTTCTTGTACTGTTCCTGATTTATTCAGCAATAGCACTGCTTTTTATAAAAAAGATTGACTATGTTGAATCTTCGCCTCGTGAACATTATGCTGCAGCTCTCAGCGACAGCAAAGTAAAAAATATTCTTCTCATCGGAACTGATACACGTGATTCATCAGAGGAACGGGGACGTTCGGATAGTATGATACTTCTTTCCCTCAACAGCCGTACGGATAAAATATATCTTACATCAATAATGCGTGATTCATATGTTGATATAGACGGCTACGGCTGGGACAAGCTTACTCACGCCTATTCATATGGCGGAGCAGAGCTTCTTATGGATACAATTGAAAAAAATTTTTCAATCCGCATAGATGATTATATCGCTATAAATTTCAATGCTTTTGCAGCTATAGTTGACGCTGTGAACGGAATAGAAGTGGAAATCTCTGATGACGAGGCACAGGAGATAAACACCATATTGCAGGCGGAAGTAAACGAGCTTATGGGCGATTCCTTTGATTCCGATTTGCTTGAAAAGGGCGGAAAGCTTATACTTAACGGTAAACAGGCTCTTTCATACAGCCGTATAAGATACGTCGGAAACTCGGATTTTGAGCGTACTCAGAGACAGCGTGACGTTATGGAAAAAATTATCGGAAAGCTTAAAAGCTTTCACCCCTCATCAATAGGCAAGCTTTTAAAATCTGCAGTTCCTCATCTTTCAACAAATATGACGACCGGTGAACTTTATCTTCTCTCGCTCAGAATGCCTTCGCTGTTTTCCTATGAACTTGAACAGCAGAGAATACCTGCTGAGGATACTTACTATAATACCTATACCGATGATGGCGGTGATGCTCTCGGAATAGATTTTGATGCCAATCTTGAAATAATCAAGGACAGCATATTTGAATAGCATAAAAATGCCGGCTGATTGAAGCCGGCTTTTTTATTAATTCTGATTGATATTCTGCATAGTAATTTCAATAGCCTTGTCGAGCTGATAGTCGTCCGATTCATTTTCGGATTTTAAAGCTATGTAGTCCGGAGTAATTCCGATTCCGTCAAAGCACTCCGAAAGCGAAGTCTGATATTCTGCAATAGTGAGATATACTGCACTTCCGTCATCAAAGGGCTTGTAGGATTGTATAACACCCTTTCCGTATGTCTGCTCGCCTACAATCGGAGAGCTTTTGAAATCCCTCAGACAGGCTGAGAATAATTCTGCGGCACTTGCCGTATTTCCGTTTACTATTACTGTAAAAGGAATATCAAGCTCTGATTCGTCTGAATATATCAGGGTTTCGGTATGTCCGTCCCTGTATTTTTCAAGAGCTATAACACCCTCCGGAAGAAGCGGGTCAAGACATTTTTCAAGAGCCTCCGCAAGACCTCCGCCGTTATCTCTCAGGTCAAATATCACAGCTTTTGCACCGTTCATAGTGAGGTGTTCAAGTCCGGTGCTGAACTGGTCAGGAGTATTTTCCTTGAATGATGATATTTTTATATATCCTATATAGTTATCGAGCATACGGCTTGTAACAGAAGTTATTTCAAAGGTCTGGCGTGTAAATTCAAGGGGAATATTTTTTCCGTCACGTCTTATGGTTATTTCTACGTCAGAACCGTTGTTGATAGCGTTTATGGCGTTATCTGCACCTTCCTTCAGTACATCTTTTCCGTTGACGGCAACTATAATATCACCGGCTTCGATAATTGACTTTGCGACGGGAGAATCGCTCATTATAGATGAGACTTTAATATATCCGCTGGAATCCTCTGATACAGTTATGCCAAGTCCGATTACTTTTCCTGAATCCTCAGCAAGCATTTCCTGATATTCACCGGGAGTAAGATATTCTGAATACTTGTCACCCAGACCGTTTATATATCCTTTCAGTATACCGGAGCTTAATTCCTCTTCGTCAATATCATGCAGATAGTTTTCTCTGACATAGTTATCAATATCCTCCAGTTGCTGATATTTTTTTGATTTTTCCCTGACATCTGCAACCTTCCGGTTAAAGCTCTGAAGTGAGAAGAAAGAAGTAACTATGAATGTAACGGCACATACTATTGCTGAAATACTGAGTGCAAGTCCGAGGCTTATTTTTTTATTCATAATTCTCTGACTTTCCGAATATTATGTATCAGTTGAGATAATCCTGCGGGTCATATGCAACGCCGTCAACTCTTACTTCAAAGTGGAGGTGATTTCCTGTTGAATGACCTGTACAGCCTATAGCACCTATAGCCTGACCCTGTTCAACATATTCGCCTACAGATACATAAGCTGTTGAGAGGTGTGCATACATGGTTGAATATCCGTCACCGTGGTCGATAAGGACATAGTTTCCGTATCCTCCGCCACAGCCACAGCTGTAATCCTTGGCATAGTCATGTGAGCATGAGTTATTGACCATAATTACTGTTCCGGCACGTGAAGCGACAGCTGAAGTACCTCTTATGCTGCCACCGGCTATATCAATACCTCTGTGTGTAGTACCCCATCTTGAGCCATAACCGCTTGATATATAGTAACCTCCGGGAGCAGGCCAGATAAATCCGCTTGCACTCTGCTGAGCCTGTTGTTCAGCAGCAGCCTGCTGTTCAGCTTCTATGCGTTTTTGTTCTTCTTCGGCAAGTCTCTGAGCCTCTTCAGCGGCAGCCTGTTCAGCGGCGAGGCGTTCAGCTTCTTCCTTAGCTTTCTGTTCAGCCTCAGCCTTTTCCTTAGCGAGTCTGTCGGCTTCCTCCTTAGCTTTCTGAGCGGCTAAGCGTTCAGCCTCTTCCTGTTCAGCTTTTCTTTTAGCTTCTTTTTCAGCGGCGATACGTTCAGCTTCCTTGCGGGCTTCTTCGGCTTTCTTTTCAGCCTCAGCCTTTTCCTTAGCAATGCGTTCAGCCTCAGCCTTAGCTTCTTTTTCCTTGCGTTCAGCCTCAGCCTTTTCCTTAGCAATGCGTTCAGCCTCTTCTCTGGCTTTCTTTTCAGCCTCTTCCTTTTCACGGGCGATACGTTCAGCTTCAGCTTTAGCTTCGAGAGCTTTTTTCTCGGCGACTGATTTAGCTTTATTTATAGCTTCTTCATTGGCGGCAGCTAATTTTTCTTCACGGGCTTTTCTTGCGGCTTCCTCAGCGGCTTTGATTTTTTCTTCTTCCCTGAGCTTTTCATCATTTATAGCATTAAGGCTTTCGATATTCTGCTGTCTTGAATTTGCCTCAAGCCTGAGGGTATTGAGATATTCCTCTGACTGTTCAAAGGCTGTGTTGTATTCATCTTTAAGGGATTCAAATTCCTTACGCTTGTTTTCCTGTTCAGCCTTTTTAGCCTCAAGAGTAAGCTTTTCGCTTTCGAGGGCGGATTTCTGAGCATCAAGAGTTTCGAGCTGATTTTTAAGGGTTTCAATGAGGTCGTTATCGTGTTCAGCGATACGGTTTACCATTTCGACACGTGAGAGCATATCATAGAAGTCGGTAGCACCTATTACGGCAGATGCAAGGCTGTCGTTACCTGTAACATACATGGCACGGAGACGTTCCTTAAAAAGCTCGGTATTATCGGCGATATTTTTTTCCTGTTCAGCTATATCCTTTGTGAGCTGATTTATATTATTCTCAGCGTTATATATATCTGATTTGATTCTGTTGAGTTCCTCATCGACGATAGCGATATTATTCTGCATAAGAATAATCTGGTCTGTGAGGGTATCCTGATAATCCTGCTGTTCTTTCATATCAGCATCATATTTTTTAAGTTCCTTCTGAAGCTGTTCGATTTTCTTTTCATTTTCGGCACGTTCTTCCTGAAGCTCTGCAACAGTTTTTGCCTGAACGCTCTTTTCCTGTTTTTCAGAATATGCAAATGTAAGGTTTAAGGTAATTACTCCGCACACTATGAATGCGAGGAGCTTTTTGATTTTAAAAAGTTTACTCATTATATACGCAGAATATTTCTTTTTGTGAAATACCTGCACTCCTTTCGTAAATTGAATTTTAATCATATTATGTTAAACGTTAATATGCTTTCTGGTACACAGTACACTTCCAAGACCCCCGATGAAAGCACCTGCCAGAATATATGCCCCCAGTACGTAGAACTGGATTCTTCCGAATGGAATAAGGCTTCCCATTCCTATAACGTTCATAACTCCGACATTCTGTCTTAAAATGTTGAAGGTTGAACGGTAGGCGAGAAGTGTAAGCAGAAAAGCTCCTGCTCCTGAAAAAAATCCCGTAATCATTCCCTCGATAAAGAATGGTATTCTTATGAATCCATTTGTAGCACCGACGTATTTCATAATCTGGATTTCCTCACGTCTTGAAAATACGCTTGCCTTGGTAGTATTTGAAATCATAATCATAGAGACTATTATAAGACCTATGATTACAGCTGTTGCGATAAGGGTTACAACGCGTCTCAGCTCCATGAGAATATTGACAAATTCCTGAGAAGCCTTTATGTAATAGATATTATCCAGTTTTTCTATGACGTCGATAATTTCGGGTACACGTTCGATATCATTGACCTTTACTTTATATCCGTCAACAAGCGGATTATCGTTGCCCAGTGAATTGAAGATTCGTTCATATTCGGGCATGGATTTCATCATAGCCTGAAAGGCTTCGTCTTTTGATTCAAAGGTAACTTCTGAAACGCCGTCTATATCAGAAAGATTGTTTCCCAGCTTGTCAATCTGTTCCTGAGTGGCGGAGTCGTCGATAAATACGGCTATTTCGTTTTTATTGCTTATTCCGCCTATTATGGAATCGATGTTTATGTAGAAAAGCACTGATACACCGACAAGCATAAGCGATATCAGAAGAACACAGAATGTTGCGAATGCCATCATCTTGTTTTTCCAGATGTTCTCCGTACCCTGGTCGATAAGGTATTTAACACCGCTAAGCTTCATCGTTTATACCCCCGATTACCTCATCAAAGACAATTCTTCCGTCGGTTATATTTATGATACGTCCTCCGAAGTGTCTTACAAGGTCATGCTCATGAGTAACCATAAGGATTGTAGTACCGCAGTCGTTAATTCCCTTCAGAAGCTCAACTATTTCATATGAAAGCTCAGGGTCGATATTTCCGGTAGGCTCATCAGCTATTATGAGCTTAGGGTCATTTACCAAAGCCCGTGCGATAGCTACACGTTGTTTTTCACCGCCCGAAAGCTCGTCGGGATATGAATTCATTTTTGACTGCAATTCTACAAGACCGATTACATAAGGAACTCTTTTTTTGATATATTTTTTTGGGGCATCTATAACACGCAGTACGAATGCTATATTTTCGTATACAGTCATAGACGGTATAAGTCTGAAATCCTGAAAAACGAAGCCGAGAGTACGTCTGAACTCAGGAATCTGCTTTTTTTTAAGCTTGCCGAGGTTATAGCCGTTTACGGTAACAGAACCGCTTGTTGCATCTATTTCTTTCAGCAGAAGCTTAATCATGGTACTTTTTCCCGCACCCGATGAACCTACTACAAAAGCGAAGTCGCCGTCATTTATTTTGAGGCTTACGTTATTGAGAGCGTCAACACCGCTGGAATAGGTAACGGATACGTTTTTTAATTCTACCAATTCAATCACCTTCCTCTTGATTTTCTAAAAAAAATTCGGCTTGAGGCTTTCGTTCAGGAGAGAATGATTCATCAGAATTTCATAGGATTAGCGGAGAGATATTTTTTAACCATAAGAGCGATTTTGAATATAATAGCGTGGTCGAACTCTCTTAAATCCAGACCGGTCAGCTTTTTGATTTTTTCGAGTCTGTAAACGAGGGTATTTCTGTGAACAAAAAGCTTTCTTGAGGTTTCGGAGACATTCAGATTGTTTTCAAAGAATCTCTGGATAGTGAAAAGGGTTTCATGGTCGAGGGATTCGATGCTTCCCATTTTAAATACTTCATGCAGGAATGTTTCACAGAGTGTAGTCGGGAGGTGGTAAATAAGTCTTGCGATTCCGAGGTTGTCATAGCTTACTATAACCTTGTCAGTATCAAAGACCTTTCCGACTTCGAGAGCCATCTGTGCTTCCTTGAATGAACGTGCAAGCTCTTTGACGCCTATGACGGGAGTACCGATTCCGACATTTACTCTTGTATAGAATTCACTGCTGAGGGTATCAGCGATAGAGCGTGCAAGCTTTTCGAGGTCTTTGGAATCGACACTGCTTTTCAGTTCCTTTACGAGGACTATATCGGTTTCAGTTATATTGAATACGAAATCCTTGTTTTTATCTGGGAAAAGGTTCTGGATTACGTCATAGGCAGATATATCATTAGCTGATACTATTCTGATTAAGAATACGACACGGCTTATTTCGGCATTGAAGTGAAGTTCTCTTGCTTTTATTATAATATCTCCCGGAAGGACGTTGTCGAGAACGACATTTTTAATAAAGTTATTGCGGTCATATTTTTCGTCATAGTACTGCTTGATATTTGCAAGTGTTATAGCCATGATACTTGCATATTTTGCTGATGCTTCGTCAACGCCCTCAACGAATACAGCATAATCGGGCTTTACTCTTGCACCGAACGGCTTATAGGTATAACCGTCCCTGATAAATATATCATGTGAATCTGTGAGGTCGAGGGAAACAAATTCATTGGTAGTACCTACTTTTGTAAGGTCACTGCAAGCAATAATAGTAGCAGTTTCGTCAACTACTCCTATAGTGCAGTCAATAGTTTCCTTCATCTGCTGTATCAGGCCTTGAAATAAACGGTTGGACATAAAATCAAATCAATCCTTTCTGATAATCAGGTATATATATGTAGAAAATGCAATCCTTGATATATTACAAATTGTAACATATTTTCGGGGACAATTTGTGAACAAATTGTTAATTTTTCTTTGGAAATTCCCGATATTCCGGATTTTTATTTCCAGATAAAGGAATTTTTCTGTTGCTTGTTGAAAGAATGTAACTGAATTGTAACAAATTACATTTTTTCGGGAGCGGTTATATTGAGAATGGAAAGAGCGTTTTCGAGAACCTGTTTAACGCTTATACAGAGGGCAAGACGTGCAAGGCGGAGTTCATTTGTTTCAGCATTCTTTACACTGCACGAATCATAGAATCTGTGGAAAAGCGTAGCAAGTTCGATAGCATATTTTGTAATCCTTGCAGGGTCATAGGTTCTTGCGGAGGCATTGACAGTATCCGGAAGCTCAGCGATATGGCGGATAAGTTCAATTTCTGACGGCTGGGAAAGAAGGGACAAATCAGCATTTGAATCATATTCAATTCCTTCTGATTTGAGATTTGCAATAAGACTGCATATTCTTGCATGGGCATACTGAACATAGTAAACGGGATTTTTTGATGACTGTTCAACAGCGAGGTCGAGGTCAAATTCAAACTGAGAATTTGCCTCACGCA
This sequence comes from Oscillospiraceae bacterium, assembly GCA_029005335.1. Classification (GTDB taxonomy): domain Bacteria; phylum Bacillota; class Clostridia; order Oscillospirales; family Ruminococcaceae; genus Ruminococcus. The sequence goes on from JAQXFT010000022.1 coordinate 16,767, forward strand.
TATTGAAGAAAAAGCGTGCAGCATCAATCGGAATTTCATCAAGGAGAGTTACAAGGGTAATAGCTTTACCGCTTCTCTTTGAAAGCTTGACAGTTTCGCCGTTGCGGACGAGCCTTACCATCTGCATAAGAACTACATCGAGCTTGTCCGAATCGACTCCGAGTGCAGTAAGTGCGGATTTAAGTCGGGGTACATAGCCATGGTGGTCAGCTCCGAGAACGTTAATAGCCTTGTCGAAATTTCTGGTAACAAGCTTATTGCAGTGATATGCAATATCGGGTACTATATAGGTAGGAATACCGTTTGCACGTACAAGAACGAAATCTTTATCCACTCCGAAATCAGTAGCTCTGAACCATACAGCACCGTCCTGTTCGTAGGTGTGACCTGTTTCCTTGAGTTTTTCGACAATACGCATAGTTTCGCCGTTTTCGTGCAGTGTACTTTCCCTGAACCAGTTATCGTATGTGATACGGTATTTTTTCAGGTCACGTTCAAGACCCGCAATATTTTTCGGGAGTGCATAATCAACAAGTGTTTTTCTGCGTTCGGATTCTTCCTGACCGCTTAAAACAGCACCGTATTCGTCAAAATAATTTTTAGCGTGTTCGATAATATCCATACCTCTGTATGTATCTTCGGGCATAGGAAATTCGGGAGCATTTCCTTCCTCACCGTATATAGCTTTGCAGAAATCGTCCATACTGTAATTATTAAGACATATTTTCTGTCCCTCATCGGAGCAAATCTGCATATAGCGGAGTGAAAGGGACTTACCGAATTTTTCAATCTGATTGCCGGCGTCGTTGACATAAAATTCACGTTCGGTATAAAATCCAGCCCACTGGAGAACGCTTGCGAGACAGTCACCTATAGCACCGCCTCTTGCATTTCCTATATGCATAGGGCCTGTGGGGTTAGCTGATACAAATTCAACGAGGATTCTTTTACCTTTACCGTAATCAGTTCTGCCATAGTTTTCGCCCTCATCGAGTGAAGCTTTTACGACATCTGCGAACCATTTCTTAGAAAGAAAGAAATTCATAAATCCGGGGCCTGCGATTTCGCATTTTTCAAAGCAGGAGTTATCAAGAAAAAGCTCTGATTTTATAAGCTCGGCAATTTTTCTGGGGGGCATTTTAAGGGCTTTTGCTGATACCATAGCTATGTTTGAAGCGAAGTCCCCGTGGGATTTATCAGCCGGAATTTCTATATTGAAATCCGGAAGTGCAGTCTGAGGTATTGTATTTTTTGATACAAGTACACCCAGTGCATTATAAATCAGTTCTCTGAGCTGTTCAGAGGCATTTTTTATAAGGTCAGACATATATTTTAAAAGTTCCTTTCCTGATTTTTTTATTGATTCTGACTGAAATTCTGAATTTTGATAATAATTTCGTTATCGGAGAGGTATGCCGAATTTAAATCAAGGGTATATTTAAGGGCAAGCTCTCCGGAGGTATCGATATTATTTTTAATAAAGTGTGTCATAACGCCAATCTGAAAATCTCCGTAGGGAGTTCCGTAGTGGCAGAAGTGCTTTTTGTTTGTTTCAAGCATGATATTTGTATTTGCCGTACCCTCTCTTGTTATAGATGCGGAATCGTTTCCGTTTATAATAATTGTAGTTACAGAGCCTTCAAAACCGGTTGCGGAGGTATCCTCATACTGGAATGTATATGTATTACGCTGGCGGTTATAGATAGCTTTTGTAAAGAGTTCGGTTTCTTCTTTTTCGCCGTTCTGGAAAGTAATACTTTTCAGAGAAATCATAACATTATTTTTCAAAATCATATCACCGCCATTTATTTTATACTGCTGAAGACTGCACCTGATACATCATGACCGAGGAATATTTTTGCTGTATCTCCGAAAAGTTCAGTGCTGTCGCTGACATAGAAAGTATTTTTACCTTTTTCGGGTCTGTCTGAGAGGAGATTTTTCTGACTCAGGCATTTTTCTGCATATTTGGCAGCTTCCGCACCAGTATCGATAAGCTTTACATTATCGCCCATATAGTCAGCGATTATATCCTTTATGATAGGGTAATGTGTACAGCCGAGAATAAGCGTATCAACGCCGGCTTTTTTGATAGGTTCGAGGTATTCTTCGGCAGCAAGCCTTGTGATTTTATTTTCACGGTCAATATATCCGTTTTCGACGAGGTGGACGAAAAGCGGACAGGGATTTGCAAATACTTGTGTACCGGGTCGCATAGCTTCAACGGTTCTTTTAAAAGAACCGCTTCTTACAGTTGCAGGAGTGCCGATTATACCGATTCTGCCGTTTCTGGTGGCATTGCAGGCACTTTTTGAAGCCGGAATAAGTACGCCTGTAAATGGTATGCCGTCGATATCGGATATATCGCCTATTACAGAGCTTACAGTACCGCAGGCTGCTATAATCATTTTAATATCATGTTTTCTGAGAAATTCAATATCTTCATTGGCATATCTGAGAACAGTTTTTTTACTTCTTGAGCCGTATGGGATACGTGCGGTATCGCCGAAATAGATTATATTTTCGTTCGGCAGAATTTTATTAAGCTCCCTTACGGCAGTGAGACCGCCAAGACCCGAATCAAATACGCCTATGGCATTGTTATCCATTAAAAATCTCCCTTCGGAATATCAGTAATTTTTTTCAGAATTTTCGATAGCCTGTTCAATGAGCTTATCAACGAGATATGACTGACTCATGCCGAGATTCTCCATAAGCTTCGGATACATACTGATTGATGTAAAGCCGGGGAGAGTATTTATTTCATTGAGATACAGTGTTCCGTCATCAGTCAGGAAGAAGTCGACTCTTGAAAGACCCTTACAGCCGAGGCATTTATAGGCTTTTATAGCAGTTTCACGTATTTCAGCCATTTTTCTGTCATCGATTCTTGCAGGTATGTAAAGATTTGAGGGGCTGTCATATTTGGCATCATAGTCATAGAAATCGTTGCAGGCTTCTATTTCGCCGGCATATGAAGCAAAGGGTGAATCATATCCGAATACGGCAACCTCAAGCTCCTTACCCTTTATAAATTCCTCAATAACTACTTTATTGTCGTGAGAAAATGCTACTTTTATAGCTTCTTCGAGTTCGGCGAGATTTGTGGCTTTGTTTATTCCTATTGATGAACCGGCATTTGCAGGCTTTACGAAGAGCGGGAATCCGAGTTCATGAGCGATTTCCTCACATCTCTGTTCAATTCTGTTTATTTCACGCTGAGTAATCATCTGCCATCTGGCATTTTTTATACCGTAGTAATCAAGGACGATATGCGTATGGGATTTATCCATGCATGATGCTGAGGCAAGCAGTCCGCAACCGACGTATGGAAGCTTTGCCATATCGAGAAGTCCCTGCAATGAGCCGTCCTCGCCGTTTCTTCCGTGAAGAACGGGGAATACCACATCAATTTTTCTGACGGAAACGCTGTTATTTTCTATAATAATTATACCCTTGTGGATAGGGTCGGGGGATATTATAGCAGTAGTGCAGTCGGGGTTATATTCCCACTGACCGTTGGCTATGGATTCGACATCACCGGGATAATAGAGCCATCTTCCTGTTTTTGTGATACCTATGCAGATGATTTCGTACTTGTCTTCCGGAATGCTTCTGATAACGTTTGAAGCGGATATGAGTGATACTTTATGCTCACTGGAAGCACCTCCGAAGAGAACTGCGACTTTAATTTTTGCCATAAAAATTTACTCCTTTGAGAAAAACATACTTTTATAATATTTTATCACTTTTCACAAAAAACTTCAAGTGTTTTTTGTGAAAATAAAATGAAACGTGTAAAATTTAAAAAATCACCCTAAAAACATAACAATTTTCAACAGGTTTTTTTGTTAATTTTCACATATTTTTTTGTATGCCGTTTTACATATTAAATTATATTTATCAAAATAAGTGTATATTACAGGATTGACAAGCCATATAAAAAAGCTATATAATAATTCGGGAGGGAATTTTTCTATGAAAAAAATTATTTTTTTTGATATTGACGGTACACTTATAAGCGAAGATGAGAATGCATATCTTCCGGAAAGTACCTTGAAAGCGATTTCGCTTGCACGGAAAAACGGCTGTTATACCTATATAAATACGGGCAGAACGATATGCAATATCGAAAAGAGGATACGTGATATAGGCTTTGACGGATATATATGCGGTTGCGGTACTTATATCGAACATCAGGGGGAAAATATATTTTATCACAGGACTCCCGGCAATGTCTGCAGACTGATTGAAGATACCATGAAAAAATGCGGAGCTATTCCCGTATATGAGGGAAATAATGCTCTTTATTATGATGAAGAATTTGAAAAAGATGAAAAAATAATTATGTTTATGAGGGAATTTCTCAGAAGAGGTGCATCTTTTCTTAAAACGGGAGAAAATCCGGATTTCAGCTTTGACAAGTTTATAGCATGGGTCGGAGAAAATACCGATAAGGAGCTTTTCAAATCTGTTGTATCAGAATATTACACAATGATTGACAGGGGAAACGGTCTTTTTGAAAATGTTCCGGAAGGCTTTTCAAAGGCTACGGGAATTTATAAAATCCTTGAAATTTTGGGGATAGATATAAATAATGCTTATGCGATAGGCGACAGTATGAATGATTTGTCAATGCTTCAGGCAGTCCCGAACAGTATAGCAATGGGTCAGGGAACTTCCGTTCACAAATATGTATCCTATGTTACTGATGATATTTATCATGACGGAATATGGAATGCCCTGAAGCATTTTGAGATTATTTGATATTGACAATCCTTTATATTTATGGTATTCTAATCTTAATTATAATATGAGAGGAGGAACGGAATACAAAAAAATGTATTCCTGTTGTTTATGAATATTGCTGTTGCACAGTCGGGAGGCCCTACAAGTGCTATCAATGCATCACTTGCCGGAGTTTATCTCGAAGCAGTCGAATCCGGAAAATTCAATAAGATATATGGTTCTCTGAATGGTATTGAGGGAATTATAAAGCAGAAGCTTATAAATCTTTCGGACTATCTTAAAAATCCGGAGGATATTGACCTGCTGATTCATACACCGTCAACGGTTCTCGGTTCTTGCCGTTATAAAATTCCGGAAGAAAATGCTGATGAGGTATATCAGAAAATTCTCAGATGTTTCAGGAAATATGATATAGGCGTATTTTTCTATATCGGCGGTAACGATTCCATGGATACTGTTATGAAGCTTTCTGAATATTTTGAAAAAAATAACATTAATGATATAAAGGTTATAGGCGTTCCGAAAACTATCGACAATGATTTGTGCGGTACTGACCACAGTCCCGGATTTGGTTCAGCATCGAAATATGTAAATGCAACAGTTCAGGAGATAGCAAGAGACAGCAGGGTATACAGTGTTGATTCCGTTACCATAATTGAAATTATGGGACGTCATGCAGGCTGGCTTACTGCTTCAACCTGCTGTCTGAGAGCTAACGGAGAAACAGCTCCGCACTTTATATATCTTCCCGAAGTTCCTTTCAATGTTGATAAGTTCGTTGAAGATGTAAAGCGTGTTCAGAAAGAGCATAAAGCCGTTATTGTTGCAGTATCGGAGGGCGTTAAGCTTGAAAATTCTCATCAGTACCGTTCCGGAAAAACTGACGCTTTCGGACATCAATATTTATCGGGAATAGGAAAATATCTGGAAAATATTGTTTCAGATAATCTTAAATGCAAGGTGCGTTCCGTTGAGCTTAATGTTATGCAGAGGTGCAGTTCTCATATAGCTTCCGGAACAGACCTTGACGAATCAGTTGAAATCGGAAGATGTGCCGTAAAAACTGCACTTGCTGGAAATACCGGCTGTATGATGTGCTATATCCGTGACAGTTCAGAGCCTTACAGTATTCATATTGAAAGTATTCCGGTATCTCAGACAGCTAACCACGAAAAATATTTCCCGAAAGAATGGATTAATTCAGAGGGCAATAATATTTCCGATGAGGCAATAAAATATTTCCTGCCTCTTATTCAGGGAGAAGTCCAGCAGAAAATGAAAAACGGTATGCCGGTACATTTCGTTATCGAATAATTTTTTCAGATTTTTCAGAAAAAATTTGTATAATTTTTCAGATATCTCACATAATACAAATACAAATCCGAAAAAATTTGTATACGGAGGTATCAGAATATATGAAAGCAACCGGAATAGTACGTCGTATAGACGATTTGGGACGAGTTGTCATTCCGAAGGAAATAAGACGCACAATGCGTATACGTGAGGGCGACCCTCTTGAAATATATACCAACAGCGAGGGAGAAGTAATATTCAAAAAGTATTCGGCAATCGGTGAAATTACTGAGAGTGCCGGACATATTGCGGATATAATGAATAAGCTGGCAGGTTGTCCCGTAGTTATATTCGACCGTGACCACGTTGTTGCAACATCAGGAGTATCAAAAAAGGAGTTCTCCGAAAGACGTGTCAGCAATCAGCTTGAGGAGCTTATGGAGAACAGGGGACAGTATTACAGCAATAATGACAATTCAAGATTTGTAGTTGCTGAGGGCATAGATAAAAGCGGACTTGCGGTAGTGCCTATAATTTCCAATGGTGATGTTACCGGTGCAGTTGCATTTATGGAAAACGGTACAGGCAAGGTTACAGAGCTTCAGAAGAGCCTTATTACGGCTTCGAGTCAGTTTCTGGGAAAACAGCTTGAATGTTAAGCACGGGCGGCCGATGGTCGCCCGTTTTTTCAGATGATAAAAAATATGCTCTCTTTCATCAGATTTTTTCTGACAAAAGGGAGCATTTAAATCCGGCTGAACGGATTTTTTTATTTCATATTGTATTTTTCAAGTAAGGTTTTGATTTTTTCGTGAGGGTCTATAACAGAGCTTATTGATACATCATGATTTATGGCAGCTATGAAATATGCTATATATTTTGATACGTCAACCTCATAGAACCATTCACGGCTTAAAAGCTCAGGGGTTCTGTATGTGAGGTTTGTGCCGAATACACCGTCAATATATCCGTCAGCATAAGCCTTGTCGAATTTTTCCAGACCGTTTGTAAAGATAGCATAAGTAGCATATGCAAAGATACGGCGTGCATTTTTTTCTTTGAGAGCATATGCAAGGTCGAGCATAGATTCACCGGAGGAAATAATATCATCAGCAATAAAAATATCCGTGCCGTCAACGGGATTTCCGAGATATTCATGAGCTACAATAGGATTTCTGCCGTCTACTATGGTAGAATAGTCACGTCTTTTATAGAACATACCGAGTTCTACTCCGAGTACGGAGGCATAGTACATATTTCTGTTCAAAGCACCCTCATCAGGGCTTACAATCATGAATTTATCCTTTGTAAGTTCAATATCCCTGATATTTTTTATAACGCTTTTGAGTACCTGATATGTTGGCATAACGTTATCGAAGCCCATAAGCGGAACAGCGTTCTGTACTCTCGGGTCGTGAGCGTCGAAGGTAATTATATTTGAAACACCCATTCTTTCGAGTTCCTGCAAAGCCCATGCACAGTCGAGTGATTCACGGTAATTTCTTCTGTGCTGACGTCCGCCGTAAAGAATCGGCATAATAACGTTGATTCTGTGAGCCTTACCGCTTGCGGCCTGAATTATACGCTTCAAATCCTGAAAATGGTCATCAGGTGACATACAGTTTTCACGGGAAAAGAGCTTGTATCTGCAGTTATAGTTTCCGACGTCAACTATAATGTAGAGGTCTTTTCCTCTGACAGTGGATTTGATGTATCCTTTTCCGTCGCCGGAAGCAAAGCGGGGACATTCGGCTTCGATAAGCAGAGTATCAATATCATTTCCGCCCTTTTTAGCCCAGTCAACGAGATAGCTGTTAATTTTCCCTCCGAGTTCCGTTGCACTTTCCATAGCGATAATTCCTACAGGAGCAACGCTTGATTCCTGATTAAATAAAACTTCACTTGCAGTCATACTGATTATTCCTTTCAAAAACAATTACTTACAGAATTTATTGATATAGTTGTCTATATCTCCGGCAATGATATTTCTGGCACTCTCTGCATTTTCGATTTCATCTATAGCAGTAGTTTTATTTTCGAGTTCCTTATAGACCTTGAAGAAATGAATCATTTCTTCAAAAACGTGCTTAGGGAGTTCATCAATATCGGTATATGTATTATAGTTGGGGTCATCGAAGGGGATAGCGATAATTTTGTCATCATGCTTACCGCTGTCCATCATTCTTATAACTCCTATAGGATAGCATCTCACGAGGGTATGAGGGTAGAGAGATTCAGAGCATATAACCAGTACGTCAAGCGGGTCATTATCGTCAGCATATGTACGGGGTATAAGGCCGTAATTTGCAGGATAGTGAGTAGAGGTATAGAGGATTCTGTCCATTTTTATGAAGCCTGTTGCCTTATCAAGCTCATATTTTACTTTGCTTCCCTTTGGAATTTCGACAACAGCGAAGAAATCATCAGGGCTTATACGCTTGGGGTCGATATTATGCCAGATATTCAAAATCAAATCCTTCTTTCTTAAAAAATACTCAGGCTGAATCATTTGAAAAATACAAAATGCCTTTATTATTAGTATATCATTTTTCAGGGATTTGTCAATAAGAGATTGAAAATTCGGCAATCTAATATAATTTTACACAGATTTATTATAGATTTTGCATTTTTTTGTAAAGCTCCGGATACGAGGGACATATTATATATATTATAAAATTCATAATTTGTTTTTTTACCGGACTGTATTTTTTAAAAATACTATTGAAAAAATTTTTCGGGAATGTTATAATTATATAAGAATTTTTCGGTTTGGTTCAATTTTATAGAAAAGAAGTGATTTGTTTGAAAAGATATATCAATATAGCTGTTATAGTTTCGGGTATCGATGAATATTATCAGAGCTGTATCCTTGAGGGTATTCAGAAATTTGCTCTTTCACATCAGATAAACCTTGCACATTTTATAGCCTTCGGCGGAACAATGTTCGATACAAAGCATGATACCGGTGAATATAATATATTTTCGCTTCCTGATTTTTCATATTTTGACGGGGCAATTCTGCTGTTGAATACAATATCATCATCTTCCGAGGCAGAGAGCATAATATCCAGAATAAAGCAGGCTGGAATACCTGCTGTAAGCATAGACCGTGATATTCCTGAATTTTATCATATCGGCATTGACAATTCCTCAGCTATGGAAAAAATTGTTGAACACTTTATAAATTATCATGGCTTCAGGACATTCAACTATATATCAGGACCCGAAAACAACTCCGAGAGCGTCCAGAGATACAACTCCTTCCGGAAAGTCCTTAAAAAGTATAATCTTCCGTTTGATGACAGAAGGGTGTATTTCGGGGATTTCAGAGCATTGAGCGGACGGCAGGCTGCGGAATATTTCCTGTCATCAGGACTTCCTCTTCCGGACGCCGTAATATCTGCAAATGATGTTATGGCAGTCTCTGCAATGAGCGTTTTTGAGGAGCATAACTTAAAGATTCCGAATGATGTATGCTTTTCGGGCTTTGATAATACATATGATGCAAGGAATTATTCTCCGGAGCTTACTTCAATCCAGAGACCTCTTTCCGAATCCGGAATACTTTCATGCAGGATTCTTTATGAACACATAAACGGCAAGAAAACTGAAAGAAACTTTATTCTCGATATGAAGCCACGCTTTACCCAGAGCTGTGGCTGTCAGAGCTATAATCCCGAAACTTCTGAAAGCTTCCGGAAGCACAACTATAAAATTCTTGAAAACAATGCTGTATCACGTTCAATGATAAACCGTATGTCATGCCGGCTTATAGACTGCGACAACTTTGAAGAGTATATCGAAAAGCTTAAACCTTTTGTAACAGAAATAAAAGCTGAAGAATTTTATCTCTGCCTCTGCGACAACTGGAATGCGGGTATTGATGGCAGTGGGAATTATAATTTTCAGATGAATCAGGATTTTTCTGTTGAAAGATATACAGAAAATGTAGTTATACCATGCTCATTCAGAAACGGAAAATTTTCTTCAATACCGTCCTTTGAATCAAAGAATATGGTTCCGGATATGTTCAGTGATACCGGAAAAAATAAATTCTATTATTTTGTTCCGCTTCACTTCCGTGAAAGATGTCTCGGCTATCTGGCTATACTCAACAGTGATTTTCTTATAAAAACTCCGATGTTTCAGACATGGAGTATTACTATATGCAGTTCTCTTGAAAATATCCGCAAAATTGAATGTCTGGACAATGCAGTAAAAAAGCTTGACAGGCTTTATACTGTTGATACTCTTTCGGGAATATACAACAGAAACGGTTTTAATAATAATTCAACTGAGCTTTTCAACTATTGCATAAAGCGTAAAAGACCAGTTATGCTTATGTTTATAGATATGGATAATCTTAAGGTTATAAATGACAATTTAGGGCATAAATCCGGAGATTCCGCTATTCACGCTATTGCTGAGGCTATAAGGGATTCCTGTACGAATGGCGAGGTATACTGCCGGTTCGGAGGAGATGAATTTATAGTATTCGCTGCCGACTATACCGAAAAGGAAGCACGCATACTTACTGAAAAAATACATGAGAACATAAGAAAAAAATCCGAGAATCTGAATCAGAAATATACCCTTACTGCAAGTATAGGCTATCATATACAGATTCCGGACGAAAATACACAGATTTTTCAGCTTGTAACAATCGCCGACCATGTAATGTATGAACAGAAGAAGAAAAAAAAGAAATCCAGATATCTTAAAAAATCAGGTGAAAAAAATGAATAACAGAATGACAGTATATAACTACAGGGATTTTGACGAGGGAAAGTATTTCAGAAAGTATTCTGCCGAATATGGAATAGAAATAAATCCTTTACCTTTTACTCCGGATTTGTCAACCGTAAAATTAAGTGAAGATTCATCATTTGTAAATGTTATAACTACTCCGGTAAATGCTGAGCTTCTGGATAAATTCAGGTCGTGCGGAGTTGAATATATAGTTACACGTACAATAGGCTATGACCATATAGATACAGAATATGCAAAAAAGCTGGGAATAAAAATTGCCAATACACCTTATGACCCTGAGGGTGTTTCGGAATATACAATAATGCTGATGCTTATGTGCATACGCCGTCTGAAATCAATACTCATGAGGGGAGAAATACAGGATTTTACTCTCAAAGGTATTCTTGGAAAGGAACTCGGAAGCATGACTGCAGGTGTAATAGGCACGGGAAGAATCGGTACACGTCTTATAAAGAATCTTTCCGGATTCGGGTGCAGAATACTTGCAAGCTCTCCGCATGAAAATCCGGAGGTGAAAAAATATGCTGAATATACCAGCCTTGAAAATCTTATAAGGGAATCTGATATTATAACGCTTCATGCACCACTTTCAGAAAATACAAGGAATATAATCAGCAGTGATACCATATCGCAGATGAAGGACGGAGTAATTATAATCAATACTGCCAGAGGCGGACTTATTGATATGGACGCTCTTATTGAGGGAATAGAATCCGGAAAAATAGGCTCAGCCGGTCTTGATGTAGTGGGAAATGAATCAGAAATCTGCTACTACGACAGACGTGAAGCTGTTCTTCACAACAGACAGCTCTATACTCTCAGAAGTATGCCCAATGTAATAATTACTCATCATATGGCATTCTATACTGAAAACTGTGTTGAAACTATGGTAAGGGATTCGATAAGAGGAGCTTTCTGCAGTCTCAGCAATAAAGAAAATCCATGGCTTATACCATAAAAAACGGGCGGGAAAAGTCGCCCGTTTTTATCTGTATTTGTATACAGGAACATTCTCAAAGCCATCAAGAAGCTTGTCAGTCTCATTGAATGCAACGCAAGTACCCTTTGCGACACAATTCATAGGGTCATCAGCAATACGGCAGTCAATTCCGAGAGTTCTCTTTATAAGGGGGCATAATCCGCCCAGAAGAGCTCCGCCTCCTGTAAGAATTATTCCGTTTGCATGAATATCGCCGACAAGCTCCGGAGGAGTATCTCCCAGAACCTTTCTTATAGCTTCGAGTATTGCAAATACTTCATCTTCAATAGCGTTATAAAGCTCGACTTCATTCAGATTTATAGTTTCCGGAAGTCCTCTTAAAAGATTCCTTCCCTTTACCGGTATTGATATTTCAACATTGGGGTCATAGAGATTTGCAAGATGTATTTTCAGATATTCGGCAGTTCTTTCACCGATAAGAAGCCTGTATCTGTTCTGGATATATCTGATAATTGCACGGTCTATACAGTTACCTGCAATTTTTATGGTATGTGAGGCTACGATACCGTTCATTGATACTATGGCTACATTTGTAGTACCTCCGCCGATATCGACAACCAGATTTCCCTTTGCATCGGCAATATTGATTCCTGCACCAATAGCAGCGGAAACAGGCTCCTGAATCATATAAACCTGTCTCGCACCGGCACTTCGGGCGGCATCTGCAGCAGCACGGCTTTCAACATCAGTTATATAAGATGGTATGCATATTATTATACGTGGTTTTATAAGCTGGTATCCGGCTACTTTAAGAATAAATTCACGTATCATACTTCTTGCCAGATCGTCATCAGATATAACACCTTCACTTATCGGGTGTACTACAGATATATAATCGGGATTTCTTCCAATCATCTTATAAGCCTCCTTGCCGACGGCAAGAACTCTCTCTGTATATGTATTATATGCTATAACAGAAGGCTCATTGAGAATCACTCCTCTTTTTCCCATAGTAATAACGATGTTGGAAGTACCCAAATCTATTCCTATATCAGCATTTGCCATTTTAATTCTCCTTTTTATTTTCACGGAGCATATACGAAAGACAAGTATATCTCAGTGTTTTTTTGCTGTTGTCAATCATTTCGGTTATATCATCTTCAGTCCCTATAAGAATCAGAAGCTTTTTTGCACGGGTTACAGCGGTATACAGAAGATTTCTGTAGCAGAGCTTTTTGAACTCACATGTAACCGGCATTATAACTGCATCAAATTCACAGCCCTGACTTTTGTGAACTGTTACAGCATATGCAAGCTCAAGCTGTGAGAGCATATCAGATGTATATAAAGCGGTTTTCCCGTCAAAATTAACGGTAACTTCTCCGGAGCTTTTATTAATGCTTTCTATGCGTCCTATATCTCCGTTATAAATTCCCATACCGTTTTCCTCGTCCTTATACCAGACTATATCGTAATTATTTTTTATCTGCATGACCTTATCGCCCTCACGGAGAGTATAAAGATGGTTTTTGATTTCAGATTTCTGATTGCTTTCGGGATTGAGATTTTTCTGCAGGAAGCGGTTTATTTCGATAACTCCGAGAAGACCTTTTTTTGACGGGGAAAGAATCTGTATGTTATCAAGCGGAGAGTAATTATATGCATTCGGCAGGCGGGTTTTTATAAGGTCGGAAATAAGATTCAGAATATTATTGCAGTCTGTACGTCTGAAGAAAAAGAAATCACTGTCATGACGTGAAAGCTCCGGTTTTTTTCCGTTTATGATTTTGTGGGCATTTGTGACTATACAGCTTGATTTTGCCTGACGGAATATTTCTTTAAGCTCTACAACGGGAATTGCTTCGCTGTCGATTATATCTTTCAGAAGATTTCCTGCTCCGACTGAGGGGAGCTGGTCGCTGTCGCCTACCATTATTATTTTACATTCAGGACGCAGTGCATGAATCAGACTGGAAAAAAGCTGTACATCGACCATTGACATTTCGTCTATGATTATAACATCACATGGCAGAGGATTTGATTCATCATGCAGGAATTTCTGCTTTCCGAATGAATTGAATCCGACCTCAAGAAGCCGGTGAATTGTTTTTGACTCGTGACCGGTAAGCTCAGTCATTCTCTTTGAGGCACGTCCTGTCGGAGCTGTAAGAACTACATCATAGTCCATTTTTTCAAATATGGAGATTATTGCATTTATAGATGTTGTTTTACCAGTACCGGGGCCTCCTGTCATGACGAGAACTCCCTTTTCAATGGCTTCGGAAATAGCTTTTCTTTGAAGGGCTTCATATTTTATATTGTTTTCGGATTCCTCAATATCTATAAGAAAATCGCAGTCGATATTTTCCGTAATACCGTAATTTACAATGGTATTGAGTCTGTTTGCAATAAAACGTTCTGCATAATAGTATTCGGGAAGGTATACAAATTCACGTTCTTTTTTTACATATTCAAAAAGCTCATTTTCCTCCAGTGCATAGCTGTATGTATCATAGAAATCAGATTCTGACACATCAAGGAACATACAGGCTTTTTCGCACAGTCTGTCAAGCGGAACGCATGAATGTCCCCCAAGAGCATTCTGACTGAGAATATATTGTATTCCGGCAATAATTCTTCTTTTGTCATTTCTTTGGAAATTCTGTTCAGAAGCTATGATGTCAGCCTTTGCAAAATCAAGCTCAATATCATTTCCGCACATACAGTAAGGATTTTTTCTGATAGTTTCAACAGTATCTTCACCGAATTTCTGATAAGCCCTCATTGCAAACTGCGACCTTATACCGTACTGCATGAGATATGAGGCAACATTTCTCAGTGCAAAGAGCTTTTTTATTTCAGTCTTTATTACTTTGTATTTTTTAGGTGAGATTCCCTTTATTTCCATAAGTCTGTCAGGAGTCTTCTCCATGATTTCAAGGGTATCCTTTCCGAAAACCGCAACTATACGCTTTGCCAGAACAGCACCTATACCCTTTATAGCTCCCGATGCAAGATACTTTTCAATATTTACCGTATCATCAGGAAGCTTCCGTTCGCAGTATACAGCACAAAACTGCTTTCCGAATCTGGGGTGCAGGGTATAGGTTCCCTCCACTGAAAGAAGCTCTCCGCATTCTATATCTCCAAGCTCTCCGACAACCGTCACAAGCTCATCGCCTGAATTTATATCAAGGACGATATATCCGTTAGCTTCATTTTTAAAGATAATGTTTTCAACAGTTCCCTCAATCCTTATATTTGTTTGTTCCATAGCATAATCCTTTCCGGAAATATTATTCACATCAACTATTATACTATCTTTTATTCATGATTGCAAATGATTCTGAAAAATATTTTTCAAGCTCATCGGGAGCAAGAAAAACAGCATTTTCATGATTCAGACAGAATCTTTCACAAAATTCCGTATGTACCGAATCCGCACCGCAGTTCAGCAGAATAATATCTGCTTCAGTCTGCTCCAGAGCATCGGAAATACGTTCTCTCAGAGAATCGTCATCAGCCATGACCGGTATTACTGCAAAGTAACATTCCCTGCGGTTTCTGAAAATACATTCCGCAAAAAGGGATACTCCCTCAGCTACTGCGATAACCGTAATTATGAGTATTGCTGTAAGTACTGCACCATCCATATAAATCACCTCATGTTTTTTTATGATATTATATGACAGTACTGAAAAAAATGTTAATTCTGATTTATATATCTGCTTATTATTACCTCTGAAAATTCAGCAAGGGCAGTATATACCTTTTCGATATTGTCATTCTTATACTTTATGGCAGTATGAAACGAACCTTGTATTACATAGGTAAGCATCATCTGTTTTTCAAAGCTGTCATCTTTTTTGAGAGTACGCTTTTTTATCTCCTGTTCGATTTTGTCAACAAGCTTTCCTGAACGTATATCCGAAAATAATATTGATATTACGTCATGACGGCGGTAAAATGCCGTTACAATTTCCTTTGTAAGCTTTGAAGGCTCTGTAAAAATGCAGTCAAGAGATGTAAGCTCATCAAAAATTTCCTGAATAGTATTGTTTTCAACCTCATCAGCAAGCTCATATATATCAGAATAGTGAAGATAAAAGGTAGCTTTATTTATCATTGCAATTTCTGAAAGCTCCCTGACAGTAATTTTTTCAATTGATTTCTTTTTTCTGAGTTCAAGGAAAGCTTTTTTTATGCTCTGCTTTGTTTTTATTACTCTTAAATCCATAAAGTCTCCTTTCACGACATTTTAAGTAAAAACGTCTGTTATTAAACTTTTTTATATAAATTGACTCTTGAAAACTTCCGGAATTTATATTATAATATAATTATACTGTATTTATGAATTTTTGTCAAATGGAGATGATAAAATGAATTTAGATGATTTTTACAGAGGACTTTCTTTTAACGATTATGAATTTCTCGGAGCTAAGGTATCGGATACCGGAACTGTTTTCAGAACATTTGCACCAAATGCCGTAAAAGTATCAGTTATAGGCGAATTTAATGACTGGACTGATACACCCATGAATAAAATACTTAACGGTCAGTTCTATGAATGTAATATTCCTGAAGCCCGTGAAGGAATGATGTACAAATACAGAATCTACCGTACTGAGAATGATTTTGTAGACCACTGCGACCCTTACGGCTACGGAATGGAGCTTCGTCCGAACAGTGCATCAATAATCAGAGACCTTTCAAAATTCAGGTTTGATGACAAAAAGTGGCTTGAAAAGCGTACCGACTGTCACGGCGAACCCCTTAATATATACGAAGTTCATTTAGGCTCATGGAAAACAAATCCTGATGACGAAAACGGCTGGTATAATTACAGTCAGATTGCGGATATGCTTATACCATATGTAAAGGAAAACGGCTATAACTACATAGAATTTATGCCTCTCAGCGAACACCCCTGCGACGAATCATGGGGCTATCAGAACAGCTGTTTCTTTGCACCTACTTCACGATACGGAACTGCTGTTCAGCTTATGGAGCTTATAAATAAATGCCATAAGAATAACATTGGTGTTATAATGGATTTTGTACCTGTACATTTTGCAGTAGACGGCTACGCCCTTGCAAATTATGACGGTACACCCTTATATGAATATCCCAACAATGCTGTTACCCACAGCGAATGGGGAAGCTATAACTTCATGCATTCCAGAGGAGAGGTAAGAAGCTTTCTCCAGTCATCAGCTAACTTCTGGCTTGATGTATTCCATTTTGACGGAATCAGAATGGACGCTATAAGCCGTATTATTTACTGGCAGGGTACTCCCGAAAGAGGCGTAAATAATAATGCTGTTGAATTTGTACGTGAAATGAATCACGGGCTTAAAAAGCTTCACCCTACTGCCATATTATGTGCTGAGGATTCGACTAATTTTATCAAAATTACGAAGCCTTATTCAGAGGGCGGACTTGCTTTCGACTATAAATGGGATATGGGCTGGATGAATGATACCCTTGATTATTTCCGCCAGTATCCATGGGTCAGAACTCAGGAATATCATAAGCTTACCTTTTCAATGATGTACTTTTACAATGAGCATTTTATTCTTCCGCTCTCTCATGATGAGGTTGTACACGGAAAAGCCACTATTGTCCAGAAGATGAACGGAGACTATGAACAGAAAATTCCTCAGGCAAGGGCAATGTATATGTATATGTATGCCCACCCCGGAAAGAAGCTCAACTTTATGGGAAATGAATTTGCCCAGTTCCGTGAATGGGACGAAAAACGTGAACAGGACTGGGATTTGCTGAAATATCCGGTTCATGATTCATTCCATAGATTTATGAAGGATTTGAATAAATTCTATCTCAATACTCCGGCATTCTATATGTGGGACGACGACCCCAGAGGCTTTGAATGGCTTGACTGTCATCAGGAAGAAAAATGTATCTATGTCATAAAGAGAATATGTCCAACTCAGAAGATTATATCCGTATTCAATTTCGGCGGAAGTGAACAGAAGGATTTTGAAATAAAGTCCGGAAAAGATGTTCAGTATAAACTCATAATGGCTTCGGATATGCCCAAATACGGCGGTAATAATGAATATAAGAAGAAAACCTTTAAACCGGACAAAAATGGCATTATCAGGCTTACTCTTACTCCCTTTTCTGCTTTATATTTTGAATCAATTCCGACAAATCCTTGAATTTTCAATAAAAAATCAGTCGGGCGACCTTTGGGTCGCCCGTTTATACTTTGCATGAATTTTTCTGAATCAGTCCTCATCAGGATTTCCGTCGGAAATATCATTCAGTCCCGAAAATCTGTCTGAAACCTGCACTATTTCATTATCCTGAGTGAGTATATTATTCTGAAGAATTTTGGCATAATCAGTTTTCAGAATCTCAGCAATATCATCATCAACATCGCCCAAATCTCCGGTAATGCTGAATCCGTCATCTGATTCGTCTTCATAGTCATCAGGTAATATTCCCATTGTGTCAATGTCTCTGAAATCTTTTTCTTCCGGTAATGTCATATAAAAAAAGTCCTCCTTATACAAAAATTTTATAATATACGGAGAGAGGGGACAAAGTCCCCGTAAATCAGTCTCCGAAGGATACTCCCAAATCTCTTGCAATAACTACAAGCTGGTCGTCGGGGTCAACGAATTTTGTTTTTCCGGCAATATCCTCAAGCTTGTTTGAAGTAATCTTTGAACCTATCTGTGCAACAGTTCTTCCATATTTTTCCTCTGCGATAAGCTTTGCGGCATGAACTCCGAATTTTGTAGCAAGTATTCTGTCATATGCACTCGGACTTCCGCCACGGAGCATATGTCCCGGAACGCATACTCTTGCTTCTATTCCGGTATTGTTCTGAATCTGTGCAGCAATTCTGCCTGTAGCGGTAGTCATACCTGCTTCGAGACGTTTTTTTGCACGTTCTTTCTTTTTCATCTTGGCTTCTTCGATATCAAAAGCACCTTCAGCTACAGCGAGTATTGAGAAAGTTTTTCCGGCAGCACTTCTTGCAAGTACAGCTTCGCAGACCTTTTCTATATCATATGGAATTTCCGGAATAAGGATTATATCCGCACCGCCTGCGACTCCGGCATTGAGTGTAAGCCAGCCGGCTTTATTTCCCATGATTTCACAAAGGATTATTCTTGAATGGCTTGCAGCAGTGGTATGAAGTCTGTCGATAGCGTCTGTAGCTGTATCAACAGCCGTGTGGAATCCGAATGTAACATCAGTACCGTATATATCGTTGTCGATAGTTTTAGGAAGACCAATTACGTTAAGACCCTCATCAGAAAGGAGCTTTGAGGTTTTATGAGTACCGTTTCCGCCCAGAGTAAGCAGACAGTCAAGCTTCTGTTTTCTGTATGTCTCTTTCATATTTTTTACTTTGTCAATATTGTCATCGCCGATTACGGTCATCATCTTGAATGGCTGACGCTTTGTTCCGAAAATTGTACCTCCCTGAGTGAGTATTCCGGAGAAATCCGAGGGATTCATAGTTTTGCAGAGATTGTTGATAAGACCGTAATAGCCGTTTGAAATTCCGACGATTTCAATATTATCCTCTCCGAAGCGTTCAAAGCAGGCTTTTGCCACACCTCTGATAGTGGCATTGAGTCCGGGACAGTCGCCACCGCTGGTTAAGATACCGATTCTTCTTTTCATTTTTTACCTCCGTTAAATAAGAATTTTTAAATTATAGCGTTTACAATTGAAAAATAGTGGAAAATGCTTCCTGCTATTACAAATAAGTGCCATATTGAGTGAAAGTATCTGTACTTCTTTTTGCTGTAGAAGAAAACTCCTCCTGAATAGCAAAGTCCGCCTATGATGAGGAATACTATTGAGATTGTCGGACAGCTTTCTATAAGGGGCTTTATTGCAAATATTATACCCCAGCCCATTGCGACATAGCAGAGCGTTGAAATTTTTCTGAATTTTTCCAGATTTACTGATGAAAGCACAGTGCCTGCAATTGCTGATGCCCATATTATTCCGAATATAGTCCAGCCCAAAGCACCCTGAAGTATACAAAGAGTTATAGGAGTATATGTTCCTGCTATAAGGAGATATATGGTATCATGGTCAAGAATACGGAAAACTTTTTTAGCTTTTTCGTTTGTAAGAGCGTGATAAAGTGTTGACATTGTGTAGAGTATTATCAGTGATGCTCCGTATATTGACGCTGATACAACTTCCATTGCACCTCCGTGAACTGCACAGAGTACTATTAACACAACACACCCTGCTATTGAAAGCAATGCACCTATTCCATGCGATACGGAGTTGAAAATTTCTTCTCCGAGCGAATACCTTTTGACTTCAGTCATAATCAATACACCTTTCTTTCTTTCATATTCTGTTTAAAAAATTCCTCAAGCTGTTCCGGAGGCATAGGCTTTCCGTACAGATACCCCTGACCGAAATTACAGCCAAGCTCTCTCAGAATTTTTGCCTGATTGGGATTTTCAATACCTTCAGCAATTGTTTCGATTTTCTTTGACTTTGCTATTCTTATGACAGCATTTACGATTTCAAAAGCTATGGGGTCGGTCTCGATATCAACTATAAATGAGCGGTCAAGCTTTAAAAGGGTTATCGGAAGAATCTGAATATAGCTGAGTGAAGAATATCCTGTTCCGAAGTCGTCCATAGCGAGCTTTACTCCAAGTTCACGTATCTGATTCATCTGTGATACAGCATAATCGACATCATGGAGGGCAAGTCTTTCTGTAAGCTCTACCTCGAGCCATTCAGCATCAAGACCTGATATCACAAGAGCTTCAAATATATTTTCCTTCAGGTTTTTCTGATAGAAGTCATCAGAAGTAAAATTTATTGACATAACTATTTCAGGATAGCCCAGTTTCTGCCACATAACGTTCTGTCTGCAACCTTCCTGAAGGACAAATTCACTTATTCGGGCGATAAGGTGTGATTTTTCTGCTATCGGCACAAAGACATTGGGAGAAATAACAGTACCATCAGGCTTAATCCATCTTATGAGGGCTTCGACTCCGATTATAGCACCGGTCTGCAAATCAATTTTAGGCTGATAGAATAATTTCAGTTCATTGTTGTCGATAGCGTCAGAGAGGGATTTTTCAAGCTCAGAGTTATCGATAATTTCGTCATGCATATGGCTTTCATATGCACATATGCTGTTTCTTGAACCGTCACTGCATTTAAGAGCAAATTCGGCGTGTTCAAGAACCTCCATAAAGTTTGCACCATCAGCAGGCATTCTTGAATATCCGACTGAGCATGAAAGGGACTGTAAGGAAAATTCATCTACAGCCAGCTTCTGAAAATCTCTCTGAATCTGTTCAGCTGTTTTTCTCGGGAGTTCATCATCGCCGTAGTCACGGGTTATTATAGCGAAGTTGTCACCGCTTATTCTTGCTGAAAAGCCTCCGAGTGATATATATTTATAAAGATTGCTTGCAAAGGCTTTAAGAACCTTGTTTCCGTTTGAATATCCGCAGGTATCGTTTATGATGTGGAACTTGTCTATATCAAGAACCATTACCCAGTATGAATATCCCAGCTCCTTACAGCAGTTATAGTTTTCCTGACCGATTTTTACAAGCTTGTTTCTGTTGGCAATATCGGTAACTTCGTCGGTAAAGGCGAGACGTTCAATCATCATATCCTTTTCACGTTCAGAGGTTATATCGATTATAGCACCGCCTATTATAGTCTGACCGTTATTTTCATTTGAGGGGACTGTTTTAAGTCTCATTGAGTACCAGTGATAAGCGTTGTCGTATGATTTTATCTGAAGCTCAAGATTTGTGATTTCGCTTGTACAGCTTTCTGAATTGTAGTTTGCAGATATATATGAGGCATAGGCATTGCGGTCATTGGGGTGGATAAGCATTTTAAGTTCTCCGAATGATATTATGGGCTTGTCATATCCAAGCATACGCATAAATTCGCTTGAAATCTGAAAGGTCTTGTCATTGCGGCTGAGTATTACGCCGATTTCGGAAAGCTCCATAGACAGGTTATGTCTCTGATGTGATTTTTCAAGCTCTCTCTGAGTTTTTTTCAGCTCAGTAAAATTGAATCCGGTACTCATATAGAGGCTTGCCTTTTTTGTTTTCTTGATTAGTGATGTACTCCATGCTATATACATTTCTTCATTATATTCGTTTGTTACATGGCTTTCACCGAGTTGGCCGTTTATGAGCATATCTATAGTTTTCGCATTAGTATTCTGAATGTCGAAGACCTTTTTAATCATTTCCTGATTGTCAAAGTCGAGAGATTCAATTCCGAGTTCATCACGGAGCTTTTTATTCATGAATACAGCGGAGCAGTCATTAGTCCAGAGCAGTATTTCTGTATTCAGGGTTTCTGTAATATCTGAAAATTCCATAATATCAATAGTGGGATTATTTTTATAGTATATGGCATTTGATATTCCTGAAATAAGAAGCATAAAAATTACTGTTATTATATATATGGATATTATTATAGTAGCCTCAGCCGGATGCATCCATGCATAGACAAGTACAAGCATTGTGGCTATTACCATAATAGATACAGATATTAAAACTTGTTTGTGCTTCAAATATAATCTCCCCTTGCGTAAAAAATTACGTTAATATAATTATATCAAATCCATATAAAAAAGTCAATGCCTGCATGAAATTTAAAAACATTATTTCACAAAACAAATTTAAAAAATCCGTGATTTTCACAGAATTAACACTTTTATGATTTATAATATTAAAAAAAGGAGGACTGATTTTTTATGAGTAAAATTTTAATTGTTGATGACGAAGTAAATATCAGAAAGGTTGTAAGAGAATACGCCGAATTTGAGGGCTATGAAGTTTCAGAGGCTGAAAACGGTATGGAGGCTGTAAGTATCTGCAAGGAGAATGATTTTGACATTATTATAATGGACGTTATGATGCCACGTCTTGACGGATATTCTGCTGTCAAGGAGATACATAAATACAAGCAGATTCCTGTTATTATGCTTTCTGCAAGAGGTGAGGAATATGATAAGCTTTTCGGATTTGAAATCGGAATTGATGACTATGTTGTAAAGCCTTTTTCACCTAAGGAGCTTATGGCGAGAGTAAAGGCTGTAATAAAAAGGAATACTGTTACTTCGGCATCACCTAAAAATTCAGACAGATATATTTTTGAGGGACTCGAAATAGATATTTCAGGACGTGAAGTATATGTCAACGGTGTTAAAGCGTCTATGACACCAAAGGAATATGACCTGCTTTTTTATCTTGTACGCAACAAGAATATAGCTCTTACCCGTGACAAGCTTCTTGAAGAAGTATGGGGCTATGATTTCTTCGGTGATGACCGTACTGTTGATACACATATAAAAATGCTCAGGAACAGCCTCGGCGAATACCGCAAATTTATTGTAACACTGAGAGGAATGGGATATAAATTTGAAGCGAATTAATAATTTATGTCATAATATTAAAAATAAATTCGGAAGTATTCCTCTTAATCTTAAAATATGGATATATTTTGTCATATATACTATAATAGTATTTGTGCTTCTCTGGTTCTTTCAGATTATATTTCTTGAGAATTTCTATGAAAATATGAAAATAAATGATGTTCTGGCAGAGGGAAAATTTCTTGCCGAAAGCTATATGGCTGACTGCTTTGATGAATCGGCATATGATGAGCTTCTCAATCAAAGCTCCATGCAAAATGATATGTGCATAGAAATTCAGGACAAATACGGACGTTCAGTATATTCAAAAAAAGCCTTCGGTGACTGTATTATACATAACAGAGACGGTACACTTGCTTCACTTCGCTCAAAGCTTCAGAAAAGCCAGGACGGAGAAGTGCTTTACAGAGGAAAAAATCTCAGAAGCAGTGTTGAAAGCTTTATTTATGGAAAAGTTCTTTCTGACGGAAAGAAAACATATGGCTATCTTTTTCTGAATACTCCGATACAGCCTGTATCTTCTACTGTATCTATCATAAAGCGTCAGCTTATGATTATAACCTTTATACTTATAATAATAGCCTTTATGATATCAATCTATGTTTCACAGACAATAGCTTCACCAATAGTCAAGATTACCAAATCAGCAAAAATGCTTGCAAACGGTAAATATGATGTTGAATTTGAGGGCAGGGGATACCTTGAGGCACAGGAGCTTGCTGATACCCTTACATATGCAGGACAGCAGATTTCAAAAGTAGATACGCTTCAGAGAGACCTGATTGCAAACGTTTCCCACGACCTGAGAACACCTCTTACCATGCTTAAAGCATATGCCGAAATGATTCGTGATTTGTCCGGAGATAATCCGAAAAAGCGTGAAGAGCATCTGGAAATTATCATAGAGGAAACTGACCGCCTTACTATGCTTGTAAATGATATGCTTGACCTTTCAAAGCTTCAGAGCGGTAAACAGACTCTTCACTGTACAGAATTCGGCATAAGTGAAAAAATGCACGGAATTATAGACCGATTCAGGGGTGTATCCGAGAAAATGGGGTATCATATACATTTTACCCCCGATAAGGAACGTATTGTATGCTGTGATTCAGTAAAGATAGAGCAGGTAATATATAACCTTATCAACAATGCCATAAACTATACCGGAGCTGACAAGCAGGTATATGTTACTCAGGTTAATCTTGATGACGGTGTGAGAATTGAAGTGCGTGATACAGGTGACGGCATTGAGGAGGATAAAATAAAGCTCATTTTTGATAAATACTACCGTTCTGAAAATCATAAGCGTGAGGTAATCGGAACAGGGCTTGGGCTTTCGATAGTAAAAGAAATACTTAAAATGCATAACTATGATTACGGCGTAAACAGTACAACAGGAAAGGGTTCAGTATTCTGGTTTACAATAAAGAACCTGCCTCATGATGATAAAATTTAAAAAAGGGCGGAAAAAAAATCCGCTCTTATTTTTTTAAAATTCTGAAGCAAGATGCAAATCTGATTCGTATATATAGTGAAGGGTAAAAAATACCCGATATACAATTTATTTTAAGGAGGAATTACTATGAAAAAACTCAGAAAACTTATTTGTCAATTTCCCGTATGAGCTTTATTCTGATGTTCTTCATATGAATTTCAATGAAGATTATTACAATATGCATGCCTACTGTGTTGGCTGGAGCGGAAACTATTCTTCAGAGGTCGTCCGGATAGATTATTCTGAAAATATGGCTAATATTCACATAAGGGGTATTTCCTCCGGCATAGCTGAATTTAATGTTTCCGATGAAAACGGATATTCAGAAAACTTTACCGTTCAGGTAGTTCCGCAGAGATATACTTTTCCGCAGGATACATCAACTACAACAAGCATCTCCGGACAGCCTGCAACATCCGTCGTAACTAATAATGATATACCGATTTTTTACGGTGATGTGAATTGTGACGGGTATATAGATATTGCCGATGTTGTTACAGTTTCGGCTTATGTAGCTGACCCTGAACAGAATTATCTGGGTAGTCCTGAAATAATCAGCGGAGATGTTCATAATAAAGGTGACGGTATTACATCAGGAGATGTACTCATGATTCAGCAGTTCCTTGCAGGAATAATCACGAGCTTATAATTTTGTTGATTATGAGAAATCTTTTTTCAGAAGCTTTTCAATTATATTTCACTGGCTCTTCACATAGCACGTTTATAATATAGACAAGTTCAGGGAATGCAAGCTACCTGAACAGGTTTTCATTATAAGGTTAAGCGTTTACCCCGACACTTAACCGTAAAATCCCCAATAATCCCTATATCATGGCAAGGAGGCTCTGAAAAGAGCCTTTTTGCTTTTTATTTTTACAGAAATCCGCAAAAAAAATAAAGGGCGGTTTATTTTCCGCCCGTAATTATTATTCTTTATCAGGAGTTACTTCCTGAAGTACAAGTGATATTTCAATGTCCTCACTTTCGCCCTGACGGCTTATTGTAAGTTTAATTTCGTCACCGGCTTTATACTTGTTTTTGATTTCGTTAAGCTCATTGAGATTTTCAACAGGTTCTCCCTGAATACCTATTATTACGTCGCCTTCTTTTATTCCGGCAAATTCAGCGGAGCTTCCCTCGCTTACGCTTACCACATATACTCCGACCGGAATACCATAGAATCTGGAAATAGTATCAGATACGTTCTGAGTCTGTATTCCTATCTGCGGACGGCCTGTGACATATCCGTAATTTATAAGGTCATCTATAATTATTTTGGCTTCTGAAATCGGAATTGCAAATCCAAGACCTTCAATACTTGCTGAGCCATAGCTTGATGATATTTTAGATGAATTTATACCTATTACCTGACCGCAGCTGTTAAGGAGAGGGCCTCCTGAGTTTCCGGAGTTTATTGCTGCATCGGTCTGTATAAGCTTCATCTGCTTTTCATTTACGGTAATTTCACGGTCTATTGCTGATATTATACCGCTTGTTACAGAGCCGAAAAGCTCGAATCCGAGGGGATTTCCTATAGCTATGACAAGCTCTCCGACCTTCAGGTCATTGCTGTCGCCGAATTCAGCAGCTTTAAGGTTTTTTGCATCGATTTTAAGGACGGCTATATCAGTTTCGACATCACGTCCCATCACCTTTGCTTCATATTCTGTTTCATCTGAAAGTACAACGCTTACGCTTTTGGCATCACCGCAGTTATATTCACTTGTATCATATACTACATGGGCATTTGTTATAATATATCCGTCATCAGTCATTATGATTCCTGTACCTGTACCCTTTATTTCCCTTGTCTGATTCGAGGGAGTACCGAATCCCCAGATATCAATAGACTGCTGGGTATATTCAAACGTTGCAGAAACCCCCACAACTGACGGCATTGAATTTTCGACTATATCCGGAACTGAAATTGCATTTTTTCTTGATGCAAGGTCAATAAGGCTCGGAAGCTGTTCTGATTCCGAAGAAGTTGGATTTGTATTTCCGACAGCGTTTATGGATTCTGATTCTTCGGATTCTTCTGAATTTTCGGATTCCTCAGATGAATCATTTTCTATTGTGGAAATTTTCGGATTCTTTTCTGTATATTTGTATACCTGTACTGAACCTGCACCTACTATGACAAGTGAAAGTATAAATGCGACAGCTTTAAGGAAACTTCTTTTTTTATGAGGCTTTTCAGTATTTTCAGTATCTGAGGAATATGAATATGAATTTTCCGGAGCATTATAAATATCTTTGTTTTCGTTCTCATTATTGTTATTATATATCATAACAAGCACATCCTTTCTGAAAAATTTTTTTAGGATTCTATACTTATAATTATAAGCATTAATGTGATAATATTATGATAGTATACAGAAAAACAAGTGTTTTAATATGATTTTTTATGCTATAACAGCAGGGCGACCAATGGTCGCCCTGTAATTTTAAAGTTTTGATTCTTCTATAGCGTTCAGAAGCTTTCTGTACCAGTACATAAATGAGTAGTCGCCGTCCGTATCGGACTTGCTTATTATGAA
The DNA here is from genome assembly GCA_029005335.1 of Oscillospiraceae bacterium. GTDB lineage: Bacteria > Bacillota > Clostridia > Oscillospirales > Ruminococcaceae > Ruminococcus. The sequence goes on from JAQXFT010000022.1 coordinate 43,994, forward strand.
GCCGGTATATGTATCATTGATTTTCAGCCAGTAGGAGCTTTCATCTCTCGGGATAAATTCCATTATAGTGTTAATGTCTTCGTCAAGATGATATTCAACTGTAATTTCCGGTTCGCCTGATACTTCGGCATCTTTTTCGATACCGGAGAAGCCTGTATTTGAGAGGGCGTTATACATTGTATAAAGATTATTGAGGACGTCCTCTCCGTAATCTGAAATATCCTCGCCATTCAGAATATATTTTGAGTTGTCGGAATCAAGCTCAAAGTGAATTTCTTCTCCGCAGTAATTTATATCGAGTGTATTTACGGTTGACATATATGTTGAGTAGATATTATTTACAACGACATCAAGAATAGTGTTTTCAATATAGTAAACATCAGTCGTATAGTATTTTGAGACCTGTCCGGATTCCTCTATGAGAATGTAGATATAGCTGGGGTCATCGCCGTATTTGCTGAAAAGCAGTGAATGAGTTTTGCCGTCAGTTCCGTAAAGCTTCATCTGAGCATATGGCTCATCAAATCCGTATTTTGAGTAGTCCTTCAAATCAGATTCTATAAATTCCTCAGCTTTAAGACGTGTAAGCACGCTTATCATTGAGCTTATTTTTGTACTGTCAAGCTGAAGATAGGAGTATTCTCCGTCCAGCTTCCATATATTGTCGGAGTTGAGAACAGTTTTATAAATACTTTCGCCGTCTCTTATGAGTTCAAAGCCGGTAATTTCGCTGTCGGAATAGCCTGTGAGATATTTTGTCCTGAGCAATTCCTTATTTACATAGAGTACGCTTCCGTATGAATAGTCTATACTGTATATCTTGTCTTTACCCTCAGCCATACAGTAAAAAGCTTCATTTGTCGGAGTTGGATTGCCCATATATATTGTATAGTCTTTATCTGCGGTATGGCAGGTAATTGTTATAGGGGAATCAAGTCCGTATTTTGAAAGGTCAGCGTCCTCAGCCTTTCCGAAATTCTTTTCAGCGGAAAGGTCACTCATATATGAAACTACGTTTATTATGTAATCCTGATTCGGGGAGATTTCATCAGTATTGCTGAACTGCCAGCTTCCGTTATTCAGAACTGCCAGAAATTTACCGTCGGGGCAGTCAAAATCTACTCCTGTCACGTCGTCCGAATTAAATCTGAACAGTACGTTTTCATTTTCAATCTCAGCTTCGATACGCTGTTTTTCGTCCTGATTGCTTTTTACCGCAAAGTATGCTCCCAGAGAGCCTCCTCCGAGTACAGCAAGTACTGCTATAGCGATAATAATTTTTTTCATTATGAATTTCTCCTTTTAAGCCATACGCCTGCACCGCATACTACAAATACAATCGGTATTGCAATCATAATCGCCATGACGCTTTTAGCCTGATTTGCATCATCAAATACCATGTTGTCAAAGGAGCGTGTCTTGTCCTCTATTTCCATATCGACATCGCTGTCATACATCCATGTTATAGACGAAAGACAGAGATAGAGGGGAATTATTGTGAAGCCTGCTGATACGTGTTCATCGTCCATAAATTCAGCATTGCCCATTACAATCATTTTTGAATCGTTCTGTGTGTTATGTGCATAGTATGCAAGGTCAAGAGTATTTCCGAGTTCGACCTTTTCAGTACCGCCATAGGGTTCGCTTTTAATAGTAGCTGAGGTATTCTGTACGGAATATACATCAGCCTGAAGAAGACTTCCTGTCTGAACTATCATTGAATCAGGGCCTGTTACTGTTTTAAAGGTTCTGGATTCGCACATATATGGATAAATTCCCTGTTCTATGATAGTATTGAGGTCTGTAGTGAGGTCAACATCGCTGTTTTCAGCAGTCTCCGGAAGTGATACGGCTATTGTATATTTATCGTTGTTTACTATTTTATTTTTATCGGATTCATAAAGTCTGTTGTAATCCATTGCGAGATTATACCTGAACATCAAATCCTCTATGTTGGTATATCTTTCGGTGCTGGAATCGGGGGACATCAGAAATGCGAGATTTCCGCCGTTTTCGGTATATTCTGATATGAGCTTTTTTTCTTCGAGAGTAATATCATGCTGAGGAGCGCATACAAATATAATTGCAGCGTCATCAGGAACAGCTTTTGTTTCTGAGAGATTAAGCTCTGATGTAGTATAGTTGTAGTTATTCAGATTGGCTGTAAAAAGGCTGTAGTCCTCTATGGATTTTTCGCCGTGACCTGTAAGGAAATAAATCTGGGGTATATCGCCCTCGGTAACAGCTTTTATAGCACCTGTTATAAGATTTTCACCGACATATTTCTGTTCAACGATATTTCCGTTGTCGTCATATATATCGGAAAACATCTGGTTTGATGAGATTTTCCTGATTGAGTTTCCGCATCTTATTACTATATCCGCTGTTGTGAGATTGAAGAATCCGTCCGGATTAAGCTCTTCAACACGTTCCGGATATTCGTCAGGATAGTATGCGTTGAAATCTATATTTTCGTATGATTTATATTGTTCAAGGGCATAATAAAGCGGAAGATATTCATCAATTTCCTTTATGTCATCAAGCTCGCAGAGTATAGTAAATTCGATTTCCTTATCTCTGACGCTGTCAAGAAGCTTTACTGAGGTATCACTTAAAGTATACATCTTGCTGGGTGTCATATCGATATTGAAGTCAAAATATGATACAATAAGGTTTATCGGGATTGCTATGACAAGAATCAGGATTGCAAGCACAAGAGCAAGAATCCCTGAAAAATTAAATGTTTTGTTATTTTTGCTGTTCATTTCATATTATCCTTTCTTCCAGCGTCTTGCTTCGAGTGAAATAACAGTCCATGCCACAAATACTAATATTACGGTTATGAAGAATATTATATCTGAGAATCTTATGATTCCCTGTGCAAAGTAATTGAATTTGTCTTCAGCGGCAAACATCATTACAAATGACTGGAGCTTCGGGTGTGCTGAAAAATATTCACTTGTTACGAAGTAGTTTATAAATGTAAGAAGAAGCATTGCGGCTTCACCGATTACGGCTGCTATGATTGAATTTTCTGAGAATGATGCACAGAACATTCCTATTGCTATACACATCACTCCCCACAGAAAAAATCCGATATATACAGAAATAAGGGCAGGAATTATAACTGTTCCGTATATTCCGGTTATAATCGGATATATAAGCGAAGCTGTCATCATAAAAAGAAATACGGTTACGATTGCGAGAAATTTTGCCGTCACGAACTGGAAAACGTTTACCGGAGAGGTCATTATAAGAACTTCTGTTCCGAATTTTCTCTCATCGGGAAAGCATCTCATAGTAAGCACGGGGACGATAAATGCAAAGTAGAAGAGATTTGTTGCGAATATGTCAGCAAATGTAAACTGCATTTTAGCTGTATTTATATCGGAAATTCCACGGTTCAGAGAAAGAGTAAAAAGAAACATGAATAATGCGGTAATTATGTAGGCAAACGGTGTTTTGAAAAAGGAATGCAGTTCTTTTTTGTATATCGGAAACATTTTTAATTATCCTCCTTGTTTTTATCGGAATTTTCGGGGTCGGGAGTGTTAGCCTGCATTTCCTCAACCATATCCTTTAAGGTATTACGCTTTGCCGGCTTGTTTACAAGCTTTACAAAGGCTTCTTCCAAATCGGGTTTTTCGGCATATATTTCGGCAATCTGAATATTCTTTGCAATCAGTGCAGAGATTACATCATTCTGCACCTTATCGGTATCCTTGCCGATAATTGAAAATCTTACTGATGCAATACCGTCTGACTCGGATTTTTCAATAATTTTATCAACTCCGTCAACAGCTCCTATAACTACGTCGGCAGTATATGCCGATGTTTTTGCCCTGACGTTTATTATACGTGTTGTATTAACGCTGTTTTCGAGATTTTCAATAGTATCTATAGCCTTGATTTCGCCCTTGTTGATAATTACAACACGGTCACAGACAGCACTGACTTCCGAGAGGATATGTGAGCTGAAAATTACGGAGTGTTCTTTTTTCAGGTCTTTGATGATTTTACGGACTTCCGCTACCTGTTCGGGGTCGAGACCTACAGTAGGCTCATCGAGAATAAGGAATTTCGGGTTGCCGAGAAGTGCCTGAGCAAATCCTACTCTCTGTCTGTAGCCTTTTGAGAGATTTTTAATAAGTCGCTTTGAAACGTCCTGAAGCTTGAGGCATTCTATTGCGGAATCAATCTGTTCTTTACGCAATGATGCCGGAATTTTTTTAAGCTCCGCACAGAATTTAAGATACTCATTTACTTTCATATCAGGGTATACCGGAGGAATTTCAGGGAGATATCCGATATTTTTCTTAGCCTGTACGGGATTTCTGGAAATATCTTCTCCGCAGATATTTACAGTACCTCTGGTCATGGGGAGATAGCCGGTAATCATATTCATAGTGGTGGATTTTCCTGCACCGTTAGGCCCCAGAAATCCAAGAATCTCATTGTCGTTTATTGTGAAGCTTATGTCGTTTACAGCAAGGTGTCTGCCGTAGTATTTTGTAAGATGTTCAACAGTAATCATGAGATGCTCCTTTCAAGAAAAATAATATTAAAAATAAGCATACTTCTATTTATTGTGACATATAATTATTATCGTAATATGAACAAAATATTAATGAAATGTTAATAAAAATCCTGAAATGTTAAAATGCAATGCTATATATAATGTATACGGAATTTTTCCGTATAAAAAAAGTCCGGAACAAGCATTATAAATATAAATCAACAGTGTGTATATTATGTGAAAGCGTACTGATTATTAAATGAATTTGATATATGCAACAGATAAGTTATAATATATTATAAATTTACAGCAAAGTAATAATCTTCCGGCTTCGCCTTTTGCTTACCTATGTGAAATGTATACAAAATTTTCATAAGCTTTGTGTGCATTGCAACAAAAAAATCTCTGATTCGGATTGTTTTTTATCAAAGTGTTGACAATATCCCTGACTTATATTATAATTATATCGGAACAAGTTCAGGGGTTATGTTATGTAACCACTGATTTATTTCTTGCCGATTGCCTGCCTGCATACTTAAAAAATTATGGTCGGATTTTTGTGCAGTCAGGTTTAATGTATTTATTTTATTATTTTAATGAGAGGGGTAATTTCCTATGGTATCAAAGAAGAAGGCTCTTACCGCCGGCGTTATGGCGGCTGCCCTTACTGCAAGCTCTGTACTTCCGGCTGCTGCTTCTGCCGCTGGTACAAGAACTAAAGATGAAAAATTCGGCGACTCTACTTATGCTGAAAGATTTCTTTCACTCTATGATGATGTTATTACAAATGGTCAGGAAAATGGCTATTTAAGCTCCAAGAATGTTGCAAGCGGTGGATTCGGTGTTCCTTATCACGCTGTTGAAACTATGATTATTGAAGCTCCTGACTACGGTCACGAAACTACATCTGAAGCAATGTCATACATTGTATGGATGGCTGCTATGAGAGACGCTATCGCTGCATCAGGTAAAGTTGACGGTGCTACAAATACCAATGACCTCGCAAAGGCTTGGAAAACTCTTGAAATTATGGTTCCTGATGTACAGCCTAACTACTGGCAGCAGGGTGAGCTTTCAGCTCGTGTAGCTCCTGAATATCAGGATCCGACTCAGTATCCTGCTCCTCAGGACGCAAATAACACTGGTAAAAACCCGATTTATGGCGAAATGAAATCCGCTTACGGAAACAGCGGTGACAAGGGTCTTTATCTTCTCCACTGGCTCGCTGACGTTGATGACTGGTACGGCTTCGGCGGCGGAAACGGTAAGTTCACATTTATAAACACCTTCCAGAGAGGCGAACAGGAATCCTGTTGGGAAACTGTTCCTCACCCATGTGTTGAAGAGCTTACTTATGGTATGCCAAGTTACGGTATGAAGGGTCTTTTCAACGGTACAAACGAACCCGTTGCAAAGCAGTATGCTTATACAAACGCTCCTGACGCTGAAGACCGTGCTATTCAGGCTGTTTATGATGCAAACAAATGGGGTGTCGGCGATTCTTCACTCTCTGCACTCGCAGGTAAGATGGGTGACCAGTGCCGTAACAACATGTTCGATAAATACTATAAGAAGATTGGCTGTCAGAATATGATGCAGGACAATAACGGCGGTTCAGGTCTTCAGGGTCAGCACTTCCTCATGTCATGGTATACTTCATGGGGCGGAGCTCTTGACGGTCAGTGGGCATGGCAGATTGGTGCTTCACATATGCACGAATTCTATCAGAACCCTCTCGCAGCTTATGCACTTCTCTATGATAAGGATATCAATGCTGGTATGAAGTCCTCAAATGCTAACAAGGATTATGAGGAATCATTCAAGAGACAGCTCGAGCTTTATCTCTGGCTCCAGTCAGCTGACGGTCCTATCGCAGGCGGCTGCACAAACTCACTCAACGGCAGATATGAATCATACAGCAATGCCAAGACTTATGATAATCCGACAAGCTGTGGCAATTCTACATTCTATGATATGGTATATCAGGAACACCCTGTATATGCTGACCCGGGTTCAAACGGCTGGATTGGTAACCAGGTATGGGCTGTTCAGCGTCTCGCAGAGCTTTACTATGATGTAGTTACAAACGGCGACAAGTATGGCAAGAGCATCGGCGGACTCTCAGTTCAGGAAGCTCTTGAAAAGATTCTTGACAGATGGGTTGCATGGTTCATTGAAAATACAGAGCTTACAGCTGACGGCGATTACTCAATTCCTGCTTCACTTAAATGGACAGGTTCTCCTGCTGCATGGACAGGAACTTATGATGCTAATGCTAATTCAGGTCTCACATGCGAAATCGTTGCAAGAGGTAACGCTGACCTCGGTTGCGTATCTTCACTCGCTAACTCACTCATCTACTATGCTGCTGCTAAGAAAGCTCCTTCTGATGACGCTAAGAATGCAAATGCTTCAACACTCGAAGGTCAGGCACTCTACCTCGCAAGAGAACTCCTCGACAGAGAATGGAATATCTGCCGTGATGATATCGGTCTCTCAAGAGTTGACCACAACGGAAGCCTTATTTCAAGATTCTTCGACCAGGATGTATGGGTACAGACTGATTACAACGGTACAATGCCTAACGGTGACAAGATTGCAAATGGTGCTACATTCTACAGCCTCCGTACAATGTACAAGGAAGACCCGAAATTCGCTGAACTCGAAGCAGCTTATAAGATTTACTCAGACGGCGGAAAGACAGCTGAAGCTCTTGAAGAAGCATCTGACAGCCTCGAACTCACATACCACAGATTCTGGCACGCTGGTGATATCCTTATGGCTAATGGTGTTATGTCAATGCTCTATCCTGATGTAACTCCTGTTACTGAGACAGACCCGACAAACCCGACAGACCCAACAGGTGATATCCTCTGGGGAGACGTAAACGTTGACGGCAAGGTTGAAATCGCTGACGTTGTTGCTGCTGCTGCTTTCGTAGGTGATTCTGCAAATAACGCTGTTACACCTCAGGGACTTATCAACGGTGACGTTCATAATAACGGCGACGGTATGACATCTGGTGACGTTCTCGCTATCCAGCAGTACCTCGCAAGCATTGTAACTGAACTTCCTATCAAGTAATTAGTTTTAATTAACCTTTACAGGGGTATTCCTTCGGGAATGCCCCTTTTGTTTTTTTAAAATATGTTCTTTTTTCGTTAATGCCCTTGCATTTTCTTGGATAAGGTGGTATAATAATATATATTTTGAAATTGAAACTAAATTTGAAATGGAGCATTTAATTATGAGAAGTATGACAGGCTACGGCAAGGCTCAGAGTATTTCTGACGGCAGAGAAATTTCCGTTGAAATACGTTCGGTAAATCACAGATACTATGAATTCAATTCAAGAATACCAAGAGCTTATACCTATCTTGAGGAAAAGCTTAAAACGCTTATTCACTCAAAAATAAGCAGAGGTAAAATTGAAGTTTCAGTTGCTGTAAATAATATTGAAAATTCCGATTACTCCGTTGAGATTAATAAGCCCGTTCTTGAAAGCTATTTCAATGCACTTGCTGACCTTTCAGTAAATGGAATATCAGTTGACGAAAAATTCAGCAACGTACTCGGCAGAACATATAAAATCGAAAATGACCTTACACTTTCAAATATTATGAAAATTCCGGATATATTTACTGTCTCCAGAAAGACCGATGATGAGGAACAGATATGGAATGCGGTGAAAGCTGTCGCTGAAAAGGCTCTTGAAAGCTTTATGGAAATGAGTTTCGCTGAGGGCGAACGCCTTAAAAACGATATAGAACAGAAATTATCCGGTATAAGCGAAATGGTCGGAAAAATCAAGGTTCTTGAGCCACAGTCAATAGAGATATACCGTGAGAGACTTTACAGCAGACTTAAAGAAATTCTCGAAGCCACGGATATCGATGAGCAGAGAATTATTACAGAATGTGCTGTTTTCAGCGACAAGGTCGCTGTTGATGAAGAAACTGTACGTCTCGAAAGCCATATAAATCAGGTTCTTTCACTCATTTATTCCGGTGAACCCTGCGGAAAAAAGATTGACTTTATTATTCAGGAAATGAACAGGGAAGTAAATACAATCGGTTCAAAATCACAGAGCCTCGAAATAACTAAAACTGTCGTTGACCTGAAATCAGAAATCGAAAAAATCAGGGAACAGATTCAGAAGGTGGAGTGAATATTCATGCTTATAAATATAGGATACGGAAATATGATTTCCTCAAATCGGATAGTCTCAGTTGTAAGCCCCGAATCTGCACCGGTCAAACGTCTTGTTCAGGAGGCAAGAGATTCCGGAATGGTTATTGATGCCACATACGGAAGAAGAACACGTGCAGTTATTGTTATGGACAGCGGACATATAGTGCTTTCATCACTTGTTACTGATACTGTTGCACAGAGAGTAAACGAAAAGGAGAAAAAAAATTATGAATAAAGGCTTGCTTATCGTTGTATCTGCTCCGTCAGGGTGCGGAAAGGGTACGGTTCTTAAAGAAATTTTAAAGGACGAAAATTATTATTATTCCGTCTCCGCTACCACCCGTGAACCAAGAGAGGGCGAAACAGACGGAGTACACTACAGATTCTATTCAAGAGAAAAGTTTGAAAAGCTTGTTTCCGATAATATTATGCTTGAACACGCTGAATACTGCCATAATTATTATGGCACAAGAGGCGATATAGTTGAGGAAATGAGAAATAAGGGAAAGGACGTTATCCTTGAAATAGAGGTTCAGGGTGCTATGAACGTTATGAAAAAATGTCCCGAAGCTATAAGTATATTTATACTTCCGCCGTCAGTCAGGGAGCTTGAAAGACGTCTGCGTAAAAGAGGTACTGAAGAAGAAGAAGTAATAGCAGAAAGACTTGAAAAAGCCATTGAGGAAATAGGATATGCTCCCAGATATAAGTACATAATTGTTAACGATGCTTTGGAGAACGCTGTAGACGACTTCAAAGCTGTTATAAAGGCTGAAAAGCTTAAAGCTGAGTATGCCGGCGAAATTTTAGATGAGGTGATTAAAAATGCTTAGACCGTCAGTAAATCAGATTATTTCAAAAAATGAAAGCTGTTACTCTCTTGTAATAGCTGTCGCAAAGCGTGCAAGGGAAATCGCTGATGAGCTTTATAAAAACAGCAGGACACTTGAGGAAAAACCTGTAAAAACTGCTGTTGAGGAGTTCGCAAGCGGTAAGTACAAGATTATTGAAGCTCCGAAAAGATGAGCCTTATTGCAGATACTGCTGTAAGCGGTACATCATATTCCTTTGATATGCTTTTCAGCTATGCCGTCCCCGAAAATATTTCGGAAACGCTTAAAGAAGGTTGCAGGGTTATTGTACCGTTCGGCAGGGGAAACAAAAAAAGAACTGCCGTTGTTATCAGACTAAGAGAGGGAAGCATTTCAGGATTAAAAGCTCTGGAAATTCAGGCTGATGAAAGTCCTGTTCTGTCTCCGGAGCTTATAAGGCTCTCTCTTTATCTTCATGACAATACTTTCTGCACTTATTATGATGCTGTTAAAGCCATGCTTCCTGCCGGATACAATATAGTTATGTCAGAAAATATCCCAAGAAATGCAGTCGGAAACAGTGTTGTAAAAATAGTTCGCTTTTCTGATGAGTATATAAATAATCCCGAAAATTTTAATCTTACTCCGAAACAGAAAATTGTTGCGGATATGCTTGAGGAATCCGGAGCTGTTTCCGAAAAAGAGCTTGCATATATCTGTGGAGTTACTGTTTCAGTAATCAGGCGAATGACTGAAAATAACGTTCTGGTATGCTTTGAAAATGAAGTTTACAGAGAAGTATGCAATTCAGATGTCGAAAAAAGAGATATTAATGATGTTGTGCTTTCTCAGGAACAGCAGACAGCTTTTGAAAGTATATTTAAAAATGTCAGGGAAAAAATTCCGTCCTGCTTTCTGCTCCATGGAGTTACCGGAAGCGGTAAAACCCTGATTTTTGAAAAGCTTATTCATGAAACTGTATCAATGGGGCGGACTGCCCTGCTTCTTATTCCTGAAATTGCTCTTACTCCCCAGATTCTGCAAAGATTCAGGGGGCTTTTCGGAGACAGAATAGCTGTTCTTCACAGTGGTCTGTCAGTGGGACAGAGATATGACGAACACAGAAGAATTAAAAATGGCTGTGCCGATATAGTTATAGGTACGAGAAGTGCCGTATTTGCTCCGCTTGAAAATATAGGCATTATCATAATGGACGAGGAGGGAGAACGCTCCTATAAATCCGAAAGCTCTCCGAGATATAATACCATTGATATTGCAAAACAGCGTTGCAGATACCATAACTGCGTACTTCTGCTTGCATCAGCAACGCCGTCTGTTGAAAGCTATTATTATGCCCAAAAGGGAATATATAAGCTTATAGAGCTTAAAAACAGATATAACAATGCACCATTGCCGGAGGTTCACATAGTAGATATGGCTCAGGAACGTTCAGCCGGAAACCGTACAGGCTTCAGCCACGTTCTTTCGTCAGAAATACAGCGTAATCTTGATAACGGTGAACAGACAATACTTCTTCTTAACCGCAGAGGATACCGCACTGTTATGAGCTGTATTGAATGCAGTCAGCCGGTATATTGCAAAAATTGTACCGTACCTATGACATATCACAAAGTCAACGGAAAGCTTATGTGTCATTATTGCGGATATGTCTGCGATATTCCGGAAAAATGTGACAAATGCGGTTCTGAACGCTTCAGAATGACAGGAACAGGTACTCAGCGTGTAGAGGAAGAGCTTGAAATATTCTTTCCTGATGCCCGTATACTCCGCATGGACGCCGATACAACCTTTTCAAGGGCTTCATATGAAAAGAATTTCAGGGATTTTGCAGACGGAAAATATGATATTATGCTTGGTACTCAGATGATTGGAAAGGGTCTTGATTTTCCGAATGTAACCCTTGTGGGAGTGCTTTCGGTTGACAATTCGCTTTACAGCGGAGATTTCAGAAGCTATGAGAGAACTTTTTCGCTTATAACTCAGGTTGTAGGCAGGGGAGGTCGTGACGGCAAATATGCAAGAGCATATATCCAGACCTTTATGCCTGACCATTATATTATAAATCTTGCGTCACAGCAGAATTATACTGAATTTTATAAAGAGGAAATCGAAATCAGAAGAAGCCTGATATATCCGCCTGTGTGTGATTTGTGCGTTATCGGCATATCCGGAACAGATGAAGAATGTGTTTCAGTTGCCGGCAAATGCATAATAAATATAATTTCCGGTATGCTTAAAAACTGGCATTATAGAACTCCGGTAAAGGTTATAGGAGATTTGAAATGCTCGCATACAAGAATAAACGGAAAATTCAGGCATAGAATTATAATAAAATGTAAAAATACTAAGGAAATCCGTGAATTTATAACTTATGTTATCAAAGAGTCATCTAAATGCAGGGAGCTTTCGGGAATCTCTGTATATGCAGATATGAATGGCGATACAGGATTTTAAACAATATGGAGGGAAAAAATGGCTATAAGAAAGATTCTTACTCAGGAGGACGAAACACTTCATGCAATATGCAAGCCTGTTGAAAAGTTTGACGAAAAGCTTGCACAGCTTCTTGATGATATGCATGAAACTCTTGACAAGGCTCAGGGAGTGGGGCTTGCTGCTCCCCAGATAGGTATAAGACGCAGAATTTTTATAATGCACGTTGATGATGAAAAAATTGAGGCAATAAATCCTCAGATTATAAAAACAAAAGGCAGACAGAGAGTGCTTGAGGGCTGTCTTTCATGCCCTAATCAGTGGGGATATGTTACAAGGCCTCTTAAATGTATTCTGAAGGCTCAGGACAGAGACGGAAACTGGTATGAAAGAAAATTTTCAGAACTTGCTGCACAATGTACCTGTCACGAAAATGACCACCTTGACGGTCATTTATTTACCGAAGTAGTAGAGGAATTTATAATTCCTGATGAGGAGTAATATGAACAGATTAAAAATAGTATTTATGGGTACTCCTGATTTTGCAGTGCCTTGTCTGGAAAAGCTTGTTGAAACCGAAGATGTAAAAGCTGTATTTACTCAGCCCGATAAGCCTAAGGGACGTGGATTTAAAATGATTCCTACTCCTGTAAAGGAATCCGCCCTTAAATATGATATAGCCGTATATCAGCCGAAATCACTCCGGAAAGGTGATGACGCTGAAAAGGCTCTTGAGATTCTTAGAGAAATCAGTCCTGATTTGATAGTAGTTACGGCATACGGACAGATTCTTCCGAAAGAAGTGCTTGAGCTTCCGGAATATGGCTGCATTAATATTCACGCTTCTTTATTGCCGGCATATCGTGGAGCTGCTCCGATTCAGTGGTGCATACTCAACGGAGAAAAGAAAACCGGTGTAACTTCAATGCAGATGAATGCCGGACTTGATACGGGTGATATGCTTGTAAAGCGTGAAACTGATATAGGCGAAAATGAAACTTCTGCTGAACTCTTTGAACGTCTTGCAGAAATGGGCGGAGAAGTGCTTCTTGAAACAATAGCTAAAATTAAAAACCATTCCCTTGAACCCGTAAAACAAGATGATTCGCTTTCTTCGTATTCTCCCATGATTACAAAGGATATGAGCCGTCTTGACTTTTCAGAGCCTGCACAGAAAATTCACAATATAATAAGAGGTATTACAGGATTTACGGTACTGGACGGAAAAAGACTTAAAGTTTATCGTTCATCACTTTCCGGCGAATTTTCAACGGCAGAAAACGGTGAAATTACTGACATAAAAAATTTCGGAGTAAAATGCGGTGACGGACAGATAATAAGATTTGAGGAAGTTCAGCTTGAGGGAAGCAAACGCATGAAGGTTTCAGATTTTCTTAGGGGAAAAAAGCTTGAAAAAGGAAGTATACTGGGGTAATTATGTTTCATAACGGAGGTATATTATGAGTTATTTTCTTGTTATCATTTCATTTCTTGTCGCACTTCTGGCATCTTTCAATGTTAATCGTACCTATAAAAAATACAGTCAGATGATGAACCGCAGAGGCTATACAGCCGACCAGATTGCAAGAATGATTCTTGACCAGAACGGCTTGTATAATGTTGCAATAGAGAGAGTAAGCGGAAGCCTTACTGACCATTTTGACCCCAATGCCAATGTTATAAGGCTTTCGGATTCTGTATACGGAAAGACTTCAGCCGCTGCAATAGGAGTAGCTGCACATGAATGCGGTCATGCGGTACAGTATGCGGAACAGTATTCACCTATGAAAATACGTTCTGCCATAATACCAATAACCAATATAGGTTCAAGCCTTGCATATCCTCTTGTAATTCTCGGAATAATTCTCGGAGGCTTCCGCCCTCTTATAACTATAGGAATATGGCTTTTTATTGCGGTAGTGGCATTTCAGCTTGTAACCCTCCCTGTAGAGTTCAACGCAAGCGGAAGAGCCTTAAAGACTCTTGAACAGAGCGGATATCTTGATGATGATGAGCTGGCACAATCCAAAAAAGTTTTAACAGCAGCTGCCCTGACATATGTTGCAGCACTGTTTACAGCTATTGCACAGCTTATAAGACTTGTGGCAATTTCAGACAGAAGGAATTAATTATATGAAAAATGCAAGATTTCTTGCTGTTGAACTTCTCGGCAGGACATTTAAAAATAACGGATATTCAAATATCCAGCTTGGAGCAGGTCTTGAAAAATCGGGTCTTGATGAACGTGACAGGCGTTTATGCTCCATGCTGTATTACGGAGTTATTGAAAGAAAAATTACGCTTGATTATATAATATCACAGCTCAGCAACAGAAGTACGGATAAAATTGACCTTACTGTATTGAATATTCTCCGGACGGGAATATATCAGATTCTTTATATGGATAATATTCCTGATAATGCCTCTGTAAATGAAAGCGTAAATCTTGTGAAAGCCTTTCACAAGAAGAGTGCTTCGGGATTTGTAAATGCAATACTCCGCAATTTTATCAGAAATAATAAGGATTATGCCGTTCCGAGAGATATTTTTATATCGTCAAGTGTAAAATATTCCGCACCTGTTGAATTTATAGAAAGTCTTATAAATGATTACGGTATGGAAAAAATGGACATACTTCTTTCAGATGCACTTGAAGTTCCGCCTGTTACGGTCAGAATAAATACCATTAAAGAAGATTCCTCAGATATTATGGAAAATCTCGGTGCTGAAAAATCCGGTATAATCCCTGACTGTTACAACCTTAAATGCGGAGACCTGACAGCTCTTCCGGAATTTAAAAGCGGATATTTTCACGTTCAGGATTTATCATCACAGCTCTGCTGTATGGCTCTGAACCCAACGGAAAATGACAGAGTTCTTGATTTGTGTTCAGCTCCGGGCGGAAAAGCCTTTACCATGGCTCAGCTTATGAAAGACAAGGGAGAAATATATGCCTTTGATTTGCATGAAAAGCGTGTTGATTTGATAAAAAAAGGTTCGGAACGTCTCGGCATATCCAATATAAAGGCTATGACCGGTGATGCCTGCACATTCAATCCGGATTTGCCGAAATTTTCAAAAATTCTTTGTGATGTTCCATGCTCCGGAATCGGAGTTATAAGACGCAAGCAGGAGATAAAATACAAGAATTTTGCCGGATTTGAAAAGCTTCCGGAAATACAATACAGGATACTTGAAAATGCTCTTAATTATCTTGAATCCGGCGGTGAGCTTGTATATTCAACGTGTACTCTCCGCAAAGCCGAAAATGATAATATCATAGACAGACTTCTTGAAAATCACAGCGATATTGAGGGAATACCATTCCTTCAGAAGCTTGGCGAACCCTTCGGGAGCTATAAGGCTACTATTTTTCCTGACTGTTTTAAAAGTGACGGATTCTTTATTTCAAAAATAAGGAAAGTAAGGTGATTTGTTGGAAATTGCGGAAAAAATTGATATTCTCTCCCTTGACCTCCCACAGCTTGAACTGAAAATGGCTGAAATCGGAGAGAAGAAATTCAGAGCAAAGCAGATTTTTCAGTGGCTTCATGTAAAAAAAGTGTTCAGCTTTGATGATATGACTGACATATCTGTGCAACTACGCACAGAACTTAAAGATATTTTTTGTATAAAACGTCTATTTATTGCAAAAAGACTTGAATCTTGTATAGATAATACGGTAAAATATCTTTATAGACTTCCTGACGGAAATTATGTCGAAACTGTTCTCATGGAATATCATTACGGAAAAAGTATATGTGTATCCACTCAGGTGGGCTGTAAAATGGGCTGCAGTTTCTGTGCTTCTGCAATTGCAGGCTTTGTCAGAAATCTTACACCGTCAGAAATACTTATGCAGATTTATATGACTGAAAAGGATATGGGAGTAAAGGTTTCAGGAATTGTACTGATGGGCATAGGTGAACCGCTGGACAATTATGAAAATGTTGTTAAATTTCTCAGACTTGTTTCCGATAAGAACGGAAATAATCTGAGTCTGAGACACGTTTCGCTTTCCACCTGCGGAATCGTACCGAAAATATATGAGCTTGCCGGTGAAAAATTCGGACTTACTCTCTCTGTATCGCTCCACTGTGCCGACAACGACGGAAGAAGCAGAATTATGCCGGTAAACCGTACCTATAATCTCGGCCAGCTTATTGAAGCATGCCGTTTTTATATCGAAAAAACCGGCAGAAGAATTACTTTTGAATATGCTGTCATAGACGGGGTAAACGTTTCAGAAAACGACGGTGAAAAGCTCGTTTCGCTTCTCAGGGGAATGAATTGTCATGTAAATGTCATACCTGTAAATAAAGTCAAAGAAAGAAATTACAGGTCAAAAAAATCATCAGCTGAAAATTTTGCACAGTATCTTCTGAAAAGGGGAATTAATGCAACGGTCAGAAGAACGCTCGGAAGCGATATAAATGCAGCCTGCGGTCAGCTCCGGCGTGATACTCTAAAACTTGAAAAGACTGGAGGTGTAAATTATGAGGGTTAAAACTGCTACCGATATAGGTCTTGCCCGTGACGAAAATCAGGACGCTGTAAGATATGAGGATTTCGGCGAAAATGTCCTTGTTGTTGTGTGCGACGGTATGGGCGGAGAGCGTGCCGGAGGTGAAGCCAGTGTTATGGCTATTGATGAAGTCTTTACAAGATTCAGAAACGGATACCATGAGGGGCTTTCAGATGATGATATAAGAAAGCTTCTGATTTCATCGGTTTCTGCGGCTAATTCGGTTATTTACACAACAGCAAGGCTTGATTTCAAAAATTTCGGAATGGGAACAACGTGTGTTGCTGCCTTTGTAACTCCGAAAACTGCATTTATCGCAAATGTAGGCGACAGCAGAGCCTATATAATTACGGAAAGCGGTTTGCATCGTATTACTGTCGACCACAATGTTGCCTCACTTCTCTATGAACAGGGAAAAATTACTGCTGATGAAATGATTACTCATCCGCAGAAAAATGTCCTTGTGCGTGCTGTGGGAGTCGATAAAACAGTTATGGTCGATATGTTCATTCTGGACTATGAAAATCAGATAAAGATTCTGCTATGCTCAGACGGACTTTCAGGATATAATACCGATTCTGAAATATATGAGGTAGTAGCATCAGCTTCATTTGATGAATGTGCAGATGAACTTATAAAGCTTGCCCTTGAAAAGGGTGGACAGGATAATATCACTGTCGCACTTATTTCTGATTAATATACAGGAGGAATAACAAAGAATGGCACAAGATACTAATATCGGGCAAATGCTCGATAACAGGTACAAAATAACCGAGCTTATAGGCGTAGGCGGAATGGCAGATGTTTATAGAGGTACGGATATTGTTGACAACAAAACGGTTGCAATAAAGATTCTTAAAACAGAATTTGCTGACAATGAGGAATTTCTCAGCCGTTTCAGAAATGAATCAAAGGCGATTGCACTTCTTTCACACCCGAATATCGTCAAGATTTATGACGTAGGATTTTCTGAAAATCTTCAGTACATCATTATGGAGTATATCGACGGAATTACCCTTAAAGACTATATCGAAGAAAAACATGCCCTCAATTGGAAAGATGCTGTACACTTTATGATTCAGATTCTGCGTGCATTACAGCATGCACATGAAAAGGGAATAGTCCACCGTGATATAAAGCCTCAGAATATAATGATGCTTAATGACGGCACTATAAAGGTTATGGACTTCGGAATAGCAAAATTTTCAAGAGAAACAGGAAAAACTGCTACTGACCAGGCTATAGGAAGCGTCCACTATATAAGCCCTGAACAGGCTAAGGGTGAGGCTACTGATGAAAAAAGCGATATTTATTCAGTAGGCGTAATGCTCTATGAAATGCTTACGGGTCAGAAGCCCTTTGATTCCGATAATTCCGTATCCATTGCTGTTATGAATATCAACGATACTCCGAAGCGACCCAGAGCAGTGAATCCGAATGTTCCAGCCGGACTTGAGGAAATAATACTTAAAGCTATGGAGAAAAATCCGCTTGACAGATATCAGTCCGCTTCAGCAATGATTCAGGATATTGAACGCTTTAAAGCCAATCCCGATATCTCATTCGGATACTACATTGAGGATAACGGCGACTCCGAGGAAACACGCTATTTCAACGCTGTTGAACAAAGCGAATACAATGAGGAAAACGGTCAGACCGGAAAACGTACTGTTACAGCTGTCGAAGAACCTCCCAGACGCAGAAAACGTCATGAAGAAGAAGTTGCTGATGATGACGAAGATGAGGAGGAAGAGGAAGAAAAGGGTTCTCTCTTTGTACCCGTACTTACTGCTATTACAATTGCTGTAATTATCGGCGGAGTTATATTTGTTGCATCTCTCGTAATGAATATGTTTCAGGGAGATTCGGGCGAAAAATTTGACTACAAAATGCCGAATCTTATAGGAGTTGACTATAACGAGGCTATAAACAAATACGGCGGTACTATAAATATAGTCGTTGATTCTCAGGAATACAACGAGGTTGAAAAGAACTGCATATTCGAGCAGGATATTGAGCCTGAGACTCCTTTCAACAAGGGCGATACAGTTAAAGTAAAAGTAAGCAAGGGTATGAAGACAATCAAAGTTCCGGACGGTACTGATATAAATGTCAATATCTATAAAAATTCACTTCAGGAGCTTGGACTTAAAATCGATATAAAATCCGATACAAGCGACAGTATCCAGAAAGATAACATCATCAGGACTGAGCCGGAAGCCGGTACTGATGTCGAACCCGGAACAGTAATTCTTGTATATGTAAGTGCCGGAGTCAATAAGGAACAGATTAAGCTTGATAACTTCGTAGGAAAAACTATTGAAGAGGCTATGCTTATATGCTCCTATAAGAGTATCAGCAACGTAAAAAGAGAAGACGCTCCCTCATATGAAAAGGAAGGTATAGTATTTGAACAGAGTATTCCTAAGGATACAGTAATCGAATCCGATCAGGAGCTTATACTTTATGTCAGCAATGGTGTTTACCCTGATGGTGAGGTTACATTCAATGTAAGTCTTCCTGATAACTCCGAGGGAAGATTCGTACTTGATTTCTTCTCCGATAACGACAGCAAGACTATTATGTCAAGCGGAGTTATACTCGCTCCGGAAATGGCAAATACTTCTGTTCAGGTAAAGGGTACAGGAAAGGATATTCCGATTACAGTCTATATTACAAATCAGAGCAATAACCTCAGGTCGAGAATAGGACAGTATAACTTTGATTTCTCAACGGCATCATATACCGCAAACTGGGAGGACGTTTATACTGCAATAAGCGAAATTGACGGATTCCATAAGGAGACACAAGCTCCGACAGAAGCTCCTGAAGCGCCTCCGACGGAATATGTTGAGCCTACAGAACCTCCGACGGAATATATTGAGCCTACAGAGCCTCCGACGGAATATATTGAACCAACTACTGAACCTACTGTTCAGCCCTCTACAACAGTAGGAGGATATACTGACAATGACGGAGACGGTATTCCGGATAATATAAATGATATTCCATGGGTTGATGAAGACGGAGACGGAATCAATGATAACTGGCCATGGGTTGACAATGACGGAGACGGATTCCATGACTGGCTTGGATAAAATTCAGAATGCTTTAATAATAAAATCAATCGGGGGACTCTATACGTCAGAGTCCCCTGACGGTTTAATAACAGAGTGCAGGGCAAGGGGAGTTTTCAGAAACAGAAATATTTCACCAGTTGTCGGAGACTATGTTACTATCGAAAATGGCATCATATCCGGAATAAATCCACGGAAGAACAGTATTATAAGACCTCCTCTTGCAAATCTCGATCAGATTCTGTTTGTTGTATCAACATGCAAGCCGACACCAAATTTTCTTCTTCTTGATAAATTTATCGCAATATCAGTATACAAGAATATTACACCTTTAATAGTAATCTCAAAGGCTGATATAGGAGAAATAAAGCCGATTCTTGATATTTACAGCAATACAGATATAAAAATACTGATAGCGGATTATTCGGACAAGTCATCTGTAGACAGAATCAGAGAGCTTTTAACCGGAAAAATAAGTGCTTTTGCGGGCAATTCCGGAGCAGGAAAATCTACTCTGCTTAATGCCGTTGACAGCAGTCTTAATCTGAAAACAGGTGAAATCAGTGAAAAGCTCGGCAGAGGAAAGCATACAACACGCCACGCTGAATTGTATAAACTCAGGGAGGGCGGATATATTGCAGATACCCCTGGATTTTCAACCTTTGAAACAAATAAATATGATGTAATCAGAAAGGAAGAACTTGCAGGCTGTTTTACAGAATTTCTGAAATATACAGATGATTGTCAGTTCAGGGACTGCTCCCATACCCGTGAAAAGGGCTGTAGGGTTATAGAGGCTGTGAATCAGGGCATAATAAGCAGAAGCCGTCACGAAAGTTACTGTGTTATGTATGATGAAGCAAAAAAACTTAAGGAGTGGGAGCTTAAATGAACACTTTTGTTATATTTTCGGGTGGAGAAATTTTTGATTATTCGGTAGTATCACGTAATATCAGTCATTATGTTGTCATATGTGCGGACAGCGGTCTGTATCACTGCAAAAAACTGGACATTTTTCCGCATGTAGTAATAGGGGATTTCGATTCCTATAAAGGCGAAATAGCTCCGGAGAGCAAAGTTATAAAAAGCTCTCCGGAAAAAGATGATACTGATACAATGCTTTGCGTTAAATATGCGATAGAAAAAGGAGCGAGGGCAATAAAAATATACGGAGGACTTTCCGGCAGACTTGACCACACTATCGCAAATATCCAAGCTCTTAAATACTGTGCTGAAAGAAATGTTCATGCAGAGATAGATGATGGATTCAACCGTGCTTTAGTACAGGGAGAAAAAAGTATATGCGAGTACAGAAAAGATGATTCAAAGTACTTTTCTGTATTTTCGCTTACTGATAAAGTATTTATCAGAGAGCTTTCAGGAGTAAAGTATCCTCTTGAAAAATATTATCTTACGTCCGGATTCCCTTTAGGAGTAAGCAACGAGATTACATCAGACAGTGCAAGGCTTGAAGTATCAGGCGGATATGCGTTAATTATTTTTTCCAGAAAATAAGAACCCTTTTCATAATTCAGAATATAATGAAAATATGAAGGGAGGCTACATAATGAAAGTAGTTGTTATCAAAAGCCCTAAGGTACTGTCAGGAATTTTAAGAATGATTTTTGGTATAAAGAATGAAAAGTAGGGGGTGCTTTATGCACTCCCTTTATTTCCGGAAAATATTCTGAATATCAGAGCGAAAATCAATGCTCCGAATAATGCTCCTGATGTATCAATAATTACGTCCTGAAAACGGCAGGCTCTGCCCGGTACAAAATACTGATGAATTTCGTCAGTGCAGGCATAAAGAAAGCATACAGAGAGAGTATAAAAAATTTTCCTTGGAATAAATATTCCGGATACTAAAAATCCCAGTACGGCATATATGGTAAAATGTGCGGTTTTTCTTACTATATACGATAGATTCTCCCTTACTCCTGACGGAATCCATTCGAGCAGTTGCTCTACAAAGAAGTTGCTTTTTTCATTGGATTCCTCAGAATTATCGGCAGAAAAACAGAAAATTACTGCCATGCACAGCAACGCAAGAACTGCAAAAACAATTTGTCTGATTTTTAATCTTTTCATAAGTCTTCTCCTTTCAGAATCAGCTTAATATATTATACTCCGGATTTTATCAGAAGTAAATATTTATAGAAAAATTTCAAAAAATACTTGTAAGATTGAAATAAAAATGCTATAATAGTTTAAGTAATGATTTTTTGATTTTTCGGAGGTTAAAATGAAAAATATACTTTCCAATATATGGATTAAAAGATTTATGTCGCTTTTCAGCGGTCTTTATGCCCTTGGTGCTTGTTTCCTGTGTTACTGTTCATTGTTCTATAAGGCGGAGATAAGCTCCCCGAACTCAATGTGTATACTTATTTCGGTATTGTCAGCCGTATTCCTTCTGATAATGCTCTATACACGAAAACAGCTGATTACAAGAATATCAAGCTTTGTAATACTTCCTGCAATGCTTCCTGTCGTGCTGTTCTATTTCGGAGAATGGAAGCTTATAATTCCGTTTGTAGCCTCGGGACTGATAATATTCCTGTTTTCGGGAGCGGGCGAAGGCGTAAAGACAACTCTGGGTACTATAATACTTCTGCTTTATATATTCGGTTCTCTCGGATATTTTCTTATTACATCATTCTTCATTACGGCAAGCAAGACTGAAACTGTAGAAACAGGTGTTTCACCGTCAGGAAAATACAGATATTCTGTTGTTAATACTAAGGACAGCTCCAACGGAAGTACGGCTGTATACGTTGAACCTAATGATGCGGATATATCTTTGCCAAGATTCTACATAACATTCAGACTGAATAACTTTGAACGTATAGTTTATCTTGAACGCCCTATGACTAAAAAGACAGAAGTAGAGTGGAAAGAGCAGTCCCGACAGGATATAACAAAGGAGCTTAATAAGATTTCAGACCATATTGTGCTTCACCTTACTGAGAAACAGCTTGAAACGCTGGGCTATACCTTTGAGGAAAAGCTTGTGATTACAGACCTTGAATTTGAGGATTATCAGTTCCTCGGTATTGAACAGAATACAGTAAGTGAAGTTTTACTTGATTCGCTTGATGCACAACAGCTTGAATACTTTAATATTTCAAGAGACGGAACGGGATATTATGTGCTTTCGCCAAGTGAGGATTTCAGAAAATCGGCTCATGCTGATGAGGGCGAAAGAATTTACCTGAAGGATTTGAAGTCAGGTCTGCTTGAGGATTTATATATTGAAAAAGATGATTCCGTTATACTTAATGAGCTTACGGACGAACAGCTTGCAGCACTGGGAGTTCCTGAAAGCGGAGATGTTATGACGTTTAATGGTCAGGTATGCTTCAGATACTATGTTGCTGTGCTTGATAATTATTTTGATGTTGAACATAAGACAATTGAACTTTTCTGATATAAAAAAACAGGAGCAGTAAAAAAATACTGCTCCTTAATTTTTTTGTTATTGCTGCTGATAGTCAAGTGAGAACGGCTCATATCTTTTGAATGCTCTTTCATTTCTTGATACACTGTAGGTATCAGCCAGCTCTTCAATAAAGTCACTGAATTCCTCGCCGTATTTCTGATTCTGGAGGCTGAGAATCATATTTTCAGACCACCAGTCATCATCTGTAAGTCTTTCATAGAGGTCAGCCTTGAAAATTACATAAACAGCCTCGCTGTCCTCAAATACGGAAGCTTCTCCGGTTTTAGCCTCCTTGAATATATATTCATTGGCTTTCTTTGAGGGGACATAATTCGGTTCAGTAGCTGTAGTAGTTTCACCGCTTTCGCCAACTGATATATCAGCTTCCTTTGCAGTAGTTACGGTTACAAACTGTACAAGCTGTTCGTTTGCAAATGGGTTAGTAGTTGTAGTAGTTGTTGTTGCAGAGGGGTCAGAGGTGGTTGTAGTAGTGGTGGTAGTTGCTGAATCTGTGGTAGCTGTCAGAGCGGCAGCCTTTTCGGCTTCTTCGAGCTTATACTCCTGGTATTCATCACGGATTTCGTCCATTTTGTAAAGTCTTTTCTGCTCAGTAGTTTCCTTGTTTACTTCCTCGGCATAATCTTCAGCAAGCCTGATGAGCTTTTTCTTATCACTGCCTTTTAAGAGGTTGCCATCGGAATCCTTGAGGTCGATTGTGATATATTCCACACGGGCATAATTGTCATTGAAATATTTTTTAAGTTCGCTTTCGCTCATACCCTTTTCGCCGTCAAAGCCGTAGTAGTGCTTGAATACATGCTCACGTTTATAATCAATTTCCATTATATCCCTGAGGGATTCTTCTCCGATACCGTTTTTGGTATAGAATTTACCTCCGTCGCCCTGTGTATAATAGGAGAGCATATCATCGATTTCTGATTTCTCCTCAGCGGTAAGCTCTTCTCCCAGAGCATCAAATTCACGTGATATAGCGACAAATTCAGTACAATATTCCTCAGCCTTATTCTGAATCCAGTCTTTTGCCGTGATGTTGTCGATATGAGCATTTTTTATATTTTCGACCTTGGTTGTATCCGTGCCGTCCTCTCCGATTATATTAGAGGCTTCATAGTAAGCACTCATAGTGTAGAATATGAATATTCCTGCACGTATATCAGTACCGTCAATATTCATACCGGTTGACGTTGATTCACCACAGCCTGAGAATGCTGCCGCCATAGTAAGGGCAGTAGCAGCGGCAACGATTCTTTTGAATTTTTTCATTTATATTCCTCCGATTTAATTTTAAGTTTTAGAGCTGGTCAGCAATATTGTATATAAGCTGTTCGGATTTTTCCCAGCCAAGGCAAGGGTCGGTAATGGATTTGCCGTAAATACCTTCTTCTATTTTCTGACAGCCGTCCTCAATATAGCTTTCAATCATCAGACCCTTGACAAATTTTCTTATATCATCTGAATGACGCATACTGTGCAGAACCTCATTGCTGATTCTGATTTGCTCGAGGTATTTTTTTCCGGAATTGGAGTGGTTTGTATCTATTATTACAGCCATATTTTTCAGATTTTTCTGTGAATAGAGTTCAAACAGGAGCATAAGGTCTTCATAGTGGTAGTTGGAGATATTCTGACCGTGCTTGTTTGTAGCACCTCTCAGGATAGCGTGAGCATAGGGATTGCCGTCAGTAAGGACTTCCCAGCCGCCGTAAAGGAATGTATGATGAGCCTGAGCAGCCTTTATAGAGTTAAGCATAACAGACAAATCGCCGGAAGTAGGATTCTTCATACCTGCCGGAACGTCCATTCCGCTTGCAGTAAGTCTGTGCTGCTGGTCTTCGACTGACCTTGCACCTACTGCTACATATGAGAGCAAATCGGATACATATCTGTAATTTTCCGGATAGAGCATTTCATCGGCACACGTTAATTTAGTTTCGGAAATTGCCTTCATATGGAGCTGTCTTACCTTGATAACGCCCTGAAGCATATCTTCATTTTTAGTAGGGTCGGGCTGATGAACCATACCCTTATATCCTTCGCCGGTAGTTCTGGGTTTATTTGTATAGATTCGGGGAATAATAAGGATTTTATCCTTAACCTTTTCCTGAACCTCAGCCAGACGGTGGACATAATCCATAACGGAATCGTCCTTATCGGCTGAGCATGGACCTATTATAAGCAGAAATTTGTCAGATTCACCGGTAAAAACCTTTTTTATTTCCTCATCACGGGCAGATTTTATATTTTTAATTTCCTCTGAAACGGGGTAAAGCTCCTTGATTATCTGCGGTTCAGGGAGCTGTCTGTTGAATGTCATTCCCATATAAAAAAAACTCCTTTAATTACATTTACATTTTATTATATCATTATGAAATTATATTGTCAAGTCTTGTTTTTTTTGAGAGCGGGTCTGAGTCTTTTTTCATAAAGCTCGTAGAATATGTTGAGGTTGTATTCATAAAGCAGGAATATAAAGTTTACGAAAGCGAGGATTATTGGTATGCCGTATTTTCCGAAGCCTTTTATTTCCTCCAGAAAGGCTGTGAGACCCATTATATATGTTGTAAGCATGAAGAATGATATTACACATATATTGAAAACGGTTAGTTTTATCAGAAATCTTACAGTTTGGGAGGGAATTTTGTCTATAAGAAAGCGTGTTATCGGATAGTGACCAAAGAACATTATGAATAATAAAACGGCTTCCTTGTCGAAAGTCACTATCATTGAGAGCAGGCTTACGGCGATATATGTCAGAAAAGCCCAGCTGATACTGATTTCTGATACAATAATCATCATAAAAACTCCCGAAATCATCGGGAGAAGTATTGAAAGGGCAGGAAAAATACCCGTCATAAACATTGTCAGCAGGCAAAGTGCAGAAACTATACCGCCCAGAGCTGTTTTATAAGCCTTCATTTTCGCACGGACTTTTTATTCTGAATGTGAAAAACTACCGGAGCTACAATTTTTTCCGGAAAAATTTTTGAAAGTGCAACGCCGATTTTCATGGTGAAAGTTGGAATTATAACGGTTTTATTGCTGAAAGCCTTTTCAAGGGCATATTCAGCCATATATTCAGCGGATTTGGGTTTTATGCTGAAACTGACTCCGGCACGTTCATTGAATTTTGTATCAATAGGGCCGGGACAGAATACACTTATTTTTACATTAGTTTTAAGGTGTTTAAGCTCCTCAGCGATTGCGAGTGAAAGTCTTACAACATAGTTTTTTGAGGCATAATATCCTGAAAGCTTAGGACCCGTCATAAATCCGGCACCCGAAGCTATATTTATTATTCTTCCCCTGTTATGTCTGAGAAAATCACGCAGAAAGAGCTTTGTCAGTATATGAAGTGAGGTTATATTGACGTTAATCATATCAAGCTCTGATTTCAGGGACGTTTCCCCGAAATAACCGAAAACTCCGAATCCGGCATTATTTATCAGCAAATCGATACTGTGCTTTCTGCATACCTTGTAAAGCTTATATGCATTCTGTGGCTTTGAGAGGTCGCAGGTGACTGTATATACATTAGTTTTAAGGCTTTTCTGAAGCTCTTTAAGAGCTTCTGAATTTCTTCCGGTCAGAATAAGCTCCCAGCCCTTTTTGCTAAGGATTTCAGCCATAGCTTTTCCAAGACCGGAGGTAGCTCCGGTAATCAGTGCTTTCATTTTCAACACTCCCTTATTTTGGATTTATTTAAAATACATAAAAAGCTGACATTTAATCATTCCATTATAGAGCTTACGGCGTTTGTCAGCTTTTCGGGCGAAAAATTTTTCAAATTCCTCTGATGGTGATATGATAAATGCCGGTTTGCCTATAGTCTTTCCCATAAGCTTGTATATTTCCTCAGCCTGACGTATTTCGAGCATTCTTTCTCCGTAGGGCGGGTTGCATATTACAACTGAATTTTCCGGCTGACGGAAATTTCTTATATCAGCCTGTTCAACGGATATGCGTGATTTTACGCCGGCCTTTTTAGCGTTGTCGATAGTGAGGGCAACGGCAGAATCGTCGATATCAGAGCCTATCGCATGAAATTCTGCATCTTTATTTACATTTGCAATAGCTCTCCGGCGTTCCTCACTCCAGATATTCTGAGGGATAGAAGCCCATTTTTCAGCGGCAAAGCGTCTGTTTATTCCGGGGGCGATATTCATGGCTTTAAGAGCGGATTCTATTAATATAGTACCGCTTCCGCAGAAAGGGTCGCATACGACAGTATCAGGTCTTACACGTGCAAGGTCGATTATGCCGGCAGCGAGAGTTTCCTTTATCGGGGCGAGATTGGAATTTTTTCTGTAGCCTCTTTTATGAAGTCCGACGCCACTTGTATCGAGGTATATATTGACCTTGTCCTTTAGTATGCTGAACTGTATCTGGACAGGCGGTTCGGATTCGTCAAACCAGCTTGTATTGTATTTTGATTTAAGTCTGTCAACGCAGGCTTTTTTAACTATTGACTGACAATCCGGAACGCTGTGGAGGGTTGAGTTAAGGGAATATCCTTTTACGGGAAAAGCATTTTTTTCACCTATAAAATCTTCAAACGGAATATTTTTCACACCCTGATATAATTCCTCAAAGCTGAAAGCATTAAATTCTGCAAGCTCTATGAGAACTCTTTCAGCCGTTGAGAGACAGAGATTTGCACGGGCAAGAATATTCAAATCACCATAAAAGGATATTTTGCCGTCGGAGACACTGAGATTAGTGCCTCCGATTTTATTTATTTCATATTTCAGAACGCTTTCCAGTCCGAAGTGACATGGACAGCAAAATTTAAGATTATTCAAAGAATATATCCTCCTATTCTTCTGCAACCGGTTCATCGGCAGGAATATCAGCCGGCGGAGGTTCAACAGCCGGAGCGTCAGTAGGTTCATCGGCAGGAATATCAGCCGGCGGAGGTTCGACAGCCGGAGCGTCAGTAGGTTCAACGACCGGAATATCAGTAGGTTCAACAACAGGTGCATCAGTCTCTGCTATTGTAGACGGGGTATCCTCCCAGTCTGATGGAGCTGTAGTTGTATAGCTTTCATATGATGATGTAGTCGGAGCTGATGTATATGAGTAATTGTAGTTGTAATTATTATCATCATCATAACTACTGCTATTACTACTGCTACTACTGCTACTACTGCTGCTGCCGCTGCTGTAGCTTGTATCGCTATATGAAGGAGAGGAATATGAATCACAATAAGGTGCATTTGAGCTTTTCCAGTATCCTATAACGCCATGAGGACAGCCTGAACCTGCTATTTTGCCCGTATTACTGCACATATAGGCTTCAATTACATCTTCATTGGGAGTAAACTCCGTATTTTTAACGTGTTCGGGGTCAGAAACCCAGTCATAAACTATATTTCGCCATATGTCTGCTGCATGGAGTGAAAGCGGAAGGCTTGCATCACCGATAAGCTTGTCATAGCCTATCCATACACCGCTTACGAAATCGGGCATAAGTCCGACGAATGTTGAGTCGTACCAGTCATTTGTAGTACCTGTTTTACCGCATACTTCAATACCGCTTATTCTTGCACCAGTACCAGTACCATTTTCAACGACATTTTTAAGAAGTCTGTTCATAACCCATGCAGTCTCAGGGTCAACGCCTTCATGCGGGTCGCCGTCGATTTCGAGAAAATCATGGTTAGCCTGAGTAACCTTGCTTATAATGTGTGCTTCGTATTCAGTACCGTCGTTTCCGTATGGGATATAGGCATTTACAAGATTCTGTATGGATATACCCCATGTCAACGCACCTACTGAAAGCGGAGCATATGCTTTATCCTCGGGGTCAAGCTTCATATTCAGATTTTCAGTGCAGAATTTGAATACGGCATCTACACCCAAATCCTGACAGAGCTTTGCAGGAACTGTATTATATGATTTCTGAAGTGCATAGTAAACCGGAATGCTTGCACCTGATATACTGAGAAGACCGTCTGTGGAATAGTTGGTAGGCCATGGAGTGCCGTCGATTTCGATATATGTTGTATCACGGTAATATGAACCCCAGTGAATCATATCTGTATAGAGGGCAAGACCATATGTTGAAACAGGCTTCATGGTAGAACCTACCTGACGTGTCTGGTCAACAGCGTAGTTCCATGTAAGGGCTTTTTCCTTTTTGCCTATTCCTGCACCCATTCCAAGCACTTCGCCCTTATAGTTGAGGGCAGCAAATCCGACCTGCGGGGTATCCTCTTCATATTCTCCGTCACCGTCGAGGTCAACGTATCTTATTACGGAGCTTCTGTTCATAAGGTTGTTGAGGTCAAGGAATTTTTCATCGAGATAATCCTGAAATTCCATATCGGCAGTTGTATAAATCTGATAGCCTCCGGTGTTGAAGCGTCTGAGAGCCTCATTGTAGTCAATATTATACATCTCCTGAATTATGCCGCAGAATTCATTAATAGCGGCATCAACAATCCATGAGGGCTTTTCGTCTTCCTCATCTTCTTTGATTTCGAGATTTTCGGGGTGCAGTTTTTTGTATTCCTCTGAATCTGTATAAATCAGTTTTTCGTCGAGATATTTCTGATATTCATCATAGGTCAAAGCACCGTTTTTATACATCTGCCAGAGAACATATTGCTGTCTTTCCTTGTTATTGATTTTACCGTCGAGAATTTCTCCGGTTTCTTCATTTACTTCATAGACATAAGGTCCGAAATAGTTAGGACTTTTAGGAATTGCGGCAAGCGTAGCGGCTTCTGCTACGGATAAATCCTTTACATCTTTTCCGAAATATTGTACAGACGCAAGCTGAATACCGTTTATAGGGCCTCCGAAGCCGATATAATTGAGGTATGTTTCAAGGATTTCGTCCTTGGAATATTTTTTCTCCAGTTGCATGGCTCTGAAAATTTCTCTGATTTTTCGCTGAGGGGAGGTTTCGTTATCGCCGGTAAGATTTTTAATAAGCTGTTGTGTTATGGTAGAACCACCCTGTTCGGTATTGTAGATATGGATAAACATATTCAGGAATGCCGTGAAGGTACGCTTGTAGTCAACACCGTCATGAGTATAGAAACGTTCATCTTCCGTATACACAAAAGCATCTCTTACGTGCTGGGGTATCTCGTCGATAGTAATGGGGATACGCTGTAAATCGTTGCTGACCTTGTGAAGCTCAACGAGTTCGCCTTCACTATCCGTACCGTATACATAACTGTTACAGCTCATTTCCATTTCCTGAATGGTAATTCCCGTAGTTTCGTCCATAAAATCGAGTACATAGACAGTAAGGGCAGTAGCGACGATAGTGCCTGTTATGACCATAACCAGAAACAGAGACAAAAGAGTAGTCATAATAACGGCAAAGAGCTTCTGGATTACAAGCAGAAATTTATTTTTTTTCTTTTTCCTGTGTTTTTTCTTCGGAGCAGTGGATTCCTCCACAGCCGGAGACAGATTTTTATCGTTCATTTTGTTCATCACCTTTTTCTGAATTATAATGATATTTATTATTATATCACAAAAAAAACTCAATGTTAAGTAGTTTTTGAAAAAAATGTATAAAATATCAAAATCCGCCAATAATGAGAGTAAGGATTTGTATAACCGTATAAGAGGGAGGGTATATTATATGGTAATTGACAGAAAAATATTTTTTACGCTTTTAACTTCCGCAACGTTTTCCGGCGTGCTTGTAATCTGTACGCTTGCACAGAATATACGCAATGAAAAGATATCAGCAAGGACTACGAATGAACCGGTTGCACTTGAGTCGGTCGGATATATTTTAAGGGAATATGAAAACAACCTCGCCATATTCAGGGGCGAAAGCGAAAGCCCGTATAAAATAATAAGAGTGAATCTGAATCTGCTTTCGGATTATGACCGTGAAATGCTTTGTGAGGGAATAGAAGCAGATTCCGAAAGCGAGATAAACCGGATTATTGAGGATTTGACTTCTTAGGGGATTTCTTCTTACGCACTGAAAAGCCGAAGTCACCCAGCTTTCTTCCGAGGGAAAAATATTCTCCGTGAGCATAAGCCATAAGTCCGCACTGTTGTAAATTAAGTTTACCCTTGCTGTCGATATATTTTTCATCTATATTGATTCCGGTAATTTCAGCGAGGAACATTGTATGCGTTCCGAGGTGCTTTGAATCCGTTATTTTACATTCGAGATTTACCGGACATTCCTCTATGCACGGAGCGGATACTGTACGGGACGGGGCGGTATGGAATCCGCATTTTTTGAATTTATCCGTATTCTTACCGCTTTTTACTCCGCAGAAATCAGTCTGACGGCACATTGCAGAGGTAGTAAGGTTTATAACAAATTCTCCTGAATCTTTAATTATATTGTATGAATATCTTTCAGGTCTTACTGAAATATATGTCATGGGCGGGTGAGTATTTATAATACCTGTCCAGCCTATGGTTAAGACGTTCGGGTTATCGACAGTACCGCAGGATACGAGTACAGCAGGAACGGGAGAAAGAATAGTGCTTCCTTTCCAGAATACTTTTGACATGGCTATAAAAAATCCTTTCTGAAAATAAAAAAATTGTTAGTCAGGGGGAGCGGAATATCCAAAGTATATTATATCATGGCGATTAAAAAATTTCAATATATCAGCGACGGATTTCGATATTTTTTTTTCCGGCAATAATATATAATAATTCTGAAAGGAGGATAAGAGAATGAATGTTGATATAAAATCTGAAAACGGCTATGCCGTAGCACTTCTGAGCGGTGAAATTGACCACCATAATGCAAAGGAAATCCGTGAAAAGCTTGACCGCTTTATAATTGCCAACCAGCCTAAGGAGCTTGCAATAGATTTTGCAGACATATCCTTTATGGACAGCTCCGGAGTGGGGCTTATAATGGGGCGTTATAAGCTTATCAGTGAATGCGGAGGCAGGCTTGTTGTAAAAAATCCCCGTCAGTATATAAAGAGAGTTTTTAAAATTTCGGGGATTGAACGTATTGTAAGAATTATAAATGATAAGGTTTAGGAGGAGAAAATGGAAGTCATAAACGAGGTTAAATTCACAATGCCATCTCTTTCCGTGAATGAAAGTATTGCAAGGGCAGTGGTATCATCATTTCTGATTCAGACTGACCCGTCAGTTGATGAGCTTTCCGAGATTCGCACTGTTGTATCGGAAGCTGTAACGAATGCAATTGTTCACGGATACAGAAATTCGACAGGTGTTATTGAAATGACAATCAGACTGCTTAAAGGCAGGGAGGTATACATAAAAGTTCGTGACAGGGGCTGTGGAATTGAGGATATTGAAAAGGCTATGGAACCGCTTTTTACAACAGCTCCGGAGGAGGAACGCTCAGGACTGGGATTTTCTGTTATGCAGTCCTTTACTGACAGCCTGAAAGTAAGAAGCAAGTGCGGAAAGGGGACAATTGTTACAATGCGTAAGAAGCTGAAAAATAATGAATGACCAGAAAAAGCCTCTTGCCGAAGAAAATCTCGGTCTTGTACACCTTTGTGCAAATAAATTCAGAGGCAGAGGGATAGAGTATGAGGAATTGTATTCGGCAGGGTGCATAGGACTGCTTAAAGCCGTAAAGGCATTTGATACGGAAAGGGGAGTAAAATTTTCCACCTATGCCGTACCGGTTATTCTCGGAGAAATAAAGAGAATATTCCGTGACGGAGGCATAGTAAAGGTAAGCAGAAGCCTTAAGGAATTATCCGTGAGGATTCAGAAAATACGTGAAGACTTTATAAAATCAAATGGTCGTGAGCCTTTGCTCTCGGAGCTTGCAGAGCTTTCTGATACAGATATTTCGGAGGTATCAGAAGCTCTTTGTGTCAGTCAGCCTGTAATATCCCTTACAGCAGGAAATGATGAGGAAAATCAGATTGATATTCCCTCGGAAGCCCCTGATTCCGAAATAGTGGATATACTGGCATTACGTCAGATAATGTCCCGTATGGACAAAGCTGACAGATTTCTTATTGAACTGCGTTATTTCAAGGGCTTTACACAGTCAAAGACAGCGAAAATTCTGGGAATGACTCAGGTGCAGGTATCACGCAGGGAAAGAAAGCTTTTATCAGGTATACGTGAACAGCTTCTTGAATAGACTGTATACCGGACAAGCCTTTTTATTATATTATAATCTTTTGCGGAAAAGTTACAAATTTACATTGATTTATTTTTCAGAATATAGTATAATGTATTTGTATAGGCATTATGCCATATAAAAATACTGAAAGGTTATGATTAAATGCTTAAAGCAATCTGCTCAAAAAAAGACCTCACGCAGACATCTTATTTTGATTATATAAAGGATATCGTTGATTCAAGTGAGCTTGAAGGTCTCAAGTGTATAACTCATCATATATGTACAACACGTTTTCAGCACTGTGTCAACGTATCATACCATAATTACGTAATATGCAAATTTTTAGGACTTGATGCAAAATCCGCAGCACGTGCCGGACTTCTTCATGATTTGTTTTATTATGACCGCAAGGAATACAATAAGCATAAAAAATCTTTCTCACACAGCAGATTCCATTCTCTTGTAGCTCTTGAAAATGCCTCAAAGCTTACAGAAATAAATGATGTTGAGAGAGATATAATTGAAAATCATATGTTTCCCTCAACAAGACAGCTTCCCAGATATAAGGAATCCTATGTTATAGTTATCGTCGATAAATACTGTGCAATTCTTGAATGTCTTCTGCCAAAAATAAAAAAATACATTTTTCACAGCAATTAATAAAAAAACGGGCGGTTTTTTCCGTCCGTTTTTTATCAGAAAAATATATTTATAGTTCCGAGAATAAGACCTATCAAAGCTCCGAGATTTACAACCGCATTGAGTTCCTTTTTCATGATTGACATAAGCAAATCCTCAAGCATAAGTACGTCCATCTGATTTACTTTTTCCTCAACTATTTCTGAAATTCTGAAATTCCTGATAAATTCATCTGCGTGCTTTTCGATAAAGCTTATATATATTCTCAGGAATGAATCGGGAAGCTTATCGGCATCAACTCCGGCTTCAGTCAGAATTTCATAAATTGATTTGTTTTCAAGCTTTCCGGCTTCAGAATCTATAATAGGTGAAATTATATCCCTGCCATTCTGATTTATGTATTCATTGACTTTTTCGCCCAGTGACATACAGAGAGAATTTATTAATTCATCTTTGATGAACATTGCAAGCATAGTTCCGGCAACCTTTTCCTTTATGGCGTCGCCACCCTTTTCAGCAATAATCTGACCGAGATTTGCATTATTGGCAGAAGTCATGATTTTTTCTGTTATGACAGAGCATATATTCTGTCTGATTTCATTGTATTTTTCAGGGGACATTGTTTTTCCGGCAAAATCCTTCAGAGTAAGTTCGCTTCTGATGAGATTTCCAGCATATGATTTTATGGTGTTCTGCATTGACTCTGAAAGAAGTACATTTTTAATATCAGTTTCGGTAAGAAGAGTAGTTCCGACTGCTTTCCCGAGAGCCTTTGCAAGTCTTGGTTTACCCTTAGGGATTATTCCGGGAGTAAAGGGCAGAGTCTTTCCGCCTATTTTTACGGGGTGCAGAGGTCTGAAAAGCATCTTTACTGCTATATAGTTTGTAAAATATCCTATCACTGCACCTACAAGAGGCGGTATAATGTATCTGAGCATTTCCATAATTTTTTCAAAATCCTTTCATCTTTGGTTTTTAATGCTTGTCCAGAAATTTTGTCTTTACAAAATATCCGGCAATACTGAAAAGTGCTATCAGTACAAAAAGAAATATTCCGGTTCTGAAGTTTCCCTCAAAGAAGCTGTCTCCCATTACAACAGAGCATATCATAGCCGGAGTACGTGCAACAGCAGTTATCAGCATGAATTTTGCCGGACTTATATCTGTAAGAGCTGCTATATATGTCAGAAAATCCTTAGGCGTTCCGGGAATCATAAACAGTATGAAAATTATTACTGAAAGCTGTTTTTCATTTTTCAGAAAGCGGTGATTTTCAAAATCAGCTTTCGGAAAAATTTTTTTAACCAGAGGCTTTCCGAAGATTCTGACGAGATAAAATACAATCAATGTTCCGGTAAAAATTCCCACAAAGCAGAGAATACTTCCCCAGAGCTTTCCGAAAAGAACTCCGCCTATGATATCAACAGGAGCTCCGGGTATGAATGCAAGAACTATCTGGAGAATTTCTATTCCTATGAATATGAGCGGAGCAAAAATTCCGAAGCTTCTTATTTTTTCGTCAAGAAGTATTCTTCCTTCCTCAGTATATATAAGCTTTATCAGCGGTATGATATAATACAGAAGTACAGTGCATACTGCAATAAGGAGAATTATTGCTATGGTTTTTGCAGTGCCTTTTTTCTTCATACTAATCCCTCATTCCTTTCATTTTATGCTTATTTATCTATTATGAACAGTAATTGCGATAATTGTGTGTTGAAATTATTACCAAAGTATTACATTTGTAGAAAACACTTGACAAGATTATTTTTTTTGTATATAATAAATAACTGTAAATACTTATAAATAAATTTATCGGAAAGGAACATAATGAAATGAAAAATAAAAAATACAGATTGCTTTCTGCTATAGTTCTTTCAGGAATGATTCTTGCATCATTCGGAGGATGCGGTGATAAGAATAATTCATCTGTTTCAGAATCATCTCTCAATTCAGAGGAAATTGCTGCTGTTCAGAAGCCCGGACTCTCCTTCCATTACGGCGAACCGGCAACCTCCGGAAATCAGCTTGACGAGCCTGACCCGACTGCTGCCGTAACTACTTCAGCTTCTTCTGAAAGCTCCGGAAATGTTGCAACATCTGTTGCAGTTGTCACCGATTCAGAGGGTTCAGCTGTTACTGAGGTCGCTGATGTTACCGATGCCGCAGGTGCTGTTGTTACAACTCAGGTAGTTGTTACTGACAGCGAAGGTACTCCTGTTACAGAAGCCGGAGGTCAGACTGCTACTACTGTTGTAAATGTTACAGAAGTAGTTCAGAAAACTGAAATCTTTACTGAATCACAGTCAGAGGAAACCACTTCTGATTCCGAAACCCAGACAACGACAGCTTCTTCCGAAAGCTCTGAAAGTTCTGAAAGCTCTGAAGATACAAGCTATAAGGCAGACATGAAATCATTCAATGCAATGTGGCTTGATGTCTCTGAAAGTAAGAATTATACCTTTAACGATACCTTCATTGAAGTAAAGGTTCAGATAAATGAAGATATTCCTGACGGAAAGTATCCTATAAACATCACATGGCCTGACTTTGCTGCCTATGACAAGGAGGTTATAGGAAAAACAATCGAAACTGACCACACTGTCAATGGATACATATATGTAAATACACCTGTTGAGGCTCAGAATATTCCTTCTGACGGCTTCGTTGTATATGCAGAGAATGTTGAGGGAAAACAGGGTGAGGAGACTATTCTTAAATTCGGTCTTAAAAACAATCCGGGAATCTGTGCTGTAAACTTCAACTTTGAATATGACGAAAACGCCATAACAATCAAACAAGCCTATGCAGTAGGAGATTTTGAGGAGATTTCCGCTGGAAATCTCAGCTGATTAAAATATGCCGGTCATAATCTGACCGGCTTTTTTTTATTATTCAAGAAAATCCTTTACCTTTTTGCTTCTGCTGGGGTGACGGAGCTTTCTGAGAGCCTTTGCCTCAATCTGGCGGATACGCTCCCGTGTGACTTCAAAACGCTGTCCGACTTCCTCAAGAGTACGTGACTTTCCGTCCTCAAGACCGAATCTGAGTTTAAGTACCTTTGCTTCACGTTCTGTAAGTGTGTTGAGAACCTCATTGAGCTGTTCCTTTAAAAGAGTGTGTGAAGCAGCTTCTGCAGGAGCAGGTGCATCGTCATCAGGTATAAAGTCTCCGAGATGGCTGTCTTCCTCCTCACCTATAGGAGTTTCAAGCGATACAGGGTCCTGTGCTATACGCATGATTTCACGAACCTTGTCAACAGGCATATCAAGTTCCTTTGCTATTTCCTCCGGAGAAGGGTCACGACCGTTTTCGTGGAGAAGCTGACCTGAAATCTTTTTGACTTTTGTAATAGTTTCCACCATATGCACCGGTATTCTTATAGTCCTTGCCTGGTCTGCGATTGCCCTTGTGATAGCTTGTCTTATCCACCATGTAGCATAGGTTGAGAATTTGAAGCCCTTTGTGTAGTCAAATTTTTCTACAGCTTTAATAAGTCCGAGGTTGCCCTCCTGAATCAGGTCAAGGAACTGCATACCTCTGCCGACATATTTTTTAGCTATGCTGACTACAAGACGCAGATTTGCTTCAGAGAGCCTTTTTTTGGCATAGGGGTCACCGGTAGACATTTTTTTTGCAAGCTCTGTTTCTTCCTCGGTTGTAAGAAGCGGAACTTTTCCTATTTCCTTGAGATATATTTTTACGGGGTCGTCAATAGCGATACCCTCAGTGGAAAGAGAAATCTCGAGGTCATCATTTGTCGGAACATCGATGTTTGAAGACATTTCGGCATCAAGAGGATAGTCCTCAACTATTTTTATATTGAGGTTCTTGCAGTCGGTGTAGAAGGTATCTATCTTGTCTGCAATCTGTTCATCGTCGTCGAAATTTTCAAGAGCATCCATAAATTCCTTAGTAGTGATAACGCCATTGGTTTTTCCCTGTTCCATGAGGGCTTCGATAGTATTTTTCTTTGTTTCCATATACCCATTCCTCCTGATTTATTTTTTGCCTTTTCTTTGAAACTTTTCCTTAATTGCTTCATCGGAGTAGTCGTCATTCTGGTTATCGTAATTTTTCAGCTTTATGATGCAGTCTTCAAAGAACTGGTCATCTATGCTTACTTCTCTGTTTTTTGTTTCTATTCCAGTTATTCTGCTCATTTCCGCAAGTGAAAATTCATCAGCGAGCATTGATATTGTGAAATGCTCTGAACCGTTCATTGAGCGACAGAGAGCGGAATATACTTTTTTATTGAAATCCGTTACAAAAATTTCCGGCGGAGCTTTTCTGGAAATATTTTCCGACCTTTCAGGATATCTCAGAAGACAGAGGATAATTCCCTCTTCAGCACCGACGGCTTTCTGATTTGACAAAGCTTCCGGATTAATGTTATCCTGTTTATAGGTTTGTTCAGCAACAATATTATTCCACTCATATTTCTTTTCAGCACTGGTATTTTTTCGGATTTCCCTTTCTATATGGCTCTGAAGGACATCTCTGGATATACCGCTTTTTTCGGCGGTACGGGATATGTATATATCACGTTCGATAGTGTTCTGTATTCCGGCGAGAAATTTTACTGAACGTTTGGTAAATTCTATTTTTCCCTGTTCGGAGTTCATATCGAGACCGTCCGCACATTTTTCGAGCATAAACGAATTTGCGTCCTCTGAATTATCCAGAAGCTTTCTGAAGCTTTCAGAGCCGAATTTTTTAATATATTCATCGGGGTCCTTGGCATCGTTCATTCTTATGATTTTTGCGGATATTCCGGCTTCCGAGAGTATATTCACAGCTCTCTGCGAAGCCTTCTGACCGGCACTGTCGCTGTCGTAGCAAAGAAGAACCTCATCGCAGTATCTTTTAAGCTTTGAGGCGTGGTGTTCGGTAATTGATGTTCCGAGAGTTGCCACAGCGTTTTCAAAGCCAGCCTGATTCAGTGATATTACGTCCATATAACCTTCAGTGAGAATCAGTTTTTTTGACGGATAATTTCTTGCGAAGTTAAGTGAGAACAGATTGCTTCCCTTGTCGAATACAAGGGTTTTGTTTGTATTCAGATATTTTGGCTTTGAATCGTCCAGCACACGTCCGCCGAAGGCGATTATATTTCCTCTCAGGTCGAGTATCGGAAACATTACACGGTTTCGGAATATATCATAGAGCTTTCCGTTTTTCGGGGATTTTGTACAGAGCCATGCATCTGTAAGGATTTCATCGCTGAAGCCTTTTGATTTCATATATCTGTAAAGGCTGTCCCACGAGTCGGGAGCATATCCGAGACCGTATTTTTTTATAGTCTGAGGAGAAAGGTTTCTGCCGGCAAAGTAGGAAAGACCTCTTTTATCGGAGCCTTTTATCATATTGAGATAGAAATAGTTTGCTGCCTCACGGTTAGCTTCATATATCCGGCGTTTTTTTTCGGCATTTTTGCCGGAGTGATTCTGTTCAGGAATTTCAAGTCCGGAACGTTCAGCGAGTAGCTTTATCGCCTCCTGAAAATCGAGATTTTCTATTCCCATGACAAAGCTTATTACATCTCCGCCCGCACCGCAACCGAAGCAGTAAAAGCTCTGGCTATCCGGAAAGATTGTGCAGGACGGTGTTTTTTCGGAGTGGAACGGACAGGCACACACATAATTATGTCCCTGTCTCAGAAGATTGACGTATGAACCGACAACCGATTCAATCGGATTGGCTGATTTGAGCCGGTATAAAAATTCATCATTTCTGAGCATATTATACCTCCGGATATTCTGGAGAAATTTATTTTTTTACTGATGAAAAATCTTCAAAAAGCTCTTTCCCGAATCTGATAGAGATATTTCCTCCGGAAATATTTCTCAGTTCTTTGCACAGAGCTTCACGGTATTCATCGGTGACAAGGAGTTCGAGATTCACCTTGTCGCCGAAATCAGAAGATACAGTTATAACCTTGTATTCGGGAATGATATATGATATTTTTCCGTAGAGAGAATAGTCGGCGGAAATATTTATGTGAGTACACCGGCACATATTCATAATTTCAGCGGAATCACAGGTAATTGAAGCACAGTGTGAATAAGCTCTTACGAGACCGCCTCCGCCCAGAAGAATACCTCCGAAGTAGCGTGTTACGACTATGCAGACATCAGTAAGATTTTTTTTTCTCAGAACGTCAAAGACGGGTATTCCGGCAGTTCCCTGAGGTTCGCCGTCGTCGGAATATCTTGATATATTGTCATTTCTGAGAATATAGGCATATACATTATGAGTAGCCTTGCGGTGCTTTTCACGTATACTTTCGATAAATGCAACAGCCTCATCATTTGTCTGCACAGGTGCGATACAGCCGATAAATTCGGAACGTTTTTCGGTGAATGAAGCCTCTGCTTTTTGTGAAATGGTATAATAGTTATTCAATGGTATCACCTGCCTGACGAAAAAAGGCGGTCTCAGACCGCCGTTGTTCAGATGGATTACTTGTCCATATTGAATCTCTTTTTGAATCTGTCAACACGACCGCCGGTATCGACGAGCTTCTGCTTGCCGGTATAGAACGGGTGGCACTTTGAGCAGACTTCAACCTTGATATTTTCTTTTGTGGACATAGTTTCCATAACGTTACCGCAGTGGCAGGTAATAGTAGTCTTCACAAAATCAGGATGAATACCTTCCTTCATGTGTTTCACCTCTTTCTGAAAAAAAGTTATGCAAAGCGAGAAGTAGCCCATCAAGCAGACATGACAGTAGTACCTTACGTTATACATTCATGCTATATTATATCATTATATTTTTATATTGTCAAGGGGGTGCGGAAAAATTTTTTATTTTAATTATATTGAATATTTTACCTGTGATTACATCAGTATTTTCCGCCAATAATAGTAATGAAGCATGGAAATTTGTCGGGAGGAATAATTTTATGTCATATAATAAAGTAGTGATTTCCGGAATAAATACTTCACAGCTTACTGTTCTGAAGGAGAGCGAAAAGATTGAGCTTCTCAGGGAGATTCAGAGAACGGGGAGCAAGGAGGCAAGGGACAAGCTCATAAATGGAAATCTTCGGCTTGTGCTTAGTGTCATACAGAAATTCACAGGCAGGGGAGAAGATATTGACGACTTGTTTCAGATAGGAGTTATAGGTCTTATAAAAGCTATAAATAATTTTGATTTGTCAAAGGAGGTAAGGTTTTCAACATATTGCGTTCCGATGATAAGCGGAGAACTCAGACGCTATTTAAGGGATTACAGTCAGGTAAAGGTAAGCCGTTCACTGCGTGATTTGGCATATCGTGCAATGCAGGCGAGGGAGAGGCTCACGGCGGAGAATCAGAGAGAGCCTGCTATAGAGGAAATAGCTCAGGAGGTTGGTGCAAAGCGTGCTGACGTAGTAATTGCACTTGAGAGTATAAGCGACCCCATATCTCTTTATGAACCTGTATATTCAGATTCCGGAGATACATTATATGTAATGGATCAGATTGGGGATAAAAACGATATGGAAAGCTGTCTGAATGAGATTTCAATCCGTGATGCTATAAAATCGCTTGGTGAACGTGAGAGAAATATTCTCTATCTGAGATTTATCAGGGGAAAAACCCAGACAGAGGTTGCAAAGGAGGTCGGAATTTCTCAGGCACAGGTATCGAGAATAGAGAAAAATGCCATAAATCACATTAAAGCCTCCGTGTAAAAGAATGGGCGACCAATCCGGTCGCCCTGAATTTTTTTATTATTCAAATAATTTTCCGAAATCTGATGCAAGCTTTGCTTCAATTTTCTTTGCACTTTCAAAATCCGGAGCTTTTGCAGTATAGTAGGTTTTAATTTTCGGCTCTGTGCCGGAAGGTCTTACAACTACTTTCAGATTATTTTCAAGTTCAAATGCAAGAACATTGGACTTTGGAAGCTTGATTTCTGATTCAGTACCTGTTTCCAGATTTTTTGTAATGCTGAGCTTATAGTCGGAAGCGTTAAGAACCTTATATCCTGCAATTTCAGACGGAGGATTCTGGCGGAGCTGATTCATTATGTCATTCATTTTAATCATACCGCTTTCACCCTCAAAGGTAAAGCTGTGGAGAGTGTGATAATAAACCCCGTACTTATTATAAAGATTTTCTCTTGCCTGAAGAAGTGAGATACCTTGAGTTCTGTAATATGCAGCCATTTCGCATATAAGCATAGAAGCATTTACAGCGTCCTTGTCACGGACATATCCGCCCGAGAGGTAGCCGTAGCTTTCTTCAAATCCGAAAACATATCTCTTTTCCTCGCCTTTTTTCTCAAGGAATCCAATCTGTTCGCCTATAAACTTGAAACCGGTGAGGACATCAATAACCTCAACGCCGTATTCTTCAGCGATAGCGTCAATAATATTTGTGGTAACAATAGTTTTTACAACAATAGGATTTTCAGGCATAGTACCTTTTCTGATTCTCTGCTGACAGATATATTCAAAAAGCAATGCACCGACTTCATTTCCTGTAAAGAGTACATAATCATCGCCGTCGGGAACAGCGATTCCGACACGGTCGCAGTCAGGGTCAGTAGCGAGAAGTAAATCAGGTTTAACTTCCTTGCATTTTTTCAGACCGAGTTCAAGAGCTTCACGGATTTCGGGATTCGGATAAGGGCAGGTCGGGAAATTTCCGTCAGGGTTTT
The DNA here is from genome assembly GCA_029005335.1 of Oscillospiraceae bacterium. Lineage (GTDB taxonomy): Bacteria > Bacillota > Clostridia > Oscillospirales > Ruminococcaceae > Ruminococcus. The sequence goes on from JAQXFT010000022.1 coordinate 86,383, forward strand.
CCTGTTCTTCAACGAGAGTAACATCAGTGATGCCGATTGCTTTGAGAATATGTCTTACAGGCTTGTTGCCGGTACCGTTGAGAGGAGTATATACAACCTTGAGACCGCTTGAGGCACAAAGATTTGTATTTATTCCCTCAGCGAGAACACATTCATAATAAGAATCAATAACTTCCCGAGGGATATATTCGATATTACCCTTTTCAAGTTCTGTGTTGAAACCGGAAGTCTTTACGTCCCTGAACATATCGAGAGAATTTATTTCATTGAGGACTATTTCTGCACCTTTGAGGGTAATCTGACAGCCGTCGTCACCATATGCCTTGTATCCGTTGTACTTAGCGGGATTGTGGCTTGCAGTAACCATGATACCAGCCTGACAGCCGAGCTTTCTTACAGCGAATGAGAGCATAGGAGTAGGCATTAATTCCTTGTAGATATAAACCTTGATTCCGTTTGCGGCAAGAACCTCAGCGGCTGCTTTTGCGAAGATGTCGGATTTTATTCTGCTGTCATATGATATAGCGACGCTGCCGCCGTTGTATTCCTGTTTAACATAATTTGCAAGTCCCTGTGTGGCACGTCTGATAGTATAGATGTTAAGCCTGTTTGTGCCTGCACCAATTACGCCTCTGAGACCGCCTGTACCGAATTCAAGGTCACGGTAGAATCTGTCTCTGATTGCGGATTTGTCATTTGCGATTGATTTAAGTTCGTCCTGCAAGTCGCTGTCGTCGACAGCGTTCTCACACCATAGCGAGTATAATTCCATTTCAGACATAAATATATACCTCCTAAAAGATTTATAAGCATATTATATCACAAGAAGAACGGTTTGAAAAGAGTATTTTATAAAAAAAGCAGAGAATTTTTCACTTTTTTTGGAAATTGATTTTTTTCAGAAATCCGGAAATGTCGAAAAGGTACAAATAATTTATAAAATCTCCTCTGCTGTTTGAATAAATTGTCATATTGACAAATTGCTGTGCTTTGTGATATAATAAACAAGTCGTCTGACAGAGATGACAATCACAAAAAAGATTTTGAAAAAGTCGAAAAAAGCACTTGACAAAATAAAAAATCTGTGATATAATAAAAAAGTCGTCTGAAAGAGTAAAGGAAACCAATAGGAATTGATTGGATAAAACAGTAAATGCACTGAAAGATGATTTCCAGAAAAATCACAGAAAAAATTTTTGAAAAGCTATTGACAAATTCAGAAATTTGTGATATAATAAATAAGCTGTCTCAGAGAAATTCAATGAGACACGGCACTTTGAAAACTGAACAGTACAAAAGAATTACGACCCTTGAAATTCCTTGATTTAAAATCGGGAATATACAGGAAAAGTCAGAAAAGACTGAAAAATCGGTAATTGCGAGTGATTCGTAATGAAACAGGATAATTAAGGCGAAAGCTTTGATATATACAACTTTTT
>JAQXFT010000023.1 GCA_029005335.1 Oscillospiraceae bacterium
TGAGGAACAGCTCTCAGGAAAATATTTTGAAAAAGGCTGTTTCAGTATATTCAGCGGAATAGTCCTTAAATCGGCTTTCGGAAGCTCTGAACCCGATAAGGACGAGCTTGAGTTCCTGTCAGCATTTTCAAGGGAGCTTTCCGTAAATATCCTTAAAAAATCAAATATATTCATGAAAATATATCTCAGATTTTTTAATGTTCTTGTATAGGAGGAAATGTTTATGAATATCAGAAATTTTCGCTACAGCTTTGAAATTATACTTATTATACTTGGTATAATAATTATAGTGAATCCGGCAATAATCAACACGATTTTCAATATTTTCGGTGCAGTGATAGTGCTTTATAACGTGCTTAAATTTGTAATGGGAAAGCTTGGAAAAGCTCCGGAATATCCGGTATCAAGATTTATAATCGGAATATTTATAGGTATCGGAGTAGCTGCAATCCCACATTTTATAGGCTTTGGAATACCGCTTGTTCTGGGAGCATTCGTACTCTATAATGGTATTGAAAGGCTTATTCAGGCATATAAGATTAAACAGCACAGCGGAAAATATGGAACTTCCCTGATAATAGGAGCAGTATTTGCACTGATAGGAATAATAGTTATGATAAATCCATTCAGTACCTCAAAGTTTCTTTTCAGGATTCTCGGAATAGTTCTTGCGGGTCAGGGAGTATTGAGAATAGCATCTGATATGAGAATAAGAAAACAGAATGAGGATATTATTCCGGATATTATTGAAGGAGTATTTCACGAGAAGAAGTAAAAAAACAGCGGTTCAGAGAATGAACCGCCTTTTTTATGGATTTTTTTACTTTGTTCCGAACATTCTGTCACCGGCATCACCGACTCCGGGAACTATGAATTTATTTTCATTGAGACATTCGTCCATAACTCCGGCGTATATGTCAACATCGGGGTGACTTTTCTTTATAGCTTCAACGCCCTCGGGACAGCATATAATGCACATAAACTTTATATTTGTAACTCCCAGGCTTTTCAGTTCGTCGATAGCTGTGCAGGCTGAAAATCCTGTTGCGAGCATAGGGTCAACGACAACGACATCACGCTCTGAAATATCATCAGGGAATTTGGAGTAATATTTTACGGGTTTATGTGTATCGGGGTCACGGAAAAGCCCGATATGACCTATTTTAGCAGCCGGAATAAGAGTTGTTATACCGTCTACCATTCCGAGGCCTGCTCTGAGAATCGGTACAAATGCCATTTTTCTGCCTGAAATGATTTTTGATTTTGCAACGGCAAGAGGAGTTTCAAGTTCAATTTCTTTAAGAGGCAAGTCACGTGTAGCCTCATAGCAGATGAGCATAGCGATTTCAGAAACAAGCTCTCTGAATTCCTTAGTGCCAGTATTTCTGTCTCTCATGAGAGAAATTTTGTGTTGAATAAGAGGGTGGTCAATAATGTGCAGTCCTGCCATAGTCAGAACCTCCTTTTGTTTATATTATTTATTTTCGAGTTCAGTAATAAGGTCGATACGTTTCTGATGTCTTCCGCCTTCAAAGTCTGTTGTCAGGAAAATCTGAGCCAGTTCGAGAGCAAGTCCGGAAGCTATAACCCTTGCACCCATGCACATAACGTTTGAATCGTTGTGAAGTCGGGTATATTTAGTTGAAAAGCAATCGGAGCAGAGTGCAGCACGTATGCCTTTAATTTTGTTGGCGGCAATGGACATTCCGATACCAGTACCGCAAATCAGTATGCCTTTATCGCATCTGCCGGAAGTAACTTCACCGCATACAGCTTCAGCGATAACAGGATAGTCACAGCGTTCACCGTTACAGCCCATATCCTTGAATTCAAAGCCCTGTTCTGAAAGAGCTTCAATAAGAGCATTTTTAAGTTCAAAGCCGGCATGGTCGCAACCAATAGCAATCATTTATAAAATCTCCTTTCATAAAAAAATAAGTTATACATATTATATCATATACCGACACAAAAATCAAGAATTTTGTGAAGCTTTTTCCAAATCTTTTTCAGCCTTGACTTTCTGCATATATGATACATTGAGGAGGTCGGGAGAAATACTCTGTTTTCCGGCGGAGGCAAGGCAGACTCCGTATGCATTCTGAAGTCTTGTATTCGGAGGTGCAGTCAGAAAGAGTTCGGATTTATATTTTTCGCAGAAATCCTCAGCACCGTCACCGCAGAGCAGTACAGGCATTGCATTTGATGAGAGAAAATCAGCGAGTTCCTCATCGGGTATGATTTTTTCATTCATAATCATTTCGGGAATGAATTTTTTCACAGAATATACAGCAGTATATACAAGGTTGTTACGGGCTTTCATAACGGGACAGATTATTCCCTGAAAAGCTGTATTATTGTATACAAGGCTTTCGAGAGTAGAAACTCCGCATACTCTGCAATCAGCACCGAAAGCCATAGCTTTTACTGAGGCTATACCTATTCTCAGACCGGTATAAGAGCCGGGGCCGTTAGCAACAGCTATTACGTCAATATCCCTGACAGATTTTCCGGCTTTTTCAAGAACGTCACTGCAAAGGGGCATAATTACCTGAGAATGGGTAAGGCTTGTATATATAGAAGCTTCTGAGAGAAAAATTCTGTTATCGGAATCATATACGGCAACAGAAGCAGTTTTTCCTGAAGTATCCATGCCGAGAATCAGCACTGAAAATCACCTCTTTTATTGTCTATGTTTATTTCACGTGTATTGTCATCTATATATTTTATATCTATATAGATTGTATCATCAGGGAGAATATCAGCTATATTTTCAGACCATTCTATAGCAAATATACTTTTTTCGAGCGGATAGTCATAATAGCCTGTAGATTCCAAATCATCAGAATTTTCAATTCTGTACATATCAAAGTGATAGAGAGTAAGATTTTCTCCTCTGTATTCGTTTACGAGAGCGAATGTCGGAGAGGTGACAACATCTCCGATACCCAGACCCTTTGCGACACCTCTTGTAAAAGTAGTTTTTCCCGCACCCAATCCGCCTTTATAGGCGATAATATCGCCTGCTTTAAGAGCTTTTGCAATTTTTTCTGCTGTCTGAATAGTTTCCTCAGGGGAATGAGAAATAAATTTCAAAGAAAATCACTTCCAATCAGAAAAGTCCGGAGATATTGCCGTTGTTGTCGCAGTCGATTTTCATAGCCGAAGGAACTTTCGGAAGACCGGGCATAGTGAGTATATCACCGGTATATATTACAATAAATCCTGCACCTGATGATAATTTAGCATCACGGACAGTAATTCTGAAATTTTCGGGCTTTCCGAGAAGTGAAGGATTATCCGAAAGCGAATACTGTGTTTTTGCGATACATACAGGCAGGTGTCCGAATCCGAGCTTTTCTATTTCAGCAATCGACTTTTCAGCCTGAGCGGTATAATTTACGCCGTCAGCACGATAAATTTCCCTTGCAACGGTTTCAATTTTATCCCTGACAGGCATATCTGTATCATATATAGGTCTGAACTGATTATTTCCGGAACAGAGCTGAATTGTTTCGCATACTTTTTCTGCAAGGTCAGTACCGCCTGCACCGCCCTTTGCAAATACTTCGCACATTGAAACTTCAACGCCCATATCAGCACAGAATTTTTCAACAAACCGGATTTCATCATCAGTATCAGAGCCGAATCTGTTTATAGCTACAACTACCGGAATATGATATTTATACATATTTTCGATATGCGTTCTGAGGTTTTCAATACCCTTTTCGAGTGCCGGAAGATTTTCGGAGCTTAATGCTGATTTCGGTACACCGCCGTTATATTTCAATGCCCTGATAGTTGCAACCATTACAACACATGAGGGAACAAGTCCGCCGTAACGGCATTTTATATCGAAGAATTTTTCAGCACCCAAATCAGAACCGAATCCGGCTTCTGTAATGCAGTAGTCACCGAGCTTCAGGGCAAGCTTTGTGGCACGGATTGAGTTACAGCCATGAGCGATATTTGCAAAAGGGCCTCCGTGAATAAGAGCCGGATTGTTTTCGAGAGTCTGGACGAGATTAGGCTTGAGAGCATCTTTTAAAAGTGCGGTCATAGCTCCGCAGCAGCCGAGTTCCCTTGCGAAAACAGGTTCACCGTCAAGATTATATGCCACGAGTATATTTTCGAGACGCTTTTTCAAATCCGAGAGGTCAGAAGCAAGGCATAGTATAGCCATAACTTCGGAGGCAACAGTAATCTGAAATCCGTCCTCACGGGGAACGCCGTTTATTTTTCCGCCGAGACCTACTATAATATTTCTCAATGCACGGTCATTCATATCGAGACAGCGTTTGAACATAATTCTTCTCTGGTCGATTTTAAGTTCATTTCCCTGCTGAAGATGATTGTCTATAACCGCACAGAGCAGATTATTTGCAGAAGTTATAGCGTGCATATCACCGGTAAAATGCAGGTTTATATCCTCCATAGGGACAACCTGAGAATAACCTCCTCCGGCAGCACCGCCTTTGATTCCGAATACAGGGCCCAGAGATGGTTCACGGAGTGCAAGAACGGCTTTTTTACCGATTTCAGCCATAGCCTCAGCGAGACCTACACTTACAGTAGTTTTACCTTCACCGGCAGGAGTAGGATTTATAGCAGTAACAAGTATAAGTTTTCCGTCGGGTTCTGAAGCGAGCTTTGAATAAAGGGATTCTGAGAGCTTGGCCTTATAGTGTCCGTAGGGTTCAAAATCATCGGGGGAGATTCCCAGATTTCCGGCAATTTCGTCAATGCGTTTCATATCCGCATTCTGAGCGATTTCAATATCTGATAACATAACAATACCTCCGGTTATTAATGATTAACAATAATATTATATCATCTTTTCTGAATAAATGCAAGAAAAATTCTCTGAAAAAGCTTGACATACTAAAAATAATGTGTTAAAATTGAAAATGAAAATCGTTTTCATATTCGGAGTGATAAAAAAATGTACAATACCAGACAAAAGGAAAATCTTTTAAAATTTCTCCGTGAAAATTCATCGGAGCATATTACAGTGCAGAAAATCTGTAATTTTATGAGCAATGCCGGAACTCCTGTAGGTACGGCTACAGTATATCGTCAGCTTGATAAGCTTGTTGAACAGGGAACTGTCAGGAAATATCTTCTTGACGGACGCTCCGGAGCATGCTATCAGTATACCGGAAATGACAGTGAATGCTGTGAACACTATCATTTGAAATGTATTATATGCGGAAAGCTGATACATCTTGACTGTGAATTTCTGAATAATATAAATTCGCATATTCTTGAACATCATGGCTTTGTTGTTGACAATTCCAAAACTGTATTTTATGGTCAGTGCAGTGAATGTCTGAAAGGGGATAAAAATCATAAATGAGAAAAAAGGCATTATTTACAACAATATTGCTGTGTATGTCAGTATTTACAGGGTGTACGCAGGCAAATGCAGATTACAGCGAAAGTGATGGATTATCAATAGTAACAACATGCTTTCCGCCATATGATTTTGCGAGAGCAGTAAAAGGTGATTCTGATGATATAACAATGCTTCTTTGTCCGGGAGCAGAAGCTCACTCCTATGAGCCTACACCGCTTGATATACTCAGAATACAGCAGTGTGATGTATTTATATATATAGGCGGTGAGGGAGAAGTATGGGCAGATGAAATTCTTGAATCCATGGATACTTCCGATAAGTATATACTAAAACTTTCCGATTATGCGGAACTTCTTGAGGAAGCCGATATTCCGGGAGCAAATTCTGCTCATGAACATCATCACCATCACCACAATGATGAACATGATGACGAGCATGAAGAAGACGAAGAAGAACATGAATGTGAATTTGACGAACATATCTGGACATCTCCCGAAAATGCTATCAGTATGACTAATGCAGTATGCGAAGCTTTATGTAAAGTCAATCCGGAGGATTCGGATAAATACATATCAAATGCCGGAAGCTATACAGATAAAATTCAGAAGCTTGACAGCGATTTCAGGGAAATGATTTCGGGAACTTCCGAAAATCTGATAGTAATGGGCGACAGATTTCCTTTCCGTTATCTTGCGGACGAATATAATCTTGAATACTATTCAGCATTCAGCGGTTGCAGTTCGGAAACAGAACCGGGTGTATACACAATGGCATTTCTGATTGACAAGATACTTGAAAATGATGTAAAAAATGTATTTTGTCTGGAATTTTCAACAAGAAAGATTGCTGAAAAGCTTTCCGGTGCGACCGGTGCAGATATTCTGACATTGTATTCCTGCAATAACGTATCCGGAGATGATTTTGAAAATAATGTCACATATATAGATTTGATGTACCGTAATTTAAACAGCTTAAAGGAGGCTTTGTATAATGAGTAATGCCCTGATTTCATGTAAATCCATATCCGCAAGCTATGACGGTATGAACGTCCTCAGAGACCTGACATTTTCAGTCAATGAGGGCGATTATCTCTGTATAGTAGGCGAAAACGGTTCGGGAAAGAGTACGCTTATAAAATGTCTTTTAGGTATAAAGCCGGTAGATTCCGGAGAAATAATAATGGGCGAAGGTCTCAGACAGACTGATATAGGATACTTACCGCAACAAACCGTATTGCAGAAAGGATTTCCTGCAACAGTCGGGGAGGTCATACTTTCGGGCTGTCTTAACAGCAGAGGATATCACCCGTTTTTTACTTCAAAGGAAAAAAAGAGAGCTTCTGAAAGTATGGAAAAGCTTGGAATAACTGATTTGAAATCACGTTCCTACCGTGAGCTTTCGGGAGGACAGCAACAGAGAGTATTGCTTGCAAGGGCATTGTGTGCCGCAAAAAAGCTTATATTGCTTGATGAACCGGTTACAGCTCTTGACCCTCTGGCATCATCGGAGTTATATTCCGTTATATCGGAGCTTAATCAGAAATACAATATATCTGTTATAATGGTATCGCACGATATTCAGAACTCTGTCGGAAATGCTTCACACGTTCTTCATCTCAGAAAAGACGGCTATTTTTTCGGGACAACCTCTGAATACTCAGAATCTGAAGCCGGAAGTAAATTTATACAGGAGAATATTTGACATGAACGAAAATTTAAGACTTATGCTTGAACCGGAATTTTTCAGAGCGATAATATTGCCGGCACTGATTGGCGGAATAGCTGTGACAATATGTGCATCACTGCTGGGAGTTACCCTTGTACTTAAAAAATATTCCATGATTGGCGACGGATTATCACATATAGGCTATGGGGCATTGTCAGTAGCGGCAGTGATGAATCTTGCACCGCTTAAAGTTGCTTTGCCGGTAGTTATCATTGCGGCATTTATACTTCTCAGACTCAATGAAAACAGCAAGCTTTACGGGGATTCGGCAGTAGCTCTGTTTTCTACTACAGCACTTGCCATAGGCATTCTTGTATCATCAAAAGCCGGTCTTACCAATGATGTAAGTCATTATATGTTCGGAAGTATACTTGCAATGAGTACAGAAGATGTAATTATAAGCGTTGTGATGTCAGTTATAGTAATACTTGCGTTTATATTTCTTTACAACAGGATTTTCGCAGTGACATTTGACGAGAATTTTGCAAGAGCTACCGGAGTAAATGCAGGAATGTACAATATGATTTTCGCTGTACTTACAGCAGTTACAGTAGTTCTGGGAATGATGATGATGGGTTCTCTTTTAATATCAAGCCTTATAGTCATTCCGTCCCTTACCGCTATGAGAGTATGCAGAAGTTTCAGAGGAGTAGTGATAACATCAGCAGTTATATCGGTTATAAGCTTTTTAATCGGAATGTTTATAGCCCTTCTTATGAATACGACTCCGGGAGCAAGTATAGTAATAGTAAATGCAGTATTTTTTGTGATATTTTCAGTAATCGGAAAATTCCGAAAATAAAATGCGGGCGACTTTAAAAGTCGCCCGATTTTTTTACTTCTTTGCAACATAAATTTTGACTTCATCGCTATCGGAATATTTCGGAATCCTTTTCTGAGACGGCGGACAATAAATTTTCACAACTTCATTCTGAATACTGCTTAACTGCTCCATAAAAATCAGACTCCTTTTCTTTTTATATATTATGTCACAAGCAATCTGATTTTATTCAGAATCTATAAATATTCGGCGGAAAATATATTCTTATGTCAACGCTCTGTATTTTCCACTCATAATTATTCTGAACGATGTCAAAATAAACTTCGGCTTTGCTGTAAATTCCGCTGTCGTCCGTATTAAAGCAGGCATAAACATAATGATTTGTTTTTCCGTCAGAAGAACCAGAACTGCTTGAACGCATATCCGTTATATTATCGCTGTATTTAAAATTATTTCCGATATAGTCAAGAGCAGTCTGCATAGCAATTTTTGAATTTTTTACATCAATTTCATTTATCTGCGAATCAAGAGAATCAAGTTCTTTACAAAGTTCATCTGTATCCTCGCCGTTTTTTTCAAGTTCCGTAATCTGTGCCTTTAATATATCGCTTTTGGCTTGCAGTTCCGCAATTTTATCAGAATTTTTGATTTGTTCCTTTATGAGAGCATCAGCCTCATTTGAAACTGTTTCGCTTTTCTGAATGAAATCAGTATCGTAATAATTCAGTTTCTGAATATTTTCCCGACTGAAAAGCTTTATAGCATTGTTGTATTCCTGAAGTTCTCTTGAAGTATTTCTCGCCAATGCAATGTCATTTGAATATTCAGCAATTTTTATTATTCTTTCAAAAGAATTATCCCT
>JAQXFT010000024.1 GCA_029005335.1 Oscillospiraceae bacterium
AAAAAAATCTCTGATGATATTGTAACACAATTCTTTAAAAAAATCAAGTGTTTCTGAAAAAATTTCACAAAATTTTTCAAGGTAATTTAAGCTATATTTTTATGATTTTTCAGGAATGGTGTCAGATTTTCCGCTTATAAGCAATCCGGAAAAAATCCAGAACAGCGGTGAGAATGTAATATTTCCCGCACCTATGAAAAACAGAATCACTCCGCAAAGAGTAATGCACATTGAAATATATGTGCAGACATCATTTTTATTTGCTTTAAGCTTCCGGAATCCGATATATATAACAGATACAAGCACAGCGATAAAGAATATAAGCGAGGGGATTCCCCTTGTTGCACATACATAAAGATATTCATTGTAATTTTTATCAAATGTTCCGGAATTTTCTATAATCCTGTAGCTTGAATGAAGCTGGGGATATACAAGATTTTCCGCACCTGTTCCGGTAAGAGGATATTTTTTGATTATATCAAGTGTTCCGGAACTGAGATATGAATATACTTCGGCAGTATTTTCTATATCAAAATCCTTCGGGTTGAAATTTCCGCTTGAGCCTATTCGGTTAAAGGAGTCGAACCACATCAATGCACCGTCGTGAGTTGAATATTCTGAATTTTCGCATACTGCTCCGGAATTTATAAGCAGTACCGCACAAAGAGCTGAAACAATAACCCCTGCAGGTTTAAGAAAATTTATTTTAGGTGATTTTTTTACAAATACAGTAACTGTCACAGCTATAACAGACAATGCAATTCCGACAAGTGAAATAAGCGAATATGTGAATATCATCACAAAGCCGAAAAGCACTGATGATACTGTATATATTATCCTGCGTTTCTTACCCTCAAAAAGTATGCTTCCTGTCAGGGCTGAAACAAGTGCAAGGCTCAGCACCATTGCAAGAAACAGCGGACTTTGTGAAAGTCCCGAACACGCATTTACATCGCCTGCCGATACTATATAATCATACTTGCTGGGCATTGAGTCAATAAAAATCTGCGGAACTGCCCAGAGTGAATTTATAATTCCCATAGCTGTAAGAGAGTCGAAAACTCTTATTCTGAATTTATCCTCAGATATTGCTGATGCTGTTACAAGAAAGCAGAAGTAAAATATTATTGCCAGAAGTCCCTCTCCTCTGCCGTCGAATCCATAAAAGGCTACAGCCATATCATAGGAATCAAAAAGTGATATTATTCCCCATAGAATCATTCCTCCGAATGATAAGACGGGTATGAGCTTTTTCTTTTTAACATATCCCTTTATAAATGCTATTATGCTGAGAATCATGCAGATTACTCCGCATACTGCCAATGCACCCGATATAATCGGATATGATATTTTTTCTATATTAAATTCGCAGGGAATCGTCGCAAGGGATACAAGCAGGCAGGTAAGTATAAGCGATAATGATGCCATTTCTGAATACTTTTCAGAAGTCAGATTAAGTATGAAATTTGATTTTTCACTTGTATTGAATATAGTTTTAGCCATAAAAAATCCTCCGTTAAAAATCAGTGCGGACAATTTTAATTGTCCGCACCTTTGAAAAATAGTTTATTTTGCGTAATCGGTTACACGGCTTTCACGGATAAGATTAATTTTAATTTGTCCGGGATAATCCATTTCCTTTTCAATCTGGTTTGCAATATTTCTTGCAACTATAACCATTTTTTCGTCATTGATAACTTCAGGGGTAACCATTATTCTTATTTCACGTCCTGCCTGAACAGCAAAGCACTTTTCAACACCCTGATATGATTTGCATATTTCTTCAAGCTTCTGGAGACGCTTGATATAGCTTTCATAATTTTCGCTTCTTGCACCGGGACGTGCTGCAGATATTGCATCTGCTGCCTGAACTATACACGCTATAACGGTTTTAGGTTCAACATCATTATGGTGAGCCTCTATTGCGTGAATAATATTGGGATTTTCGTTGTATTTTTTACACACATCAACGCCTATCTGTACGTGTGAGCCTTCAATTTCTGCTGTAAGAGCCTTTCCTATATCATGCAGAAGTCCTGCACGTCTTGCCATATTTGCATCGACTCCCAGCTCAGAGGCAAGGACTCCGGAGAGCTTTGCGACTTCTATTGAGTGGTCGAGGACATTTTGTCTGTAGCTTGTTCTGTAATGCAAACGTCCGAGAAGCTTTACCAGTTCATGATTGATTCCGTGTACATTGGTTTCAATGACAGCTCTTTCGCCCTCCTGCCTGATACGGTGTTCGACCTCACGTCTGGCTTTATCGACCATTTCCTCGATACGTGTAGGGTGAATACGACCATCAGCTATAAGCTTTTCGATAGCTATTCTTGCTACTTCACGTCTTACCTGGTCGAAGCATGAAATTGTTATAGCCTCCGGAGTATCGTCTATAATCAGGTCAACACCGGTAAGGGTTTCAAGGGTTCTTATATTTCTTCCCTCTCTGCCTATAATTCTTCCCTTCATCTCATCATTCGGGAGAGGGACTACTGAAACGGCACTTTCTGAGACCTGATCAGCAGCACATTTTGATATAGCCATTGAAATCATTTCTCTTGCCTTATCCTGACAGTCATCTTTAAGCTGTTGTTCATAGGCTGATATTTTCACGGCTTTTTCGTGAATCAAATCATTTTCGAGATTTGACAATATGTATTCCTTTGCCTGTTCCTTAGTGAACTCAGAAATTTTTTCAAGAACGTCCATCTGGCTTTTCTTTACGGCCTCGGCATCGTTAAGGGTTTCCTCAGCCTTTTTCAGTTTCTGGTCAAGAAGTTCATTTTTTTTCTCGAAGTTATCATTTTTTCTGTCAAGGCTTTCCTCTTTCTGCTGCATACGTCTTTCCTGACGTGAAAGCTCTGCTCTGCGGTCTTTAATTTCCTTTTCGGCATCTGAGCGGAGCTTATGGATATCGTCCTTAGCTTCAACGAGAGCAGTTTTTTTGACATTTTCGGCATCTTTTTTAGCGTCCTCAAGGATACGCTCAGCTTCTTTTTCAGCCGAGCCCATTACTGCCTCTGCCTGTTGTTTACGCTGTTCAATTCCGTCACGTACACCTCTTTTATACTGGATATTTGACGTAGCAACTATACCTATAACAGCGATTACAAGCACGACGGCAACACCGATTATCAGATATAAAGTTTCCATGCATTGCATACCTCCTTCTGTAAAATATTATGAAAATAGTTTGTATCATAAAATTATTACATACAGGCGGTAAGCCACTATTATTTTATTTAATTTTAAAATATTGTAACCAGAGATTCTGAAATCTCTGAAAGGTTTATTAAAACAAAGCAGCAATACTGCCCGAGTAATATTTTGCAAATAAATACAACACTGATTATTATACACTTTTTTCATTTATTTGTCAATGGATTTTCAGGATATAATTTAATAAAAATGTGTTAACATAATATCCGGCTTGACAAAACCCCTTAAAAACGTTATTATAATTATAAAACAAAAATATTCTGATTGGAGAATTTTATGGAAAACGAAAAATGCCACCTCTGCAGTGAAAATTGTGTTCATGAGGAAACAATATCCAGAATATCGGAGCTTATGCCTGATGAAGATGCACTTTATGACGTTGCCAGTCTTTTTAAAATCTTCGGAGATGCTACACGTATCCGCATTATGTTCATACTTTTTACTGACGAAATGTGCGTATGCGATATTGCAAAATCACTTGATATGACTCAGTCCGCAATATCACATCAGCTCCGTATTTTAAAGCAAGCCCGCCTTGTAAAAAGCAGACGTTCCGGAAAAACTATTTTTTACTCCCTCGCCGATGCCCATGTAAAAGGTATATTCTATCAGGCTATGGAACATATTTTAGAAAAGAGGTAAAAAAATCTATGATTATTGACTTTCATACCCATGCCTTTACCGACTCTGTCGCCGGAAAAGCAATTTCAAGCTTATCAGAGACCTCCGGAATAGCTCCGCTCACTGATGGCACTGTAAAAAATCTTATTGAATTTATGAGTAAGGAGGGCGTTGAGAAATCCGTTATACTTCCCGTTGCAACAAAGCCATCTCAGCAGATAACTATAAACAACTGGGCATCATCAGTCTCTGATGAACATATTATATCATTCGGAACGCTTTTTCCCTTTTCAGACAATATTCTTGAAGAGGCTGAAAGAATAAAATCCCTCGGACTTCACGGAGTAAAATTCCACTGCGAATATCAGAAATTTTTCCCTGATGAACCGGATATGTATCCCGTATATCAGAAGCTTGCAGAACTTGGACTTCCTGTAATCTTTCACGGAGGCTGGGACCCCGTATCAACTGATATTATATATGCTACTCCTGAACGTTTCGCAAAAGCTATATCAGATAATCCGAAGCTTACTTTTATTATCGCTCATCTTGGCGGTATGAAAATGTGGGAGGACGTTGAAAAACATCTCGCCGGAAAATTTGATAATCTCTATCTCGATACAAGCTGTCTTTCAAGATATATAGCTCCCGAAACTCTTTATAATATAATAAGACTGCATACTCCTGATAAAATCCTTTTCGGAAGCGATTCACCTTGGGACAAGCCCTCTGATATCACTGTTATGATAAATAATCTTCCCCTCTCTGATTCCGAAAAAGAAAAGATTTTCTATCTTAATGCAAAAAAATTACTGAACATATAAAAATTTACAGAATATTAAAATTGTAGGAATTACACGGCGTTCACAACATGCTATAATATTAAAAAGGCGGTGAACCAATGGACTGTATGCAAACTAAAAATTATCCCGAAAATAATATGCTGGACGTTACAGAAAATTTTGACTATTCCGGTCAGTCTGAGGAATATATCAAAGCCTATAAAAAATGGCGTAAAAATCCGGACAACCCCTATGCCTATAACTATATCCGGAACAGCAATGAAATAACCTTCAGCGACAGCGAGGGCTTTATCAGAACTATTCCGGAGGAAAAAGAACGTGAAGTCCTTACAAGGGTTTTATATATCTTCGGAACTGTCCTTACCCTGTATCTCTTTACTGAATTTGTAATATCAAGAATTATTGTAACTCTCCTCGACCTGATTGGAATAAATGTACATAATTCATTTTTAAACTACTCGTTTTATGGCGGTCAGGCTGAAATTATGACAGTTATGATTATTGTAACTCTGCTCAAATTCTGTCTGCCTGCATTAATACTTCACAAGACAATTAAAATGCCTGTTAAGGCTTCGCTTCCATGCAGGCTTCAGAGCAGTAAGGATTTGTTTTTCTGCATATCCCTGAGCCTGCTTGTAAGCGTCATTACAAGCATTTCAAGAGCCTACTCAGATACCACAAAGGAATATTTCAGCTTCTTCAACAGCTACAGCACGGAAATATCACTTCTTAATCAGAGTGAGCTTGTTATCTATATGTTCTTTGATATTGTAATCGTATCAATTATGAGCGAAATCCTTTTCAGAGGAATTATATTCCAGACCCTGAGACAGTTCGGCGACTTATATGCCGTTATAGTATCATCAGTATTTTCCGCACTTATTTCACACGATATATCAATGATGCCGGCTGTATTTGCCGTTTCAATGATTGCTTCAATATCAATTCTCCGGAGCGGTACTGTCTTTACAGCTATATCTGTAAGAATAACAAACAAAATTTATCTTTTCTCACTCACTATAATAGAATTGTCATTTTCGGATATGAATATAAAAAGAAGCTACTTTATGGTTATATGCTTTCTGACAAGTCTGATTATAGCTTTTCTGATATGGAAAACTATGGATAATAAAATTGTCCTGAAGAAAAATATAACTACGTTTCTGACCGCAAGACAGAAAATTACAATGATTTTCACAACGCTTCCGACATTTACAGTAATATTCCTGTGCATAACCATAATAGCAACAAATATTTTTATATGATTTATGGAGGTATTCTGATTTGAATATATATATGAATCGTGCTGTTGAGCTTGCTGAAAAGGCATTCAGTCTCGGAGAAGTCCCTGTAGGTGCTGTCATAGTCAGAAAAAATAAAATCATAGGCGAGGGCTACAATCTCAGGGAATCAAGCCGGAACGCTCTCGCCCATGCCGAAATTATTGCCATAAATCAGGCTTGCCGTAATCTCGGGGGCTGGAGGCTTCCGGAATGTGAAATCTATATAACCCTTGAACCCTGTCCCATGTGCTGTGGTGCTATAATAAATGCCCGTATCGATAATGTATTCTTCGGTGCATATGACAAGAAAAGCGGTTCTGCCGTATCGGTTCAGAGAATGTTTGACCTGCCGTATAATTACCGCCCTGAAATTACGGGCGGTATAATGCAGGAACAGTGTTCAGAACTTTTATCACGATTTTTTCGGGAATTAAGACAAAAACAAAAAAAAATTCCCGCCGGTATTGACGATATACCGTGATTTTTCAGAATTTTCAAAAATTTTCTGAAATTTTTTTCAAAAAACCCTTGACAAATCAGAATTTATCTGATATAATAATAAAGCAGTCAGGTTACAGAGCAAATATAAAGACTGTAAAAAATAATTTATGCGAGTGTGCTGGAATAGGCAGACAGGCACGTTTGAGGGGCGTGTGTCAACCGACGTATGGGTTCAAGTCCCATCACTCGCATTACAAAATGCAGGTGTAGTTCAATGGTAGAATTCCAGCCTTCCAAGCTGGTTACGTGGGTTCGATTCCCATCACCTGCTCCAGTGGTTTTTTACCACTTTTTTAATGCGCCTTTAACTCAGCTGGATAGAGTAACTGCCTTCTAAGCAGTAAGCCATTGGTTCGAGTCCAATAAGGCGCGTATTATCTGGTGGGTATAGCTTAGTTGGTTAAAGCGTCGGATTGTGGTCCCGAAGACCGTGAGTTCGAATCTCACTATCCACCCTTTGAAGTTCCGGATTTTATATCCGGATTTTTTATTATATAATAAAAAAATCGGGCTTCATCTGCCCGATTTTCTATTTTGTATTATGTATATCCCATCTGAATGACGATACAAGCTTTAAAGCCTTGTTATTGTCAAGCATATTGTTATAAAGAAAAGTTGACCAGTCAAGATAACGGTAATTTTCCTTTTCTTCCTTATTTCTTGCAACCTTTCTTATAAGGCTTGAAATTCCGGAAGATTTTATAGCAGATTTCTGAATAACCGGTCCGAGACGGTGATTAGTTTTCATAAATGTAATTATATCCGATGCCGTTGTAAGATTTTTGTCGCTTACATTATATATTCCCGTAAATTTAGGCTCATCGGCACTTCTTATAAAGCAGAGTATGAAGTCAACAAGATTATGCACACAGCAGAACTGAAAGCCATACTGACCTGTTCCGTATACAAAATTTGTATTGTCCTTAGGGTCAGTAATTTTTACTATGAGATTTTCATAGTAATTTTTTGTATATACAGGAGCAACACGACATATACAGCATATTGTACCCTTATGTTCTTTAAGTTCCCTTGCAAATTCCTTTTCACTTTCAAGTTTCATAACGGCATAATTTGAAACAGGTTTCAGGGCATCATCTTCCCTTATAGGTTCTCTTGAATCAACAAGTTTATAAACCTGTGATGTACTTATCATAACTATTTTTTTTACCTCTGCCTCAAAAGCAAGCTTATATATAAATTCATCGAAATTACGGCTTATATTCATTTCGGTTTCTGTTATAACAGCTCCGAAATCATTATCAACAGTACATGCAAGATGAACAAGGGCATCTACCTTATTTTCAGTAATGATTCTCTCAATAGTTTCCTTATTGGTAATATCCGCTCTGATAAACTTAAAATTCGGATTATCCTCAATATCACAGGGAGAATTATCCGTTCCCACAACAGCAGTGTTATGGGAAAGAAGTCCTTCGCAGACTGCTTTTCCGATAAGTCCCGACGCGCCTGTTACCAATACGTTTCTCATTTCTGTCCCTCCTTATTCACACACCCGCATGAAATACAAATCACAGCTCACTGAGAGCCTAATACTATATTATATATTATACACTATCCCACTCTGCATTTCACACAAAAATTTATAATATTTTATGACAGAATTGAAAATTCTATTGAAATTTCCGCGAAACCATGATATAATAAATAACATGAGTACAAAAATCGACAATAATCCTTATTTCTGCGTCGGCGGAGGAAAGCGCTATCTTACGCAGAATCATATGCTGCGGGAGCGTTTCGGCTGCAAGGTCATGAAGATATCCTTAAACGCAGGCTTTACCTGTCCGAATATCGACGGTACAAAGGGTACAGGCGGCTGCACCTACTGCTCCGAGGGCAGCGGCACCTTTGCGGGTGACCCGGAAAAATCCATTACCGAGCAGTTTTACGAAGTCCGTCGCAAAATGAACGAAAAATGGAGCAGCGGAAAATATATCCCCTATTTTCAGGCCAATACCAATACCTATGGTCCTTTGGATAAGATTAGGAAAATGACCGAGGAGGCGCTGTCTCTGCCGGACGTGTGCGGACTGGCGATATCTACCCGTCCTGACTGTATATCCGAGGAGACCGCAGACTATCTGGCAGAGCTGTCAGATAAGACCTATCTCACCGTTGAACTGGGGCTCCAGACTATCCATGACGAAACTGCCATTAGGATAAACCGATGTCATACCTACGCGGATTTTCTTGCAGGCTATGAAAAGCTTCATTCACGGGGGATAAATATCTGCGTCCACATCATTGACGGGC
>JAQXFT010000025.1 GCA_029005335.1 Oscillospiraceae bacterium
GGGTTCATCAAGAGAACACGCTGCACTTGCTCCACTTTATCTCGGAGTAAAGGCTGTACTCGTTAAGTCATTTGCAAGAATACACCGTGCTAACCTTATAAATGCAGGCATACTTCCGCTTACATTCGTAAACGAATCCGATTATGACAATATTTCACAGGGCGATGAACTTCTCCTCGCTGACGTTCGCAAGGACGTTGAAGCAGGAAAGTCCGAACTTACAATAGTAAATAAGACTAACGGAAAGGAAATCCCCGTACTCTGCGAACTCTCCGGACGTACAAAGGATATTATGCTTGCCGGCGGTCTGCTTGACTATACAAGAGAATCACTCTGATGATTGTCGGGGGACTCTGTCCCCCGAACCCCCTGCAAGCTTTTTGAAAAAAGCTTGACCAAAAACTTTTTTGATAATATTCTGGTTTGTGTGATTACGAAATATAGAGGATAACGACATGAAATTTATCATTCCCGTTGCTATGGTTGCATTAGTAATGTATTTTGTAAACAAAATACAGAATTTCAATAAATCCGGAAAAGATGAAATAAAAAAAATGCCTGTTTCAAAACAGATTTTATATACACTGCTCTGCTTTTCGCCTTACCTTATATTTTTTGTCATAATTATGATTATAGCAATGACTTTCAGATGAGGTATACTTTATGAAAGATTTAATCAAAAATGCTGTTGATGACATAAAGCAGGATATTGAGGAATCCGTAATTGATTCAAAAGATGACCGCAAAAAAAATCCGGCTAAATATATAGGAAACAGAAGTACGCCCGAAAGCAGTGCGTGGAGCAGACTTTTTTTCCCGAATTTTATCGGAATATTCCTCGGACTTGCTGTGGCAAGGCTCTTTCACTGCGGATTTCCGGGGTATATCTTTTTCGGAATAGTTTTCGCATTTCTTGCGGGAGTTTGGAAAAGCTATGAACTTGACAATATATCACTTAAAAATGCGATTGTAAAAAATACTCTGCTTATGGGTATATGGCTTGCGATTTTTGCTGTATGGCTTATTATATTATATAAAATAAATTAAACGCTGGAGGTACTGAAAAATGGAAAAAATTAAAATGACTACTCCCCTTGTCGAAATGGACGGCGACGAAATGACCCGAATCCTCTGGAAGTGGATTAAGGAAATTCTTCTCGAACCATATGTTGAACTCAACACAGAATACTATGACCTCGGACTTGAACACCGTGAAGCTACAAAGGATAAGGTTACTATGGATTCCGCTGAAGCTACAAAGAAATATGGTGTTGCGGTAAAGTGTGCAACTATTACTCCTAACGCTGCAAGAATGCCTGAATACAATCTTACACAGATGTGGAAATCTCCTAACGGTACTATCCGTGCAGCTCTTGACGGTACAGTATTCAGAACCCCTATTCTTGTAAAGGGTATTGAACCCTACATTCCTACATGGACAGCTCCTATAACAATCGCACGTCACGCATACGGCGATGTATATAAGAATACTGAAATGCGTGTTGAAAAGGGCTGTAAGGCTGAACTCGTTGTCACTGACAAGGACGGCAACGAAACAAGAGAGCTTATTCACGATTTCTCAAAGTGTGACGGTATAATTCAGGGACTTCACAACCTCGACGACAGTATCAGAGGCTTTGCAAGAGCTTGTTTAAATTACGGTCTCGACCTTAAACAGGACGTATGGTTTGCTACAAAGGATACTATCTCAAAGAAGTATGACCACAGATTCAAGGATATTTTTCAGGAAGTATATGATACAGAATACAAGGAAAAATATGAGGCTCTCGGCATAGAATACTTCTATACACTTATTGATGATGCTGTAGCAAGAGTAATCCGTTCAAAGGGCGGATATATCTGGGCTTGCAAGAACTATGACGGAGACGTTATGTCCGATATGGTTTCAACAGCATACGGAAGCCTTGCTATGATGACATCAGTCCTTGTATCTCCAGACGGAATCTATGAATACGAAGCTGCTCATGGTACAGTACAGCGTCACTATTACAAGTATCTCAAGGGCGAGGAAACCTCAACAAACTCCGTTGCAACTATATTTGCATGGAGCGGTGCTTTACGCAAGAGAGGTGAACTTGACGGCAATTCCGCACTCTGCGATTTTGCTGACAAGCTCGAAAAGGCTACTATCCGGACTATCGAAGAAGGCGTTATGACCGGTGACCTTTATCTCATCTCAAAGCTTGAAAACAAGAAGAAAGTCGATTCAAAGACATTCCTCATTGAAATCAACAACAGACTTGCTGAGCTTATGAAATAATAATCAGATTTGCCCCTGTCTCAATGGCAGGGGCTTTTTTTATTTATTTTCTAAAACCGCTTGCAAAATTTGTAATTATAGGTTATAATGATATTATATCAAAATTACTATGAAACGGAGTTATGTATATATGTCCAAAAAAAGAACTGTTCACAGAGTTTCCGACTCAAAGAAAAACAAGCCCTTTGTCAGATTCAATTTCTGGCTTATGGTAATTATATTCGGATTATCATTTATTGCATGCTTTGTACTCTATATGATTGCTGCAAATCTTGATGACAACTTCTTTGATTTTGAATCATCATCAGAAAGCTCCTCAGAAGCCTCTGAAAGCAGTACTGCTGATACAACTTCTGATACTCAGGAAGACTCAGAAAGCGTTCCTGAGACTTCAGAAAGCATACCTGCTGAATCACCAGTTATAAATCCCGTTCCGGAATCAGAAAGAGCTGATGATACTTATTTTGACAATGTATGGCTTCTCACAGACTCTACACTCCTTGACATAAAATTCAATACATCTATATCAAATGTTCTCGGAAGCGAAAGCCTCAATGCCGTAAACATAAACGAAAGCAAAATAGAATCCGTATACGGCACTATAACAGCATATCAGAATTTACAGATTATCCATCCGGAAAACCTATATATAATGCTCGGCTCAGATATAGGAGAATCCTCTGTTGATGATATGATTAACAGCTATGATACTTTTATAGCAAATGTAAAAGCCAATATGCCCGATACTAAAATTTATATAATGCAGATTCCGCCAGTTTATACAGACAGTGAAACTGTTACAAATGATAAGATAAACCAGTATAATTCACGTCTTATCCAGCTTGCTGACAGCTATTCATCATACTGCATAGATACCAACACGATATTAAAAAATAATACCGGAACACTAGATGAACAATATTATTCATACGATTCCGATACCCTCACATCTAAAGCATATTCCGCTGTTTATGAGTATATTCTGACTCACACAGCACAGTAAAGCCCCCAGACCCGAACACTATATATAGTGTTCGGGTTAATTGTTTGTTTATACTGTGAGTTATATCCGGAATTATCACCTTATACCGTTATTTTCTGAATTTCGAGCTTGTTATTTGTGCATATTTAACAAATAATTCCGTGCTATTTTGTGAATATTATATCTCGCTCCCCTCTTGACATTTTAAGCTTTTTAGATTATACTATAATATAGTCGTACAAAAACGATACTATATATTGTGGTTCAGGGAGGAATAACAACTATGATTATACACATAATCAAAAGAGACGGAAGAAAAGTTCCTTTTAATATTGATAAAATTTCAAATGCAATTTTCAAGGCAGCACAATCCTGCGGAGGTTCGGATTTCAATGAAGCTATGGATACGGCTGTTGATGCGTGTCAGGTATATGAAGCAACATACGGAAATAAAATACCTACTGTTGAGGAGATTCAGGATATTGTCGAAAAGGTTCTCATAAAAAGAGGTCACGCAAAAACTGCCAAGGCATACATACTCTACCGCTATGAACGCACCCGTGCAAGAGAAATGCAGACAAACCTTATGCGTATTCTTAATGAGCTTACCTTCAATCCGGCAAAGGACAGCGATATCAAACGTGAAAACGCTAATATTGACGGAGATACCGCTATGGGAACTATGCTCAAATACGGTTCAGTATCGGCCAAGGAATTTTATGAAATGTATGTCCTTGACCCACGTCACGCAAAAGCCCATATCAACGGAGATATTCATATTCATGATTTGGATTTCTACACACTGACAACTACATGTACCCAGATAGACCTGAAAAAGCTCTTTAAAAACGGATTTTCAACAGGTCACGGATTCCTGAGAGAGCCAAACGATATTTCAAGCTATTCTGCACTGGCTTGTATTGCTATTCAGTCCAACCAGAACGACCAGCACGGAGGACAGAGTATTCCGACATTTGATTATTGTATGGCAGACGGCATAAAAAAGACATATGCAAAGAGATATACTCAGAACGTTGCAAGAGCATTGAATCTGATTTGCGGTCTGGAAAACGAATTTGAAATCGCTGAAGCAATCAAAAAGGAAATTTCAGAAAAATATGACTTAAAGCCCGTACTCGCAAACAATAACGGCTACGGAGAAAAGGAAAAAGAACTTCTTCTGAAATATACCACAGAGGAAAAAGCTGATGAGATTCAGAAATTCGCCCTTAAAAATGCCGTAAAGGAAACCGACCGTGCAACATATCAGGCTATGGAGGCACTTATACATAATCTCAATACTATGAACAGCCGTGCAGGAGCTCAGACGCCATTCAGCTCAATCAACTATGGTACGGATACCTCTCCGGAGGGAAGAATGGTTATAAAAAATGTTCTTCTTGCTCAGGAGGCAGGACTCGGAAACGGCGAAACCCCTATTTTCCCGATTCATATTTTCAAGATTAAAGAGGGCATAAATTACAATCCGGAAGACCCCAATTATGATTTATTCAAGCTTGCCTGCCGTGTTTCTGCAAAGAGACTTTTCCCGAATTTCTCATTTATCGATGCTCCGTTCAATCTCCAGTATTACAAGGAGGGCGACCCTGATACAGAAATTGCATATATGGGCTGTCGCACAAGAGTTATAGGCAATGTATATGACCCCTCACGTGAAATCGTTACGGGAAGAGGAAATCTTAGCTTTACATCAATAAACCTCCCCCGCCTTGCAATAAAAGCTGACCATAATGTAGGAGCATTCTTTGATATGCTCGATGAAATGATGGATTTGACTATCGAACAGCTTATGCACAGATTTAAAATCCAGTGTCAGAAGAAAGTAAGAAATTTCCCGTTCCTCATGGGACAGGGAATCTGGCTTGATTCCGATAAGCTCTCAGCTGATGATACAATAGAGGAAGTACTGAAGCACGGCACACTTTCAGTAGGCTTTATAGGACTTGCAGAAGCTCTTAAAGCTCTCATAGGCAAGCACCACGGCGAAGACGAGGAGGCACGGGAACTCGGTCTGGAAATCGTTCAGACAATGCGTAACCGCCTTGATGAAGAATGTAAGCGTACCGGTCTTAACTTCTCACTCCTTGCAACTCCTGCCGAAGGACTTTCCGGAAGATTTGTCAAAATGGACGCTAAGAAATACGGAATCATTGAAGGCGTTACTGACAGAGATTACTATACAAACTCATTCCATGTTCCCGTATACTACAACATAAATGCATTTGACAAAATAAGAATTGAAGCTCCGTATCATGCACTTACAAATGCAGGTCATATAAGCTATATAGAGCTTGACGGCGACCCTGTGGACAATCTGAATGCATTTGAAAAGGTTGTACGCTGTATGAAAGAATCCGGTATAGGCTACGGCTCAATAAATCACCCTGTAGACCGTGACCCTGTATGCGGATATACCGGAATTATAGGCGAGACCTGTCCGGCCTGCGGTCGTCACGAGGGCAATATGCCTTTTGAGCGTATCAGAAGAATTACAGGCTATCTGGTGGGTACTGTTGACCGCTTTAACAATGCCAAGCGTGCGGAAGTTCATGACCGTGTAAAGCATAATATATAGGAGAAGCTTATGAATTTAAAGATTGCCGGAACTGTCAGCGATTCAATCGTTGACGGTGACGGAATAAGGTTTACAATATTCGTGCAGGGCTGTCCGCACAGATGTAAAGGCTGTCACAATCCGCAGACTCATGACTTTGAGGGCGGAAAAATAATTTCTTCCGATGAACTTCTTGAAAAAATCAAAGGAAATCCGCTTCTTGCCGGCGTAACATTCAGCGGAGGCGAGCCTTTCTGTCAGGCTCATGAGCTTGCATTTCTTGCAAAGGAAATAAAAAAACTCGGGCTGAATATCGTTACATATACCGGATATGATTTTGAATAT
>JAQXFT010000026.1 GCA_029005335.1 Oscillospiraceae bacterium
AAAAATCCGTATCTCATTAGCTCGGTAACGGGAGCGACCGCTGTTTATTGGACAGACTCAGAGGCGGTATGCTTTTTCCTATACTGTGCAGTCCTCTCACCTTTATGACTGTTCTCTGTAACGGTATACTCCGGAAATAGCCTTCCTCATCAACGCTTTATCATATATTATTGTATATATTAACATACTTTCGGGAGATTGTCAAGAGGTTTTTATAATTAGTTTCAAAAAATTTTAAGAGGGTTTGCAAAGCGGAAATTATTATGATATAATAAAAATAATAAAAATAAAAAATCAGAAACAGGGAGTTATGATGAACAAACTAAAACTTACGGCTGTTATAAGCTCGTTTGCCTTAACACTTTCATTTTTTTCAGGCTGTCAGAAGGTTCAGAGAGTAGTCAATATAACAGACGGTCTTATTGAGGAAATCACGGAAACTACCGAAACAGTTACATCAGCCATAACAACAGATACTACGACGGTTGAAACCTATCCGGAATACCCTGTAACATATCCCGAAATTAAACCAGCGGATATGGGTCAGAAATATCAGGCTGAGGAGTGCATAACCAATACAGATTTCCAGTCTGAAACAGCAATTTCCGGATTTGAGGGAACAGGTTATATAACCGGCTTCAACGGTAATAATCTGCTTGATTTTCAGGTAAGCGTCCCGACCAATCAGCACTATGACCTGACATTCTGCATATCCTCCGAAAGCGAAATATTGTGTTCTATCCAGATTAATGAAAGAAAAATCGGACAGTTCAAAACCAACGCCGAGGGAAAATTCACAAAAATAACTATGCACGGAGTATTCCTCACTGAGGGAGCTTCATCTGTAGCTATATCTTCTGACGGAAATGATATGGCTGTAGACTATCTGGAAATTTCAAACAATACATCTCTCAAGGATATAGGCTACAATAACAACAGCACCCTTTCAAATGCCAATGCCGGAGAATCTGCTCAGGAGCTTATGCAGTTCCTTTCGGACAATTACGGAAAATATGTAATAACCGGACAATATGCCTCCGACAATACAAACAGCGAAATAGACCTCATATATTCCATAACCGGAAAAAAACCTGCAATCAGATTTTCAGCACTTCAAACATCATATGCAAGCTATGATGAAAGCTTCAGGGATATTGATGCCTGTGCTGACTGGTACAGAAACGGCGGAATAGTCGGGCTTATGTGGTACTGGCGTTCACCTGATGAAAAAGCCTCCGTATATGCAGAAGAAACAGATTTCCGGATTTCAGATGCCACAACTGATATTGATATTTCATGCATGACACAGGAGGAAATAAGAGGTCTTTATGGAGAGGGAAAAATTTCAAAGGAATGTTATGGAATCATACTTGATATAGACAATATGGCAGGACAGCTTATGTCTCTTAAAGACAAGGGGATTCCCGTACTCTGGAGACCGCTTCACGAGGCATCAGGAGAGTGGTTCTGGTGGGGTGCAAGCGGTGCGGACGACTACCGCTGGCTATGGAAGCTCATGTATACCAGAATGACAGAATATTTTGAGCTTGATAACCTTATATGGATTTGGAACGGTCAGAGCAAGGAATATATAGTCCCGTCGGATACCTTCGATATAGCCTCAATGGATATATATATTTCCCCTGACAAGGAATACGGAAGCCAGTATGAATATTTTGCCTCGCTTCAGGATTTTATCGGTCAGGACAAATTAATTGCACTGAGTGAATGCAGTTCGATTCCGGATATAGATTCTGTATTCAGAGATAATTCCGTATGGTCATTTTTCGGATTGTGGTACGGTGAGTATCTGACAGATAATAACGGCAATATTTCAGAAAAATATATGCCCAGAGAATATCTTATAAAGAATTATAATTCAGCCGGTACAATGACTCTCGACAAATATCAGGAGCTTACAGGATATGAACCGCCCGAAATTACAGAACCTCATACGGAAAATACTTCCGAAACACAAAAAAGTACTTAAAAAAATCCTCCGTCATCTGACGGAGGAAATTTTTTTTACAGCCCTCATTTCAATATATCCACGTTCTCCCCTTGGTTCTAACTGAATACGGGGATTTTCATTATCCCATTCATAGCCGATTAATGACGGGTCATATTTATCCATTGAATGCTGAACTGCAACAATTGCCTGACTGTAATCCTCCTCCGGAAAAGGCTCTCCCTGAAATACAAGATATTCTGTTTCGGGAAATTCAATTACATCAAAGCCCTCCGGAATTAAAATATTATCCTCCGTCGATACTTCAACGCCCTGAACATAGCGTGATGTACCGGCTTTGCGGTAATTTTCCGGCAGCCAGAGACAGACAGGCTCTCCGCAAAGAGAATCCATGCTCATTAAGATTCCCCATACATCACAGCCGACTTCCTCACAGTAAGAAAAATAATCCTCTGCATTAATACCCCTCCTGATAACAACCTTACGGCGAGGCTTTTTCATAAGCTGGACAAAAATACTCTGTACATTTTCCATATTCAATACTTCCTTTCTGATTTCTCTGAATTTTACACCATACGGAATGAAAAGGGGAATCGGAATCTTAGTACGGGAATACTCCTTAGGATTACAACCAAATTCCCGAAAAAATGCCCTCTGAAAGCCATCTGTGCTTCCGAAACCAATACCGACAGCTACATCAATTACCTTTGAACCACCTTTTTTAAGAATCATTGCTGAATGTGAAAGTCTCAGCCTCCTTATATATTCTGCCGGAGTAAGTCCGATATAGTTCCGGAATAAACGATAGGAATACCATGGCGAAAAATGTGATACTTCCGACAAATCACCTAAAGAAATTTCATCTGAAAGGTTATCCTCAATGTATTCCTGCATTTTCTGAACTGCCATTATCTGTTCTTTCATTTCCTCACCCCCTTATATTTTAAGTATATCATGCTGAAAAAGTTTTTTCTCGACTTTTCTTGCCTTTTTATAAAAAATACCGCCCATTTTATATGGGCGGTCAGGTCACATCTGATATATAAAAAGAAAAAAAGCCCGATTTTTCGGACTTTTTTAATAAATATGGCTCCCCAAGTTGGACTCGAACCAACGACCCTGCGGTTAACAGCCGCATGCTCTACCGACTGAGCTATTGAGGATTGTAGATGCCGGCATTGTTCTATTTTCCCAGGCCGTCGCCAGCCAAGTATCTTCGACGCATATGAGCTTAACTTCCGTGTTCGGAATGGGAACGGGTGTGACCTCATTACCATAAACACCGGCTAAAAAAATCTTGGTGACCCGTACCAGACTCGAACTGGTGATGCCGCCGTGAGAGGGCGGAGTCTTAACCGCTTGACCAACGGGCCGTTACTGGTGCGCCATCGGGGACTCGAACCCAGGACCCACTGATTAAGAGTCAGTTGCTCTACCAACTGAGCTAATGGCGCTCTTAATAACTCAACATAACTATTATAGCATATTGTAAACGGTTTGTCAAGCGATTTCCAAAATTTTTTTCATTTACTTAAATCAGAATAAAGCTCGTAATCCAAACAAGCAAGAGAACTGTTTCACACGAATCAAAAGGAAAAGCCCTCGACCGATTAGTACCCACAAGCTGAACACGTCACCGTGCTTACACTTCAGGCCTATCAAACTCATAGTCTATGAGAGGTCTTACTCCTAAGATGGGATATCTTATCTTAAGGCCGGCTTCACGCTTAGATGCCTTCAGCGTTTATCCGTTCCGCACATAGCTGCCCAGCCGTGCCACTGGCGTGACAACTGGTTCACCAGAGGTGCGTCCATCCCGGTCCTCTCGTACTAGGGACAGCTCCTTTCAAATATCCTTCGCCCACGACAGATAGGG
>JAQXFT010000027.1 GCA_029005335.1 Oscillospiraceae bacterium
CTATATTCCTAAAAAAAAGAAGATGATTTATATAATGCTCAACAAGCCCAGAGGATATGTTACAACAGTATCTGATGAGCTTGACCGCAAATGCGTTATGGATTTGCTTGAGGGACTTGATGAAAGAGTATACCCTATAGGAAGACTGGACAGAAATTCCGAGGGACTTCTGCTTTTTACCAATGACGGCGAATTTGCAAATAATATAATGCACCCCAGCAGACATATTTCAAAGACATACCGTGTTACGGTGAGACCGGATATTTCCGACGAACAGCTTGTGAGGCTTGCGGAGGGAGTGGAAATTGACGGAAAAAAAACCTTGCCTGCAAATGTAGTTGTCAAGGATAAACAGGCAGGAAGAGTTGTTCTTCTGATAACTATCAAGGAGGGCAGAAACCGTCAGATACGAAAGATGTGCGAGGCAGTCGGACTTGAGGTTGCAAGGCTCAGAAGAATAAGCATAGGTCCTTTGAAGCTTGGAATGCTGAAGCCCGGAACTTTCCGTGAACTTACTCCCGATGAGCTGAGAGCTATAAGAAATGCTATAGGCAAGGAAAATTGACTATAAATTTTCTTATATTCACAAGATAATTTATGGATAATATTAAAAAATGAATGTAAATTTTACAGACACTTGAAAAAAGGCTGTAAAAATAGTATCATATAATATATACAACACTATCCGAAAGGAATGAATGTCAATGGAATTTCAAAGAACTCAGGACAGATTTTCTATTCTGTTCGATGACGGAAAATATACCGAAATAAATTCCGGTATTAAGGAAAAGGACAAGCCGGCATCTGTGGTTACAGCATACGGATATGTAAACGGAAATCCTGTATATGCTTTTTCACAGGAAAAATCTGCCGGCGGAATCGGAATGGCTCATGCAGAAAAAATTGCAAAGCTCTATTTCCTCGCCTCAAAGACAGGAACGCCCATAATCGGAATACATGATTCTGACGGAGCAATTATGGACGGCACTGCTGAATCGCTTATGGCATATGGAAAGATGATTTCAGCATCATCAGCAGTATCAGGAGTAGTACCTCAGATTTCAGTTATAGCGGAAACCTGTGCAGGAAGCTCATCAATACTTGCCTGTTCATCTGATTTTGTCATAATGACAAAGGATTCCGAATTTTTCATGACACCAAATTCAGAAAATACATCTGCCGAATCAGCAATGAAAGCCGGAATAGCTTCAATAGTATGCGGTGACGAAAAATCGGCTCTTGAAAAGGCAAGAGATATTATAAACATAATGCCTTTGAATAACCTTTCACCTGTACCGGAATTTGAACCACTTGAACCCTCCGGAGCAGTCTCAGCAGATTTCAAAGGACTTGTAGACGGAATTACTGATTCTGATACAGCAATCGAATTGTATTCTGATTGCGGAAAGGCTTCATATACTGCTCTTGCAAGAATAGAGGGAAAAACAGCCGGAATAATTGCAACAAATAAAACTGATGATAAGCTTAATTCTTCCGATTGTTCAAAAATTGCACGTTTTGTAAGACTTTGTGATGCTTTTTCAATTCCGCTGGTAACACTTGTTGATACAGAGGGATTTGACATGACAGATTCGGTATCAGCAGTAAAGAATATGACAGCACTTGCATCATGCTATGCAGAAGCTACTACAGTAAAGCTTGCAGTAGTTACCGGAAAGGCTGTCGGAACAGTATTCAGTGCATTTGCCGGAAAAGATGTAAGCTCTGATTTTACATATGCATGGGAATCAGCGTATATAAGTCCGGTAGCTCCTGAAACTGCGGTTGAATTTCTGTGGCATGACAGATTAAAGGGAGCAGAAAACCTCTCCTCAAAAAGAAAAGAACTTGCCGAAGAATACAAATCAACACTTGCATCAGCAGAAAAAGCATCAGAAACAGGCTGTATTGACGAAGTTATTTCCGCATCTGATACAAGAACAGTGCTTTCATCAGCACTTGATATACTTTCAGGCAAGAGAGTAACAAAGCTTCCGAAGAAGCACAATAATATTCCGTTTTAACTAAAATAATCATATAGAATGGTGGTACATAAAAATGAAAAGATTCAATGTAACTGTAAATGGCAAATCATACGATGTAGCAGTTGAAGAAATTACTGACGGTTCAGCACCTGTAGCGACAGCACCTGTATCTGCACCGGCTAAGCCAGCTCCTGCACCTGCTTCTGCACCTGAAAAGGGAGAGGGCGAATCAGTATCAGCACCTATGTCAGGAACTATTCTTGATGTAAAGGTAAGTGTCGGAGATTCCGTGACAAAAGGACAGGTTATAATGGTTCTTGAGGCTATGAAAATGGAAAACGATATCGTTTCACCATGTGACGGAAAGGTTACAAGCATACTTGCAAAGAAAGGCGATACTGTAAATCCGTCTGATACGCTTGCAACAGTAAAGTAAGAGAAAGGACTTGTAATTATTATGGCAAAAATCGGTATTACTGAAACCGCCATACGTGATGCTCACCAGTCACTTATTGCAACACGTATGACTACGGAGGAAATGCTCCCTGTACTTCCCCTTATGGATAAGGCAGGCTTTCACTCAATAGAATGCTGGGGCGGTGCTACATTTGATTCATGTCTCAGATTCTTAAATGAAGACCCATGGGAAAGACTTCGCATACTCAGAAAAAATCTCCCAAACTCAAAGCTTCAGATGCTTTTCAGAGGACAGAATATGCTTGGCTACCGTCACTATGCTGATGACGTACTCGAATATTTCGTACAGAAATCAGTGGCAAACGGAATAGACATAATCAGAATTTTTGATGCTCTCAATGATGTGAGAAATCTCGAAACTGCTGTAAAATCCGCTAAAAAGGAAGGAGCTCATACACAGATAGCAATTTCCTATACAACAGGCGATAAATTTACAAATGAATATTTTGTTGACTATGCAAAAAGAATTGAATCTGTCGGAGCAGATTCAATATGCGTCAAGGATATGGCAGCACTTCTTACACCATACAGGGCAGGAAGCCTTATAGCAGACCTGAAAAAAGCCGTAAAGATTCCGATACAGCTTCACACTCACTATACATCAGGACTTGCTTCAATGTGTCTGTTAAAGGCAATAGAATCGGGAGTGGACTGGATAGATACTGCAATGTCACCGCTTGCAAACGGAACATCACATACACCGACAGAATCAATGGTAGCAGCATTGCAGGGAACGGAATACGATACAGGTCTTGACCTTAAACTTCTCACGGAAATCAGGGATTATTTCATGAAGCTCCGTGAAAAGTACATCAGAAGCGGACTTCTTGACCCGAAAATGCTTGCAGTTGATGCAAATGCACTTATATATCAGGTACCGGGCGGAATGCTTTCAAATCTTCTCTCACAGCTTAAACAGGCAGGAAAGGAAGACAAGCTTACCGAAGTTCTTCAGGAAGTTCCGAGAGTCCGTAAAGATGCCGGAGACCTGCCCCTTGTAACTCCTACTTCACAGATTGTAGGTACACAGGCGGTATTCAACGTTCTTACAGGCGAGAGATATAAAATGGTTACAAAGGAATTCAAGGGCGTAGTAAGGGGAGAATATGGACAGACCCCGACTCCTATTGACCCTGCATTCCGAAAGAAGATTATCGGTGATGAAGAACCTGTTGATTGCAGACCTGCTGATTTGCTCGAGCCGGAGCTTGAAAAGCTCAGGAAGGAGTGTGCTGAATGGACTGAACAGGAGGAAGATGTCCTCAGCTATGCACAATTCGGACAGGTTGCAGTAAAATTCTTTGAGCAGAGAAGAAACAAAAAATACGGAATCGATTCAAAGCATTCCGATACTTCACAGAAAATTATGCCGGTTTAATGGCTTCCGGAGGGGACATATATGTCCCCTCAGAGCCTGCTTATAAGCCGGATTTACTGAAAATTTTTTACTGCAGGAGGGACAGAATTGCCTATAAAAATTTCAGCTGAGCTTCCGGCATACAAAATGCTGGAAAAAGAGAATATATTTGTTATCGCAAAGGACAGAGCGGAACATCAGGATATAAGACCTCTTAAAGTAATTATACTTAATATAATGCCCAAGAAAATAGAGACAGAATGTCAGCTAATGAGACTTCTCAGCAATACGCCGTTGCAGGTGGATATAGACCTGCTTTATATGTCATCGCATATCTCAAAGAATACATCAATGAATCATCTTGAATCTTTTTATAAAACCTTTGATGAAGTAAAAAACAACAGATATGATGGCATGATAATTACGGGAGCTCCTGTGGAACAGCTCGATTATGAAGCTGTTGACTACTGGGACGAAATATGCGAAATAATGAAGTGGTCAACTACAAATGTATTTTCAACGCTTCATATATGCTGGGGGGCTCAGGCGGGATTATATTATCATTTCGGAATACCGAAGTATCTGCTTCCGGAAAAGATGTTCGGAATTTTTCCGCACAAAACAGAGGTTGAAAACAGCAAGCTTTTAAGAGGTTTTGACGACTGCTTTTATGTGCCTCACTCAAGACATACGGAAGTAAGGCGTGAGGATATAGAAAAAGTAAATCAGCTTGAAATACTGACTTCCTCTGATATTTCGGGAGTGCATATAGTCGCCAATAAAAACGGAAGACAGTATTTTATTACAGGTCATTCAGAATACGACCGTGAAACCATTGCAAATGAATATTTCAGGGATTTGGAAAAGGGTCTTGACATAAAAATACCATATAATTATTTTCCCGATAACGACCCGTCAAGAACTCCGGAATTTTCGTGGAGATGTACGGCAAATCTGATGTTTTCAAACTGGCTTAACTACTGCGTATATCAGCTTACACCGTTCAATCTTGATGAGCTTGATATAAGGAACTGGAACTGGCAGGCAGGCGTATAAAAAAACGAAAGGGGATTTTTTAAATGAATTACAGCGGAGGAAATCAGAGCGGTTTTTATGAAGCACCGCCTGTTGACCCGAATTATACCACCAATCAGGGAGGTGGACATACCGGATTTGCAATAGTATCACTGATACTTAGTATATTGTCGCTTATTCTGTGCTGTTGTATGGGATTTAATTTCATACTTGCGATTCCGGCACTTATACTCGGTATAGTAACACTTGTAAAGCGTTACAGCGGAAAGGGCATGGCAATAGCCGGAATTATTATCTCGACTATAGCTATGCTTATTACCGGAATGATGCTTGCATTTTACGGACCTATCTTCAGTGATGTATTCAAAGTGGCAAATGATTTTGAAAATGTCCGTGATACTTATGAGGAAACGGGAGAAATTCCGGAATATCTTGAAAAATATACAGACGAAAAATATGACGAGGTATGGAAAAAAGAAGGCTATGATGATTTCTATGATTTCTTTGATTATGTGATTGAAGAAATGGATAAGAGCTATTCAGAAGCTGAAAATAATGCTGATTAAATTGGTGCAATAGCCGGAATGAAATTCCGCAGAATATAAAAAGCTATAAAAATCCCCGGAACCGTATACCAGAAAATACGGCTCTGAGGGATTATTTTTTTGTCTGAAATCAGCTCAAGCCATTTGAGAAAAAGCAGTATTATGCCGAAAACTACAATCGGATTGTATCTCAATGACTTTAGTATATTTCCCTGCAGGAGTGCGAAAAAGCTTCTTGTGCCTCCGCATCCACAGCAGTAATATCCGGTAAACATATGGAAAACGCATGGAAGCACAAAAAACCTTTTAAACTTTTTATATACAAATCCGATAGTATACAGAACTGCAATTATCAGAGCAGGCAAAATAATAAACAATATCTTTTTACATCTTTTCATTTAAGTTTACTCCTTGAGAAGCTTTGACATAAATTCTTCCGTAGAATAAAGCCCGCTTCTGTTATAGCGGTTTATACCATAAAGGCAATCGGGATTCCTTGTTATATAGTTCGGCTTTTCGTAGCAATTGAGAGTTATAATAAAGCCATTTTCACGGAGTACCGGAATGCTTTCCTTACAGGTATAGCCGAAAGGATATGTGAATACTATGGGAACAGTGCCGGTATTTTCCTTTATAAGGGATTGAAGCAGGGAAATATCCTGATTAAGTATATCTGAATATTCCTCGGGATTTTCGCCTTTGTTTATACTGCACCCCATACGTATGCCTTTCGGACTATGCATATTAAAGGTATGGTTTCCGATTTCAAATCTGCCTGAGCCGAGCATATCATTGATATCCTCCCATGTGAGATAAGAATATTCCGGGACATGGGGGTCTTTTACGGCATCATTTTCGACATAAGTACCTACAACTGATACGACAGCAGTCATATCATATTTTTCAAGAAGTGGCAGGAGATAATAGAAATTGTTGTAAAAGCCGTCATCAAGAGTAATCATAACGGGATTTTCCGGAAGTTCGCCTCTGTTGTATACATAGTCAGCCAATTGTTGTGCAGATACGGAGTTATAGTTATGTTCACTGAGATATTTCAAATCTGATTCAATCTGCTGAGGCGTTACCTCATAGCTCATGCCTGCACCCTCATGGATACTGTGATACATTATTACAGGCAGAAAGATTTTATCTTCGCCATAGTCTGCGGAGGAGAATATAAGATGTCTGCTGATTCCGGTGAAGCAGTATATTATTGTAAAAATAACTGCATCAATCATAAGAAGCCTGAAAAATCTTTTAACGCTGTAGCATTTATACATATAATATCAACTCCAATACATACAGATATATATGAAGCAGAATTATACAAAATGCCTGAGATAATATAATTAACAAAAGAAATTTTTATTTTTTTGCTGAATATAAATTTTATAGTATGTAAATATTATTGAGGTGATAGCATGACACGACGTAAAAAGCGTAAGCTGAGAGCATTTATAAAAGAATTTCTTCTGATTACACTGCCATTCAGTGCAGGACTGTTTATGAATGCAGGAGATATAATTGAAAATTTTGCTGATAAGATGAACAGTATATCAATAAGGCATGATGAAGAAAGGGTGATAAAAGGTAACAAATCCTATAACGGAAGAATTTCGGAGGATTTTGAGGATATAATAATATCTGAGGGATACGGATATGAGGAGGAATCTGCTGAAAGTCAGGAAGCTCAGTCTGATGAAGTACCGATATATAAAACAGTATCGCAGAATCCGGGAGCAAAGCCTTATCCTGATGAATGGACGGAGGGTGGAAGTATAATCCGTACAACATACGGACATTATGACGGAACTACATTTTTTGATTTGGATAAGGGGGGTCAGGTAAATAATAAAACGTCAGTGAATATGCAGACACTGAAAGATGAAAGCAGGCTTCTGCCGGAATTTAAGATAGAAGATACAGACGAACCGCAGGTACTTATTTATCATACGCATACAACGGAGACTTATGAACCGTATGTAAGGGATTTTTATGATTCAAATTTCAACTATAGGACAACCGATGAGACAAAAAATGTGATAATGGTCGGAAATGAGATTCAGAAGGAGCTTGAATCCGCAGGAATAGGAGTAATACATTCAACAGTGATACATGATTATCCGTCATATAACGGGGCATATGACAGAAGTGCAGAGACAGTAAATGAGATACTTGAGGAATATCCTACTATAAAGGTTGTACTTGATATTCACCGTGATGCAATCTGTACAGATACGGTTGCATATCAGCCGTATACAGAGATAAACGGAAAAGAAGCAGCACAGATTATGATTATATCGGGTTGTGATGACGGGACAATGGATATGCCTGATTATATGAAGAATTTCAGATTTGCATCACTTCTGCAAAGTCAGATAGAGAGTGACAATCCGGGAATGACAAGACCGATTCTTTTTGATTATCGTCATTACAATCAGGATATAACAACGGGAAGTCTGCTGATAGAAGTAGGCTCTCACGGAAATACACTTGAACAGGCGTGTTATTCGGGGGAGCTTCTGGGAAAATCGATAGCGAAAGCACTGGAGGAGCTGAAATAGCATGAAAAAGGTCATAAGGATAGTATTCTTATATATTCTGGCTACATCGCTTTTATATATGTTTGCGGTATCGTATTCAAACACATACAACCGGATAAACAATGAAAAAATAGCTCCGGCAGGGATAGTAATAAACGGAGGGGAAGTGACAGTAAGTGTACTTCATGATAAAATTACGATAGATTTTGGCTTTGCCGAACCGGAAAGCAGATTTTATTATGTACTTTATTTTCTTTCGCCGGACAGTCTCCGGAATGCAGAGAGGATTCTAATTGAAGCTGTAGAAGTTATTATCTGAACACTGCAAATATTTCTGAGTATGCCAGTGATTTAATTCACCTCTGTATATAAGGCGTGCATCAGAAATATACCGGAAATCGTCCGGAGTACACAGGCAGGGCTTTTTCCGGAGATTTATGCCGATTTCGCTTAATATATGTGCGGCGAACTGTGAACACAGAAAATGGCTTTTTCTGTCCCATGATATGTTAAGGTATATAGCAATAAGCCCAAGTATATTATAAGAATAGTTGTTTCTGAAAATATAAAAATTGTTTATAAGTCTTTGAAAGTGAACTTTCTGTTCATGAGATACAGGAATTTCGTATATTTCACATGGTATATTATTGAAAAGACCAAGAGTACCTTCGCCTATTATTTCTTCGTTGAAAGTAGCAGGGAGAGGAGTATATCTGTATGTACGGAAGAAGCTGTACATTTTTGAAAGTTCAATATCACCTGCTACCGAAACATGATTATAAGGCTTTTTAGTAAAGAATTTTATAGCCTTTGCAACGTTTGTGCCTGTCTGAGCAACTATTATATAAATATTATCCGCCAAGATGATTGCCTCCTGAAAAAATTTTTTTGTTATTTGAAAATATTATATCATATATGCTTGCAATTTTCAAGAGGTTATGCTATAATAATATGTAGAAAAATAAATGTGCCTGTAGCTCAGTGGATAGAGCAGTGGCCTCCGACGCCATGTGCGAGGGTTCGATTCCATTCAGGCATACCAGAAAAAACAAAATTTCCGCAGAAATCTCCCTCAGGGGAGATTTTTTTCTTTGAAAAAAATAAAATTTGTAGGGCGGATACTTGAAATTTGTGAAAATATGTGATATAATAAAAAAATCAAATAGTATTATATAAGAAAAGGAGTTATTTTATGGGTAATAAAAACAATATGGAAATCAAACAGATTACCAATATGGAAACTGATTTTGCACAATGGTTTACAGATGTATGCAAAAAAGCTGAACTGATAGACTATTCATCAATCAGGGGAATGTATATCTATCGTCCCTATGGCTACGCTATATGGGAGAATATTCAGAAAAGCCTTGATGAACGCTTTAAGGAAACAGGTCACGAAAACGTATATCTCCCTATGCTTATTCCGGAATCGCTTCTTGAAAAAGAAAAGGAACACGTAGAAGGTTTTGCTCCGGAATGTGCATGGGTAACCTATGGAGGAAGCAATAAACTGGAAGAGCGTTATTGTATACGCCCTACTTCTGAAACACTTTTCTGTGAACACTATAAAAATGTAATCCAGTCCTATAAGGATTTGCCTAAGCTCTATAATCAGTGGTGTTCTGTATTAAGGTGGGAAAAAACAGCACGACCCTTTCTCCGTCACCGTGAATTTCTCTGGCAGGAGGGACACACAATGCATGCTACTGCTGACGAAGCACGTGAGGAAACTCAGCGTATGCTTAATATTTATGCCGATTTCTGCGAAAATGTTCTTGCTATGCCTGTTGTAAAGGGTCGCAAAACCGATAAGGAAAAATTCAACGGAGCTGAGGAAACATATACAGTAGAATGTATGATGCATGACAGAAAGGCATTGCAGGCAGGTACAAGTCACTATTTCGGAGACGGCTTCGCAAAGGCATTTGACATACAGTTTTCCGGAAGCGATAATAAGCTTCACTATCCGCATCAGACAAGCTGGGGAGTTTCAACAAGACTTATCGGCGGTATCATAATGACACACGGAGATAATAACGGACTTATTCTCCCTCCGAGAATTGCACCGGTTCAGGCAATAGTAATACCTGTAGCACAGCATAAAGAGGGAGTAATCGATAAAGCAAACGAACTCTTTGAAAGACTCCGTAAAGCCGGTATCCGTACAAAAATAGACGTAACAGACCGTTCATTAGGCTGGAAGGCTTCAGAATACGAAATGAAAGGCGTACCGCTGAGAGTGGAAATAGGCCCCAAGGATATTGAAAATAATCAGTGCTGTCTTTGCAGACGTGATAACCGTGAAAAAACTTTTGTACCGCTCGAAAATCTTGAGACAGCAGTCAGGGAAATGCTCGATTCAATTCACAATGCACTTTTTGAAAAGGCTCTCGCAAACCGTGAAACACATACAAAGATATGCCAGACTCTTGAGGAAGTAAAGGAGTTTATGACTTCTGAAGGAGGCTTCGCAAAAACAATGTGGTGCGGAGATTTGGAATGTGAGCTTAAAATGAAAGAGGAAGCAGGAGTAACATCAAGATGTATGCCTCTTGAACAGGAACATACAGGCGATAAATGCGTATGCTGTGGCAAGCCGGCAGACAAAATGATTTACTGGGGAGTAGCATATTAATTTTGGAGGATAACAAATGCAGGAATATAATTTTAAATCAATAGAAGAAAAATGGGCGAAATACTGGGTAGAAAATAAATCCTATAAGGCAGAGGACTTTTCAGAAAAGCCGAAATTCTATGTCCTCAGCGAATTTTTCGGCCCTAACGGAAAGGGAATACATCTCGGACACGTAAAATGCTTTACGCCTACAGATATAATAGCAAGATATATGAGATTCAAGGGCTATAACGTACTTTATCCGGCAGGCTGGGACGCATTCGGACTCCCGACAGAAAATTACGCTATCAAGACAGGCGAACAGCCAGTGGACGTAACTGAACGTAATGTACAGAAATTCAAGAGCCAGCTTACAAGAATGGGATATTCATTCGACTGGGACAGGGAAATCGGAACATCATATGAAGATTACTATAAGTGGACTCAGTGGATTTTCCTCCAGCTCTATAATAACGGACTTGCATATAAGGCATCAGGAGAAGTAAACTTCTGTCCGCAGTGTAAAACAGTTCTCAGCAACGAGGACAGTCAGGGAGGACTTTGTGACAGATGTCACGGCGAAGTTGTCCGCAAAAAGAGAGATGTCTGGTATCTCAGAATGCAGTCATATTCAGATAAAATGCTTGAAGATGTTGAGAATATCGACATGAAGGAAAGCCTCAAGGATTCACAGCGTAACTGGATTGGCAGAAGTGTCGGAGCAGAAATCGTTTTCCCGATTAAGGACAGCGAAGAAGGTCTTAAAGTATTCACAACAAGACCGGATACAATATATGGTGTTACATTTATGGTAATCGCTCCGGAACACCCTCTCACAAAAAGTGATAAGCTTAAAAATGCCGATGAAGTAAACGCCTATAAGGCAGAGGCTTCTAAAAAGAGTTCTATAGAACGTTCAGCAAACAAGGATAAAACCGGAGTACGCCTTGACGGCATCACAGCGATAAACCCCATTACAAATAAGGAAATCCCGATTTATATATCAGATTATGTAATGATGGATTACGGAACAGGTGCAATTATGGCAGTTCCGGCACATGATGACAGGGACTATGAATTTGCTAAAAAATTCGGTATTCCGATAGTTCAGGTAATCGAGGGCGGAGACATCTCCGAATCAGCATATACGGGAGATGGTGTACATATAAACAGCGGTAATCTGAATAATCTCGGAGTAAAAGAAGCTATATCACTTATGATTGAAACCCTTGAAAAAATGGGTTGCGGTCATGAAATGGTAAATTACAAAATGCAGGACTGGCCTTTTAACCGTCAGAGATACTGGGGTGAACCTTTCCCGATAGTATTCTGCGAAGACTGCGGAACAGTAGCTCTTGATGAAAAAGACCTTCCGCTCGTACTCCCGGAAACTGATGATTTTGTACCAAATGAAACAGGTGCAAGTCCGCTTTCAAAGCTTTCGGACTGGGTAAACTGCAAATGCCCGAAGTGCGGAAAGCCTGCTGTACGTGAAACTGATACAATGCCTAACTGGGCAGGCTCATCATGGTACTGGCTCAGATATCTTGACCCGAAAAACAATGAGGAATTTGTTTCACAGGACAAGCTCAATTACTGGGGACAGGTTGACCTCTATACAGGCGGTGTTGAACACGTTACAAGACATATGCTCTATGCAAGCTTCTGGAATAACTTCCTCTATGATATAGGAAAAGTTCCGAATAAAACAGCATTCAAGAGAAGAATGTGCAATGGTCTTGTACTTGATTCAGAG
Source organism: Oscillospiraceae bacterium (assembly GCA_029005335.1). Taxonomy (GTDB): domain Bacteria; phylum Bacillota; class Clostridia; order Oscillospirales; family Ruminococcaceae; genus Ruminococcus. Next base: position 12,313 of record JAQXFT010000027.1, read on the forward strand.
GGCAAGAAGATGTCAAAAAGCTCCGGAAACGCTATTGACCCGATAGATGTTGTAAGTGAATATGGTGCAGATACATTCAGACTTCATATGATGTTCATAGGCGAATATGAGAAGAACAATAACTGGACACTCAAGGGAATAACAGGTATAAAGCGTTTTCTCAGCGGAGTATGGTCACTTCAGGATATGGTAAAGGGCGATGAAGTTTCAAAGGAACACGAATTTATGCTTCATAATCTCATCAAACGCTGTGACACTACTATCTATGATGCAAATCCGGAGCATACAAGCTATGAACAGCACAACGATTTCAAATTCAATACGGTAATCGCAAATATGATGACCTTTATGAATAAAATCCGTGAGGACGGCTGGATTACAAAGGAAGAACTCAGAAGCTTTCTTGTACTTCTCAATCCCTTTGCACCTTTCATTACTGCTGAACTCTATGAAATAGTTTTCGGCGGAGATATTGTAAATGAAAAATTCCCTGAATTTGATGAGAGCAAAACTGTTACAAGTACAGTTGAGATTCCGGTACAGGTAAAGGGCAAGAGAAAGGCTGTAATAAATGTCAGTGCAGAAGCTGATGAAGCAGAAGCACTTGCAGAAGCGGTAAAGGCTCTCGGAATTTCCGCTGATGATGTAAAGAAAGTAATATACAAACAAGGCAAAATAATAAATCTTATTGTCTGACATAAAAAAATAAAAATACAGGCGTTAATAATATCTGCATATAAAGAAAGGCATAATATGGAAAAAATAATATCTTTATTTCCGGCTAAAAGCTGTAAAGATAACAGCATGATGTGGCTTCCTTTTACGGTACATTCATATGATACCGCAGGTATTATTGAACGCCTTTTTAATCACTGGATTCCGGAATCCTTAAGAATTTATATATCGGAAAAACTTTTACCAAACAGCAGTAAGGATAATTCTCAGGAAACAGCAGTTAATTTCTGCAGGCTTATGGCACTTCTTCACGATACAGGGAAACTTACTCCTGCATTTCAAAGCAAAATAGCACCGAATATTTATGGATATTCTGACAAGCTTGAAAATATGGGAATAAATATCCGGAATCTAAAAGAAATTTCCAGATCACCGCATAATATTGCAGGACAGGTTATTCTTGAGCATTACGGATTTCCGAAAGAAATTTCTGTTATAACGGGTTCTCATCACGGAAGATGTGCATATAGTACTTCTGAACAGCTTGAAATATATAAATCAAATTATTTCGGATATAAAAGCATAAATGAAAAACTATGGAGAAATATCCGGAAATACTGGATAGATACTGCACTTAAAGAAACAGGCTTTAAAAGTGTTGAAGATATTCCGAAGCCGAATGTTAAAATTCAGATGCTTAT
>JAQXFT010000028.1 GCA_029005335.1 Oscillospiraceae bacterium
ATGAGTACCATTATACAGAATATATCCGTTCAGAATATGATTATTCCGATTATAGTATTCGTTCTTGTTATGTATACTTCACAGATGATTATCGGTGCAATTTCTACGGAGAAAATAGATAAGACTCTTGAAACGCTTTTATCTGCTCCGGTATCGAGAAGTTCAGTTCTTGGTGCTAAAATGTTAGCTGCCGCAATAGTAGCTCTTATAAATGCTGTAGCCTTTATGATTGGATATTATGTTTTCATAGGCGGTGCTATGACTTCCGCAATGTCCGGTGAGGAAATAGGTGCTGTTGTATCTGATACTCTTTCATATGACAAGGCTATGAATCAGCTCGGACTTAATCTCGGAATTGCTGATTATCTTCTTGTCGGGGTTCAGACATTCCTTACTATTATGATTTCGCTTTCCGTATCAATTATACTCGGTGCTATGGCTAATGATGCAAAATCCGCACAGAGCCTTATAATGCCTGTTATGATGTGTGCAATGATTCCTTATATGATTTCCATGGTATCGGATATAAATACGCTTCCGACTGTTATCAAAACTATTGTATATGCTATTCCTTTTACTCATACTTTCACAGCTATGAATAATCTGATGTTCGGAAATGACAAGATATTTATATTTGGTATAATTTATCAGGCTGTTGTATTTGCTGTATGTATGTTCTTTGCAATAAGAATTTTCAACTCGGATAAAATCTTTACATCTTCTCTCAATCTCAGACAGAAATCAAGATTCAGAAAAAAATCACAATAAAATGCAACAGAAATATTTTTCCGGATAATTGACAAAACTATTATATTGATATATAATTGATATGTGAATTTATTTCCGGAGGATTTTTTATGGACGAAAAAATTTATGAGCAGATTGCACGGGAAAATGGTGTAAGTGTTGAGAGCGTTAAAAAAGAAATGCAGAACGCTATTGATATGGCATTTGCTAATCCTAATGAGCTTGCTGAACTTATTCCGGCTAAGGACGGCAGAACGCCTACTCCTGATGAATTTATTGATTTTGTTCTTGATATACTGAACGGTATGGACGAAAATTCATAATACTTCTTGAATTAACAGTCAGAGGGCGAGCAATGCTCGCCCGTTATTTTATGGTTTTCATATTGCTGTAAAAATATATTTTTGATAATTCGGGCAACATAATTAGCCCGATTTTTTATTAAGGAAAAATTAAGTTTTTTGTATAGACAGATATAATAAAAATATGCTATGATTGTATATAATAACGAAATTATATTTTCAATGAAACAAAAACGCAGTTAAAAATCACTATAAATATAGTATAGATTATTTTCAGAAACTATTGACATTTAAATAATATTAGTGTATTATTTAATGTAGTACATTATAAAATTTCAGGTATTTAAAAAAATTTTTGTGAAAAAATTTCGTCTTTTTCGGGTCTGAAAATCACTTATATATAAAGGGGGTATTTTTTTATGAAAAAGAGAAGAAAATCACAGTGCGGAAGACGGGGTGAAAAGATTTTCAGCAATCTCTGTATAGCTCCAAGCTTTATCGGAGTAATGTTTTTCTTTTTTGTACCATTCTGTATAATAATTTATTATTCTCTGGTAAATAATCCGATTATGAGGGATTTTGTAGGCATTGATAATTTTGTGCAGACTATAAAGAATCCGGCATTTCAGACGGCAGTCAAAAATACAGTATCATTTTCAGCGGTGGCAGTACCTCTTGCAGTAATATTATCGCTGGGGCTTGCAGTATTGCTTGATTCAAAGATTCCTGGGAAAAGCATATTCAGAACATTTTTCCTATGTCCGTTAATGGTTCCTACTGCATCAGTAGTTCTTGTATGGCAGGTAATATTTCACAGCTACGGAACAGCAAATGAATTTCTTGCGAATTTCGGAATTGAGAGTATAGACTGGCTGAAATCACCTTACAGTCATGTTGTAATAGTTCTGATGTTTTTGTGGAAAAATCTCGGCTACAATATGATTCTTTTCATGTCGGGACTCAGTGCAATTCCAAGGGATATAATTGAGGTTGCGGAGCTTGAGGGGGCAGGAAAATTCTATACATTTATGCATATAAAGCTAAGATATCTTTCGCCCACCATATTTTTTGTGCTTATACTTTCGCTTATAAATTCCTTCAAGATATTCAGGGAAGTATATCTGCTGACGGGGGATTATCCGTACGGAAAAATGTATCTTTTACAGCATTTTATGAATAATACGTTCAAATCGCTTGACTATCAGAAGCTTTCATCAGCAGCTATATTGCTTTCGCTTGTAATGATAGTAATTATAGGAATATTATTTGCAGTTGAAAATCACTTTGGAAAGGACGTTGAAGAATAAATGAATATCCGGAGAAAGCGTAAAAAAATTTTTTTTACAGCTTTGCTGACTGTTTTTGCCGGACTTGTTGCCATAGTATTTATTATGCCGACTGTCCTTACCATTACAAATTCATTCATGACATCTTCTGAAATATCCGCAAATTATGGTGTTATGTTCAATAATATATCCTCTGATAAAAAGACATATATCTCTGAAACCCTGAATCTTAAATTTATTCCGGATAAGGTATCATTCAGCCAGTATTTTGCGGTATTGTTTAAAAGTCCGGAATATCTTCTTAAATTCTGGAATTCTGTAATACTTGTAGTGCCGGTAACGTTTTTTCAGGTTGTTACAGCACTGTCTGCTTCATACGGATTCGCAAGATATGACGGAAGAATCAAACAGATTATATTTTTCGCATATATAATACTTATGCTTATGCCGTATCAGGTAACACTTGTTCCGAATTTTCTTGTAGCGGATAAGCTGGGTATTCTCAATACAAGATGGGCGATAATACTTCCGGGAATTTTTTCGCCGTTCAGCGTATTTTTACTGACAAAGGTCATGAAGCGTATACCGACATCATATATAGAAGCAGCTAAGCTTGACGGTGCAAGCGAATGGCAGATTTTCCGTCATATATGTCTTCCTCTTTGCAAAAGTGCAATATTTTCTGTAACACTTCTCGTATTTATAGATTACTGGAATATGGTCGAACAGCCTCTTATACTTCTTGAGGATAAGGAAATGCACCCACTTTCAGTATTTTTATCAGAAATCAATACGGGTGATGTGGGACTTGCTTTTGCAGTAGCTGTTATATATATGATTCCTACGCTTCTTATGTTCCTCTATGGAGAAGACTATCTTGTTGAGGGAATAACATATTCCGGAGGAATAAAGGGCTGATATTTATGAAAGGAAAGATAACTATGAACGAAAATAAAAATCAGGATAAAAAAGAAATAAATCCGCAGAAACGCAAGGATATTATAAAAAATTTTCTGATAGTATTTCTGATAATTCTGCTTATACTGACATTTTTCTCAAATACTATAATGAACCGCTCACTTCCTGAGATTGCCACAGAAAGCAGTATATCCGGAAGCCTTACTGAAAAGCTTAATGCAAGCGGAATTATAGAATCCAATCAGTCATATGAAGTAAAAGCCAAATCCAACAGTACTATAGATGCAATAAAAGTCAAAACAGGTCAGGAGATAAAAAAAGGCGATGTTCTTTTTACCATAAACAATGAAGAAAATACTGAGCTTAAAGAGGCTGAAACACTTCTTAAATCAATGGAGCTTGAATATCAGAAAATGCTTCTGACTATTCCGAAGGACTATGCAACTGAAAATCAGGCTATTAAAAATGCTCAGGAGGATTTGAATAATCTTATTGCAAAGCGTGATGAGGTTGCCTCAAAACAAGCTGAAAATGATGCTAAAAAGAGCGAATACAATCAGGCTAAATCAGAGCTTTCCGGAATATCATCAAAGCTTGCTGATATTCAGATGTATATGACTGCTGTCAATACAGATGATATTTACTCAATAGGAAGTGAGTATACCAAAAATATTATCGGATATTATGAGGAATATATAAAGGCTCAGTCAGATTTGCAGAGTGCCGAGGCTGATTTGCAGTCATTTATGATGTCGCCTGATGTATCAGAAGAAGTTATGCAGTCTCTTCAGGATAAGGTAAATCAGTGCAGTGATTATTTTAATGATTGCGAAAGCAGATATAAATCAGAGAAAAACAATCTCAGAGATACTCTCAGCAATGAGCTTTCATACCTTAACGGGGAATCCAACAGGCTTAACGCTGTAATAACCGATTATGAATCAAATCTTTCATCAGATGATATGCTTACCGTTGATGCCCTTGATGAACAGATTACGGCAAAACAGCGTGAACTTGAAACTCTTGTTATTGCTCTTGAGGATACAAAAAAACAGGATAACCTTGCAATTCAGACAAATGATATTGATGTAAAGGCTAAGCATGAGGAGATAGAAGCCCAGAAGCTTGTTGTTGAAAAGCTCAGAAAAAAGGACAGCGAAAAAGAAATAAAAGCTGAGTATTCCGGAGTTTTAAGCGAGATACTTGTCAGAATAGGCGATAATGTCCTGCCTGATGAAGCCGTTGCACTTATAGATATATCTGAGGAAGGATATACAATGACTGTAAGCGTTGAAGCCGAAAAAACTAAAAAAATAAAAGTTGGTACTCCTGTAGAAGTTCTCAATGACTGGAGCAACTCAATACAGGCAGACCTTGTTGAAATGAAAAACGATTCCAAGGATAAGAAAAACAGAATACTTAAATTCAGGGTGAGCGGTGATGTAAATTCCGGTGATACTTTGTCTGTATCAATCCCATGCAGTACAAGCCGATATGATACTATAATTCCGAAAAGTGCTTTGAATGAGGATTCAAACGGAAAATTTGTGCTTATAGTAAAGTCAAAAAGCTCACCTCTCGGAAACAGATATTTCGCTGAACGTGTTGACGTTGAAGTGCTTGCTTCTGATGAAGTATCATGTGCAGTACAGGGTAATCTGAATATGGGTGACTATGTTATTACTACTTCAAGCAAGCCCGTGAATGACGGCGACCAGGTTAAGATGAAAGATTAGGTGATTATTCATGAAGCTGAAATCACTTAAATCCAGAATAATATTATCGGTTGTAAATCTTTTGTGCATTACCGGTGCGGTAACATTCAGTATTATATCCTGCAGTCAGATAAATTCGCTTACTTCACAGAGAGGTGCGGAAAAATGGCGTAATAATAAAAGTGATATGGATTATTCTCAGGTAAGCTGTTTCTTTTCAAGGGATTCCGGAGCTGATACAAATACGGTTAATGCTGTCCGCAGCAAGATTAAAAGTGCTATGACAGGGGCATCTCTTAAAGAAGAAGATAATAAAAGACTCTGGATTGATACCTATACTTCATCTCTCGGGAAAATGGAGGTATCCGGAACTAAAAGAGGTACTGCCAGAACGGAAATTACAGCCGTTACAAGTGATTTTTTTCTGATACATGATTTTAAATTCACTGACGGTTCATATTTCCGTGATGATGAGCTTTCTGAAAATGGTATAGTTATAGACCGTTCTCTTGCATGGCAGATTTTCGGCTCTGATGAAGTAAAGGGAATGAATGCGGAAATAAGCGGATTTGACTTTTATGTTGCCGGAGTTGTTGAAGCTCCTGAATGCAGTGCCGAAAAAAAGACTTACGGAGAGCTTCCAAGAGCATATATTTCATATGGCTCGGCGGAAAGCCTTTTAAAAACAGATGAAGAAATACCGGTTGAATCATATGAGGCTGTAGTCCCGAATCCTGTAGAGAACTTTGCATATAATACTATAAGCGAATTTGTTGAAGATGAATATGAAAATACATCTGTGACTGTAGAAAATTCATCACGCTTTAAACTCTTAAATAATTTCAGACGGCTTAAACATCTGAGCAATTCTGTTATAATAACCAACTCTGTACAGTATACATGGTGGGAAAATTCTGCAAGGGTTACAGAGGTCAAGGCTTCTTTAAATCTTTTTGCTGTGATAGTCTTTCTTATTGTACCTTTTCTGACTCTTGCAATGCTTTTTATAAAAGTCATAAAGTATATTTATTCCCGACACCCTTTTAAAAAGCTCGCAGGAAAAATAAAGGAAAAAATACCATATTAACTAATTTTAAAGGAGGATTTTATTTATGAAAAATCAGAAATTCACACAGTTCCTTAGCTGTGCGGTAATGTTCGCTGTCATGTCATCATGTACCGCCTGCGGTGAAAAAAAATCAGGCGAAAACAATAATAATACTGAACGTCCTGTTCAGACAGCCGGCGAACTTATTACAAATTCCTATTCAAGCGAATCCATTGATACTGTTCCGGAGGATATTCAGGATATACGCAATATTGCATATTCTCCGGCTGATGACGTATATTACTGCAACGCTTATGTCGGAACTTCTTATGATAATGTCATTTACAGCATTTCTTCGGACCTTTCAACATTCACTCCGATGAATATTGAGCTTGATGAATCTAAAGAAAACTATATAAATAATATGAATGTACTCAGTGACGGAGGATTTGCAGTATTTATAAATGAAACATCATACGGCGATTTGCCTCCCATTGATTACGATGATACAACAATCGACTGGGAAAATTTTGACTGGACTCCTTATGAGGAGGCAAGGGAACAGACTTATATTTACAGAATGTATGACAAGGACGGCAAAATGATTTCAAGTGTAAATCTTGAATATGAATCTGATGAACAGTATGACTATGTAAGCGGATATTACGGATTTTCAGACGGTTCAAGCGTATGCTATTCTGAATCCCAGGGCTTTGTAAAATTTGATAAAAACGGAAAAAGCAGTGTTCTCGGAAAAGCTGATGGTATCAATTGGGTTGATTCAGTCGGTTCGGATTCCGATAATAATCTTATAATATGCGGATACGGTGAAAGCAATTATGTATTTTCAATATTCGACCTTGAAAGTAATTCAGTATCTGAAAAGTTTGAATACGACACAAATATTTACAACTCACAGAACTGCATAATCAGAGGAGTCGGTGATTACAGATTTTTTGTACTGGGCGATAAGGCTCTTTCAGGATATAACAAGAATACAAAACAGTTCGATGAAATTGTAAACTGGGTTGATTCCGATATTTCAAACGTTATGGCAGCTATTATTGATAAGGATATGCAGATTTCAATAGTTGAGAATACGCAAGGAGGTTATCGTGGCGGAGTAAGCTTTTCAAGACTTAAAAAGCGTGATGCCTCTGAATTTGCAAATCAGCAGATTATAACTATCGGCATGCTTTATAATGACGGACTTGTTACTTCCAAAATTTCTGAATTTAACAAGAATAACAAGGATTACAGAATCAGAACCGTTGACTATTCGCAGTATGACAATGAAGAAAATGAATATACGGGTGCGGTACAGCAGTTGAATCAGGATTTGATTTCGGGAAAAGCTCCTGATATTATATGTGCTTCCGGAAATCTTAATATGCAGTCACTTGCTTCAAAGGGCGTTTTTGCTGACCTTTATGAATTTATCGATAAGGACAGCGAGATTAACCGTGAATCATTTGTGCCGAATATTCTTAATCTCAGCGAATATGACGGAAAACTTGTGTTAGTTCCTACTTCATTCAGTATGCAGGCACTTGCAGGAAAAACAAAATATGTCGGAGAAAAGCAGAACTGGAATATTGATGATATGATTTCAGCATACGAAAACCGTCCTAAAAAGGATATGGGATTCAGTATCAATGACTATAAAACAAGTATGTTCTATACAGCTTTCTATTCAAATATCAATTCATATGTTGACTATAAAAACAAGACTTTCACATATGACAAGGCAGAACTTGTAAAGCTTCTTGAATTTATAAACAGATTCGAAGATGAACCGGACTGGGAAGATGAAGCTGTTATGTACGAACAGCAGAGCGAATGGGACGATTATCAGACATCTATGATTAAAGATAAATATCTTGTATACGATGCCGGAATATATGATTTCAGAAGCTATCATGAGATTCTTGCCGGAATGTTTGCAAATGAACCTGTTACTTTTGTGGGTTATCCGAGTTCTGATGGTTCAGGAACAAAGATTTCATTCAATTCAGTTTCGTTTTCCATTGTTTCAAACTCTGCCAACAAGGAAACTTGCTGGAATTTTATAAGACAGTTTCTTACTGAAGATTACCAGTCACCAAGCGATGACGGAAACGGAAATAATAATATATGGAACTTCCCTGTAAATCAGAAGGCTTTTGACAAACTCGCTGAACAGTCAAAATCTCCGCAGTTCTGGATTGACCCCGAAACAGGCAAAAAAACTGAATATGAAACTACTTTCTGGGCTGGTGACAAGGAAATCAAAATCGGTGATATTA
>JAQXFT010000029.1 GCA_029005335.1 Oscillospiraceae bacterium
AATCAGAATCAGCCACAGAACAGAAACAATCAGAACCAGTCTCAGAACAGAAACAATCAGAATCAGACTCAGAACAGAAATAATAACCAGAACTTCAACAACCAGAACAACAATAACAACTGCCGATAATTCAGAAGGGAGTACCCGAAAAAAGGGTACTCCCGAATTTTTTGATATAATATCAGTTACAAAGTGCATCAAGCATGGCTTTTACTATGTTTTCGGAGCGTGTATCAGAGTTATCCTTGTTTTCAAGAAGAACACAGAAAGCAATCGGGTGACGTTCGTCCACTATGAATCCGACAAGAAGTGAATTTTCCTCCTCACCGTCCTTAATCTGAGCTGTACCGCTTTTGATTCCGAGAGTATATCCGCTTATGGATTCGGAGTAGTTTTTTCCGTTTTCGAGCATGATATTTTTTACTTCCACAGCTGACTGCGGAGTGAATACTTCCTCACTGAATGAAGTTTCAGCCCAGTCACCGATTTCGCCTTCAACATTTGTTGTATATTTTATAAGATATGGCATAGTCATTTTTCCTGATTCATTGACTATACCGCTTTGCCACATCATTAACTGCATGGGGCTTACAAGAGTTTTTCCCTGACCTATACAGCCCCATTGTGTATTGAAGTCATAGGAATCTGTAAGAGTTGTTGAGGCACGGTCGCATTTTATGCCGTTTATATCGAAATACTGTTCTTTTTCACCGTTTACGGCATATCCCATTTTTTCATAGCACTTTATGATTTTATCAAGTGGCATATCATTATCTTCAACAAGCTGTGCAAAAAACGGGTTACAGCTGTTCTGGAATGCCTGCTGTATATTCTGAGTTCCGTGTCCGTAGCTGTTATGACAGTCTATTTCATTACCGCCCTTATTCATGTATACGCCCTCACAGGTATAGGATTTTGAAAAAAGCTTATCCCTTCCCATAATCTGAAAGGCTGAAAGAAGTGTTGATACCTTCTGAGTAGAGCCGGGGACTGTTCCATACATTACCTTTGATATGAGAGTACCGGTTTCAAAATCAGCAATTCCGGAATATCCCTTTGTGACATCAAGAGACGGGAGGCTTGTGCATACAAGTATTTCTCCTGTTGTGTAGTCATATGCTACCGCACAGCCCTTACTGCTTCCGAATGAATCGTATACAATGCGGTTTGCGTAGTGGTCAAGTGAAGTATGAATGGAGCTTTTTCCGCCGTTTGATACAAGCCCCCATGAGAAGCTGTAATTATTCAGCTTTTCGATATTTTTTGCTACAAGAGTATTTGTCATCTGTCCCTTTGCGTCGCCTATGAGGTTTCCTACATCTATGAAATAGTTGTTTCCGTATTTATTCGGGCTTGCATCGGAATCAAATAATACGTCACCGTTTCTGTCATATACGAGTCCGAGTTCAGCAGTATCGGAGTGGGATATATAAAATCCGGCTTCTTTCTGAATTTTCAGGACGAGCATAATCATTCCGGCGATAAATGCAAGTATAATTATTGTAACAAGCCTGAGACTTCTTTTTATACTTTTCATTCAGCTTTCACCCTTTTTCTTTTTTTATTTTTCTTGCTTCCGGCAACGGGATTTTTAAATACAGGAGATTGTCCGGCTATAATCATACCCATCATGAATCCGCATGTAACCATTGAGCTTCCGCCCTGAGATATAAAGGGAAGTGTTACACCGGTAAACGGTATCATATTGCATGAGCCGAATATATTAAGAGCCATCTGGACTACAAATGCCGAGCATACTCCGGTTGCAAGAGTTGCATGGAAGTATGAGCGTGGAGGGTTTACCAGAGGACAGGCAAGCATTATCAGTATTACTGCAATTACCATAACAGCAAAGAAAAGTCCCCATTCTTCGCATATGGAAGCGAATACAATATCAGTATCATATGCAAATATGTTGTGCAAATCACCTTTACCTGCACCCTTTCCGAACCAGCCTCCGTTAGCTATTGCTATCAATGCACGGCTCTGCTGATATCCGTCACCGGAGCTGTCACTCCATATATCCACAAAAAGGCGTGCTTTTACATAGGGCGGAGCAAGTATTATTGCGATAACTGCAAGAACTCCTATCAAAGCTATACCTGTTATAATAAGCTTCTTTGAAAGCTTTGCCTTTGGATAGCATAATCTTGCACAGAGTCCGCAGAGATATATTGCGACAAATGTCGGAAGGCTTCCCAAATCCCTGCACCACCATTGCAGACCGCATATAAGGATTATAAATGCAGTGCATATGAGATTTTCGGGAACTATGTTGAATTTCCAGAATTTTATTTTATTCTGCTGTTCCGCTACATAAGTAGTACATACAAGAATAAATGCGGGCTTGAGAAATTCCGAGGGCTGAAGTGTAAAGAATCCAAGATCAATCCACATACTTCTGCTTCCCGTAAGGGTGAGTATGCTCAGCATAATAATTCCTGATGCTATATAGAAGGGTTTCTTTTTGGTCTGAAGCCACTTGTGGTCACAGCACAGCATATATCCCAGCCGGCAGGCGACAAGTGATGCGATACACGTCAGCAGATGCTTGACCGAAAGCTCTATGCCTCCGAATGATGACTGGAATATAAGACTTATATTAAGTATGAATATCAGCATGAAATCTATTGTATATGTCGTCTGTCTGAAAAAAAGCATAGCTATAAAATAAGCAATATCCAATAATATTACTGCAAGTGAAAGTACAATTAATTTGCCGGGGGAAGCATAATTTCCGTTATGAGACATTGTAACAAGCATTGCTATATGTGCAATCAGGACAAATATTGCGGAGAATATATATTTTGTTTTACCTGTTTTTTCCATTAGGATTCCTCCTTTTTCTGAGCTGAAGCTTATAAATTCCAATCTGAATAACATCTGATTCCCGAAGCTTTGCCTTTGAAATTCTCTGACCGTTTACTATTACGGGGGCTTTTGGATTAAGGGCGTGTATTGTCCATACTCCTCCGCATACAGTCATGATTGCATGATAGCGTGATACAGACAAATCCGGCAGTCTTATGTCTACAGAGCCATGTCTTCCTATGAGGACTTCATCACATTCAAGAGGATATGTGATACCCGGTTCAACAAGCTCCATACCGCCTCCGATTTTTTCCCAGCGTTTTTTGCCGTCATGCTTTTCAATATAGGCACACGCAATAAGCACTAATGCACTTACATCAAGAATAATCGCTGTAATAATGCACAGTATAAGATTTTCTGTTTCCATATTGTTTTCCTCCGTATTTTTAATTTAAAAGCTTGTCTTATAATTATATCATATAAGCAGTTCAATTGCAAATATTTCCGGAGGCTGAATAAAACAAAAATTTCCGTTAAAAATATATTCGGAGGTGTTTAAGCGTGAAGAACAGTAAATCTGAAAAAAATAAGAATGCAAAGGGATTTTATGTAGCTCTGGGTATAAGTGCATTGATGATAGGTTCAGCGTGCTATTTTTCCTACAAGGAGGGTGACAGCAAATATCCTGAGCTTTCGGGGACGTTATCGTCATCGGATTATGCAGTTGACCGCAGGGAAACGGATATTCCAAAAGCAACGACTACTCGCAGGGGAAGTTCATATCTTATAGTAACAACAACTACTGCTGATAATTCTCATGAGGCTTTAAAGACTGAAATTTCAACGGTAAAGGAAACGGTTGTATTTACAGAGACTTCTTCTCCCATATCGGCAAGCATTGTTTATGAAGCTCCCCAGGAGGAGGCGATAACAGATTCACAGCCCGAATATGAACCGGAAATTTCAAATCAGCCGTTAAAGAGTCCGCTTATTGTAATTAATGGATTCAGCGGTCAGGAGCTGGTTAAGAATATTACTACTGGTTCATGGCAGACTCACAACGGTACAGATTACAAGGCGGAAATCGGTGATGATGTATATTCTGTTACAGGAGGCAGTATTACTGCGGTAAACAATGACCCTCTCTGGGGTACTGTAGTAGTAATTCAGGCGGAAAACGGTGATATATACCGCTACTGCAATTTATCGAAGGAATTGAATGTACAAAGGGGTACAGGAATATCTGCCGGAGATATTATTGGTTCTGTAGGAGATACTGCTGATATTGAAAGTGCCATTGAACCTCATCTTCACATAGAAATCATGAGGGGCGGAAAATATCAGAATCCTGCTGATTTCATAAAAGCTGAATAATAAGAAAACGGGACGCTTTTTCAGCCGTCCCTTTACATATTTATAAAAAACCGGCGGAAACATAAAATGTCTCCGCCTTTCTGGATATTTTTTTAGCTGAGCTGAATTAATTAAGCTTTGTCAACGCTTCCGAAAAGCTCCATTTTCTCCTTAACCTTAGCCTTGATAGCTTCAAATCCGGGAGCGAGAAGCTTTCTTGGGTCGAAGCCCTTGCCCTGCTGGTCCTTACCTGCTTCAATGTAAGCTCTTGTAGCTTCCTGGAATACGAGCTGGCATTCAGTATTTACATTGATTTTAGCAACTCCGAGAGAGATAGCCTTTTTAATCTGGTCATCAGGAATACCTGTACCGCCGTGGAGTACGAGAGGCATATCGCCTACCTTTTCATTTACAGCAGCGAGAGTATCGAAGCTGAGGCCTTCCCAGTTATCAGGATATTTGCCGTGGATATTTCCGATACCTGCAGCGAGGAAGTCAACACCGAGGTCGGCAATCATTTTACATTCATCAGGGTCAGCACATTCGCCCTTTCCTACAACGCCGTCTTCTTCACCGCCGATAGCACCTACTTCAGCTTCGATTGAAAGACCGAGGTTGTGAGCAACGTTAACAAGTTCAGTAGTTTTTGCAACATTTTCCTCAATCGGGAAATGTGAGCCGTCAAACATGATTGAAGTAAAACCAGCCTTTATGCACTTGTAGCAACCCTCATATGAACCGTGGTCGAGGTGGAGAGCAACAGGAACAGTGATTCCGAGTGATTCGTCCATAGCCTTAACCATAGCTGCAACAGTTTTGAAACCGGTCATGTACTTGCCTGCACCCTCAGATACGCCGAGAATAACAGGTGAATTACATTCCTGAGCAGTAAGGAGAATAGCCTTGGTCCATTCAAGGTTATTGATGTTGAACTGACCAACAGCATATTTGCCTTCTCTTGCCTTGTCGAGCATTTCTTTAGCAGAAACTAACATAATTTAAGATTCCTCCGTTTTTGGAATATTTCACCTGAGTGCGAAAGCACTCATGCAATTACATTATACTACATATTTCCTGAAAATGCAATATGTGTATCAAAAAAATTTCAGAAAATCAGAGAAAAATTTTACATGACACAGAATATAATCACAGAAAGAAGAATTGCAGTAAAGCAGAAAAGAGTTAATATAAGTCTTCGGCTTGAATTTTTTTTGTGCTGGCTTAAAATCCCAAGTCTTGCTATATATCTTTCAATTTCCTCCTCAGCGACCTGCTGGGGAAGCTCAATAACCTCCGGACGCAGATAGAAAACAGCTTTTTCAAAATATATGCTCTCCGGATTGTTTATTTCAATAATCTTTTTGTTTACGCCTTTTATCATATCTCAGAAACCTCCATAATATATATTCAAAGAAAGTATTGACAGCTAAGAAATAATATATTCATAAAGCTTTAATATAGTCAGGATATACAAAATATCAGTTAGCTGTTTGTAGGATTTGTATAATTTTTGGAAAAACTATTGTAAATTTTTATCGTTTGTGTTATAATGATATTGCAATAATTTATAGCGGAATTATAAGATTCTGCTTTAAAGGAGGACTATACCACAATGAAAGTAACTATCACAGCTAAAAAAATGCAGATAGCTCCGGCTTTTAACGAATACGCTGAAAAACGTCTTGCAGATAAGCTCGACAAATTCTTCGGAGATGAAGCCGATGCTAAAATAACTCTGACTGAATTTAAAAATCAGATTATTCTCGAACTCACTGTAAAGTACAATAGCATGATTTACCGTGCCGAACAGCTCTCAGATGATAAAAATGATGCTCTTGATGCTGTTATCGATAAGATTATCAGACAGATTCGCAAGAATAAAACAAAAATTGAAAAGCGTCTGAAGGAATCAGCTTTCAAGCAGAATTTCAGCGATACAGTTGCTGAACAGGATAACTATGAAGTCATCAAGCATAAGAAATTTGAAATGCGTCCTATGGATATTGATGAGGCTATACTCCAGATGAATATGCTCGGACATAATTTCTTCATGTTCTCCAATGCCTCAACCGGAAAGGTAAACGTTGTATACAAGCGTAAAGAAGGCAACTATGCCGTTCTTGAACCTGACTATAACTGATTAAGTGCATTCCGTTACTTTGATTTGCTTTAAAATATTGGATTTAATTTATATGAAAGAAGAAATGAAAAAAGAGGCACTCGTCAGAATCAGGGAGCTTACTGAAAATCTGAATCTCAATCCTAAGATTTACAGGTACTTTGAAGAAGACAGGCTTTATTATTCTTATTGGGCTATAGAAGGAATCTGGGGCTGTATAGATAAAATTGGTTACGACCCCCGTTACGCTGATGCTGTAAAGAAAATCGAAAAACAACTGGAAATCCTCGTATATCATGTTATTGAAACTAAAACAGGAAATCAGTCTGTTCTCTCTATGCTTTATGTCAGCCCTTATAAAGAAGACTGGGAGGGAGAAAAACCCGACGGAAATTATATATATGCCTGTGTCTGCGATGCCGATTCACCTGACGATTATGAATTAGGTTCAATAAAGCTATCATCAAATAACGGAGCTTTATTAAGAATTGGATAAAGGGGAATTTAAATGGACAAAAATGTAAAAGATGTTATACTTAAACGTATAAACAGAACTTCTGAAAATCTCCTTAAAAACAATATGGAGGTTTACTATGCTTCAACAAAAGAGGACGTTGCGGAAATCGTTGAAGGTATTCTGAGCGAAGGCGATGTTGTTGCAAACGGCGGTACTATGACTATGAAGGAATGTAATCTCGCAGAGCTTCTCAATTCCGGAAAGTATAAATACCTCGACCGTGAGGCTATAGACCATTCAGAGGTAAAAAATCTTTACAGAGCCTCTTTTTCAGCAGATGCCTATATAACAAGTGCCAATGCTATTACAGAAACCGGCTGTCTTTATAATGTTGACGGCAACAGTAACCGCATAGCTGCAATTGCATATGGCCCTGACAAGGTTATAGTAATCGCAGGCTATAATAAAATAGTACCGACTCTTGATGATGCGGTAAGACGTGTAAAATGTGAATCAGCTCCTGCTAATTGTCAGAGACTCGAAAGCGGTACATATTGCTATAAGACCGGTCAGTGTATATCAATGAAAAATCCTGATTCCGTAATTACGGACGGCTGTAACAGTGAGGACAGAATCTGCTGTAACTATCTTATATCTGCATATCAGAGAGTCCAGGGCAGAATAAAAGTAATACTCGTAGGCGAAAGTCTTGGATATTGAATTAAAAAAATCAGGGGCGGAATTTAATTTCCGCCCTTTTGCTGTTTATTTTGATTTTGGCTTTGAGATTCCGTAGCATTCATCATAAGCCTGAATAATATCACGTATCATATATTTTGAGTATTCTCCGTCTTCAATGATTCCTGCAAATGCAAGCACGGGATTTTCAGCCGGAGCATATCCGATAAATACAGAGTTCTGTGATTTGAGATTTCTTGTCTGAGGAGTACCGGTCTTTATAGCGACATCAAATCCGAAATCGGACAGCCTGTGTTCATAAGGCATATTGAGGCTTGCTCCAATCATACCCTCTTCTATATAGTCATAAACATAATCATAATTAAGCTCAATAGTCTCATTGATTACGGGTTCAGTTTTCTGAATACAGTCGCCGGTAACAGGGTCATATATTCCCTCAACAAGATAGGGCTTATATCTTACTCCCTCATTTGCAATAGTATTTGCAACGCATGCGAGCTGTAAAGGAGTAATACCCATTTCGCCCTGACCTATACCTGATTGTATAACGTCTCCGGCATACATAGTAAGTCCGAGGTCGCTGTAATTTTCCGGACTTGCAATATATCCGGCAGAATCTCCGGTTTCTATACCGGTATGCTGTCCGAGACCGTAAAGATTCTGATATTTTACGAGACCGTCAATAGTCAGTTGCTTTGCGACTTCATAGAAGAAAATATTACATGAAACAGTTATAGCTCTGGATACGGAAATATAATCATGATATCCCGTACAGTTAAAAGGCATATCATAATAATTCATAGTGTGACCGCAATAGAAATATGTGTCGCCGTCGATAACACCCTCATTCAGACCGCCCGTAGCAGTGATAGTTTTGAAGGTTGAACCCGGACGATAAAGACCGTCAGTGGCACGGTTCATAAGCGGATTATTATCAGCATTGAGGATTTCATCATAATTTTCAAGATAGTCATTAAGGTCGTAGGTCGGAGCAGTCGCCATACCTCTTACAGCACCTGTTTTAGCGTCGAGAACTACCAAAGCACCGCAGTCGGACGGATATCCGTTATAGCCTCCGAATGAATCGAGAAAATTATCAAGTATATTCTGAAGCTTCTGCTGATATTTGCTGTCAATTGTAAGCTTAATGGTTTTTCCGTTTTCAGTAGGAGTAATAATTTTTGAATTGACAACAGCATTATTGTTTACAGTAACTTCTTCAACGCCGTTTTTTCCTCTGAGTGTTTCCTCCATAACGGATTCGATACCGCTTTTTCCGACGACATCATTCATAGCATACCCTTTCTGGCTGAGTTCTTCATATTCCTCGGCATATATAGGGCCTACAGTTCCGATTTCATGCGGAAGGATATTTCCCTGAATAATTTTTCTCTCCGAGCCTTCACGTATATCAACGCCCTTGAGAGTAATGCTTTTCGCCTTGACTTCAATAATAATATCCTCGCTTACGTTTTCAGCGAGAATAAAATCGTTGTTGATTGCAAAATCCTTTATCTGAAGTTCATAACGCATTGCGGATATAATCCATTTTTCATACGGGGAATACCTGTCGGAAATTTCATAATCTGATATGAATTTGTCAATACAGTTTTCAGCAGTAGCATATACATTAAGATTGATTCTTTTTATCAGCTCAGCCGAATCCTCTTCCTTGCCGGTAAATTTATATGGCTTTGTTTTTGATATGGGGAGGCTGAATTTTATATCATATGATTTTTCCCTTAAAAGGTAGTACAAATCGAGGAGTATCTGATTTCCCTCCTGATTTTCGTCGGGAAAAAAAGCTTTTTCGAGAACTATGCTGTATACTATATTATTCTGTACTATAGGTTTTCCGAAGCAGTCAATTATATCTCCTCTGGTAGCCTTTGTGCTTTTGGTATAGGTTACAAGATTTCTTTCGCTCAGTGGCGACATTATTTCAGAATCGCCGTTTTCGGAGACAACCTGAATTTTCATAAGACGCATAGCTCCCAGAATACCCATAATAAGTACAAATACAACTGTTATGACAATTTTTATACGGTCAGAGAAAGTTTTCATTGACTGTTATCCTCCCGGTTTATTTTTATAGCTTCTGCGATAGTCAGATGTCTTTCAGGCATAAGGAATTTATTTACAAGCATAAAAAGGAGATATACCGGAAGTGCTGAAATTACTGTATATGCGAATACCGGCATAGTTATGGTATCAAGGACTGATTTTACATTTTCATAATCCCATATATTATAATAGAATACATAGTCAAGCATACCGGATATGAATGAGGATACAAATGCTATTGCAAAAAAGTTAATGAATTTTTTCCTCAGATAGTTTGTATAGAGCAGTGATACCAGAGTACATATTATGGTAAGTATCACAGCATTGTAGCCAAAAATTCTTCCGCAGGCAATATCAATCAGAAATCCGCAGAATGTTCCCGTAAATGCAGACTGAAGCTCTTTTGTATTCATAGCAATGCATATCGAAACAGGAATAAGCACAACGGGCTTCAGGAGTCTTCCGGACATCATGAATGTAAATCCCATTAAAATTATGACTATATAAATAAACCACCTCATGGTATTTTTAAAGATAAGAGTTTTTCTTTCTCTTGAGGCTTTAATTTTCATTCTGATTTTCCTTTCCTGAAAAATCCTTTATGACTACTACTGATGTAAGCTTGTCGAAATCCACAGACGGTTCGACAAGTGCCGTATATGAAAGTGAATTATCTGAGGGAATAAGTTCGGTAATAGTTCCGACAGGATATCCTGAGGGGAAAAGTCCTCCTGTACCTTTTGTTACGAGTTTGTCTCCGACCATGAATTTTGTATTGCGTGGAAGATGTATAAGATGAGTTTCAGCGTTTCCGTCGGAATTTATATATCCCTCCATTATAGCAGAATTGAGGGATTCGGGGCAGACGATAGCTACAGACAAATCAGGAGAAAGAAGCGTTCTTACGGTTGATGAATCTGCTGATACATCTACAGTAATTCCGATAAGTCCCTGAGATGTTACTACAGGACAGTAAGGTTGAACGCCGTTATTGCTGCCTATGCCTATGGTAAATGATTTGAAGGGGTCATTTGCTATATATCCTGTAATTTTTGCAGGCTCGGTATATTCATAATCGGGATTTTTTTCTTTTATGCCGACAAATTCTTTCATTTCGGCAAGCTCTGATTTAATCTGTTCATAGTCAGACATCTGCTTTCTGAGGAGTCCGATTTCATCTCTCAGACGCTGATTTTCGTTATAATATTCAGTAGCATTGCTCAGCTTGTCGAGATAGTTTTCGACCCTGACAGAGACCGAGTTTGAAAAGCTTCGGAAAGGATAAGTCAGGGTATTAATCAGGGATTTTCCCGAAATGGCATATCCTCCCTCAAGTACCGCAAAAAGCATTACTCCGACCAGAAATGCAAGCAAGCCAAGAATAATCCTGAATCTTATGCTTTTGAAGAAATCTTTCATTATTGTGATTTCCCCCTGTTTAATAATATTTCTGGTGTTCGGTCAGAGCGTCCTGATATTTGTCAATATCCTCAAGGATTTTTCCCGTACCCTCTGCGACACAGTCAAGAGGATATTCAGCAATATATACAGGCATACCGGTTTCACGGTTTATTAATTTGTCAAGACCTCTCAGCAAAGCACCGCCTCCGGAGAGTGTAATTCCCTGGTCGATGATATCGGCAGAAAGCTCCGGAGGAGTTTTTTCGAGGGTACTTTTTATAGCATCAATTATTTTTGAAAGCGGTTCAGAGAGTGCATCACGGATTTCAGCGGAGGATATGTTTATATTTTCGGGCAGACCGTTAAGAAGATTTCTTCCTTTTATCTCCATCTGTTCTTCGGTATCGGAGGGGAAAGCCGAGCCTATTTCTATTTTGATATTTTCGGCAGTTCTTTCGCCAATCAGGAGGTTATATCTTTTCTTTATATAGTTTATGATTGATATATCAAGAGCATCTCCGGCACATCTTATTGAGCGTGAGGTAACGATTCCTCCAAGGGATATAACAGCGACTTCGCTTGTACCTCCGCCTATATCAACAATCATGCTTCCGACAGGTTCAGTAGTAGGAAGTCCCGCACCGATAGCGGCAGCCATAGGTTCTTCTACTATAAGAACATTAGGTGAGCCTGCATTCTGACAGGCTTCACGGACGGCACGTCTTTCAACAGGAGTTACACCGGAGGGGATACATACAATGACATTAGCTTTATTGAAAACGCTTCCCTTGAGAGCCTTTTTAATAAATTCCTTGAGCATTGTGGTAGTTATATCGAAATCGGCAATAACGCCGTCCTTCAGAGGTCTTACGGCTACTATTGAGCCGGGAGTTTTTCCGATAACATCTCTGGCTTCTTTTCCTACATAGCGGTAGTTGTCGGTTCTTGTATTTACGGCGACAACTGAGGGTTCTCTTATAATTATACCCTTTCCTCTCATATATACCAGAGTATTTGTAGTACCCAAATCGATACCAATATCTTTTGTAAACATTTTATGACTCCTTAACAAACAGAAAATTAATACAATACAATATAATATAATTATACCATTGAAATTTTATTCAAACAACATTAAAAATACAGTATATGTAAAATTCTGTTTTTTGGCGATAACAGATATGTTAAAACCGGAATATTTTGTATAAATTCACATATTATCAGGTATTCAGAGCAGCGGCAGCCTTTGGATATACAAGGAATGCAACGAGCATAAGAATAAGCTGTGCAATATTTATACTGAAAGTACAGCCGAAGCTGAATGTTATAATAATCAGGTCAACGGATACGTTGTCTATGCTTATTGATTTGCCGTAGTCCAGCCAGCAGAGAAAGTTTATATCTGCAACACCATTTCCCAGAATAGAGCCAAGAAAGATGGCAGTAAGAATAAGCAGGATAAACAGAGCAGTTTTCTTCATTTTTCAGATTTCCTTCTTTCTGGTTCATATTCCGGTAGAGCCGAATCCGCCCGAACCTCTTTTTGTATCTGAAAGACATTCTGATTCACATATTTCCGGAAATATTACAGGAATTACTATAAGCTGAGCTATACGCATATTTTTTTCTACTGTGAAGTCGGAGCTTCCAAGATTTATAAGAGGCACAATTATTTCGCCTCTGTAGTCTGAATCCACTATGCCTATGCCGTTTGCCATAGAAATTCCGTATGTTGAAGCAAGTCCGGAGCGTGCAGATATTGCTATCACAGTATTTTTGTCCTCAGGTTCGACTGATATTCCGGTAGGAATTTTAACTGTTTCGCCTTTTTTCAGGGTTATCGGATTTTCAATACAGGCGAATAAATCAGCTCCGGCACTGTATTCTGTGGCACGCACCGGCATGACAGCACATGGATTAATTTTTTTTATTTTTAGTTTCATTTATGATACCTCTATAATACAAGCCTTTTGTAGGTGAGAGTGGTTTTTCAGAATTTTCATCGCTGAGTATGACTGTAACAAAATCAAAGCCTGAAATTTCCTTTTCATCAAGAAGGAGTGTATCGGCATTAAAAATTTCGGCATATTCTCCGGAACATTTTACAGGAAAATTACGTCCTGTGCGGTCGGTAATGGATTTATTGCATTTTGCACAGCCGACTTCATTTCTAATCGGGCAGTTTCTGACGAGCATAAGCGGAAGCTGTCCATATGATATAATTCCGGTCGGAACAGGAGAGTTTATTTTTCTCAGCTGAGAGAGCTTCATCTCAAAGGATAAGGTTATGTCATCGAGTCCCGAATCAGCAAGCATTCTGCATGAACAGGAGTTTGTAACATTCAGACCGAATCCGCCGTGAAGTATCATTCCCAGCCTTTTTCCTGTTTGTATATACGACGGATTGACGCATAAAAGATGATTTATTCCCATGTCTTTAAGATTTTGCATTTCTGATATTATTTCATTTTCGTGCAGAGTGAATCTGGGGGGAGCTATACAGATTTTATTTTTATCTATACCGAGTCTGAGAGCCTTTTCACATTCGGATAACGGGATTATAAGCATATCGGATTTGTATTCATATTTTTCAGCCTGAGAAGCATTAAGACACTGTATGCGTATTTCAGGCTTTTTATCTGAGGGCTTCTTTGAAGTTATATCGGGGGTATAATCAGTAATATTATATTTTGGAGTATTGAGATTAATGATTTTATTCTGCATTTTTTCTACGGCTTCACGTCTGAGGGCATTGAGAGCAGATGCGGAGACGGTAAGCCCGTCAGAGATTTCACCGGAGACTTCTGAATATCTGAATACAGTATCTCCGAGCTTTGAGAGCTGTTTTTCTGCATAATTCAAATCCATAGGTTTTTTCAGAGCTTTTTCGGGTATATCTCCCGTGACGCTTACAGATATATTGTAATCCGGACAGTATGCATTCAGAGTAATTTTCTGATTTTCCCTGATTGTTATTTCAAATCCGAGTGAATAGAGCTGAGGCTGTTTCTGATAGTATTTTTTTATTTCGGGGAGAAAATCCTTTGCAGATACCACATCATCTTTTACACGAGTTCCGAACATATGATTTCTTTTTCCGGTAAAGTATCCGTCTGTAAAGCCGTCTCTTGAAAATACACTTCTGAGCATATCGAGATTCGGAGCTTGTCCGGAGAGAGCTTTTTTTGTTTCGATTACGGCTGAGGCGACATATTCGGGACGTTTCATTCTTCCTTCTATTTTCAGCGAGCATATATTATTCATATTTTTAATATGGTTCAGGAGAGAAAGGTCTTTGAGTGAGAGTGCAGAGAAATTTTTTGCTCCGCATGATGAAAAGGGAAGTCTGCATACCTGACCGCATACTCCTCTGTTTGCGGAGCGTGAGCCAATCATAGCGGAAAAATAGCACTGACCTGATACCGACATACATAACGCACCGTGTATAAAAATTTCTGTTTCGGGAATATGCTTTGAAATTTCGGCAATATTTTCGGCTGGAAGCTCTCTTGCCGGAACTATTCTTGAAAATCCGAGTGATTTTGCAAATTCCGCACCCTCCGGAGTGTGTATAGTCATCTGTGTAGAAGCGTGGAGGACTGCATTCGGAACGCATTTTTTTATCAGATATATACAGCCCCAGTCCTGAACTATATATGCGTCAACGCCTGCTGATGCGGTATATTTTATGTATTTGCAGAAATCTTCAGCATTATAATCGGAAATAACTGTATTTACAGCAAGGTATAATTTTGCACCATAAAGGTGGCATAAACTGCAGGCATGAGCGATTTCCTCATCGGAAAAATTCTGAGCATTTCCTCTGGCGGAAAAATTTTTTCCGCCGATATATACGGCATCAGCACCACATCTGAGTGCAGCTTCAAGAGCTTCAAAGCTTCCGGCAGGAGCAAGTATTTCCATATTTTTTTTAATCATGGATACTGTCTTTAAGCTCTTTAAGCTTTACTATATTTTCGAGCTGTTCAATCTTGGATTTAAGGACTTCAATTTCTTTTTTTGAGGCTTCAAGCTCGATACGGGCTTTGCCGGCTTCGTCAACATAATTTTTTGCTTCTTCACGGATATTGTCGAGGTGTTCGTTAGCCTTGTTTATGTCGTCCATAAGCCCCAGAGATACCATAATAGATGCGGAATAGGGTGAAATTCCGTTAGCTGATTCAATCATTGCATTTATCTTGGATTCGAGGGAGCGGGCAAGATTATATATATAATTGGGAGCTTCACCGGTTTTCAGCTTATATTCCTTTCCGCATATAATCACTTTGACTTCATTGAGCATTTTAAAAAAATCCTTTCTGTATAATCAGTAGTATCTTTTAAGACCTACAACTTTTCCTGCTATTTCGACATTTTCCACGATAATAGGGGGCATATTGTCATTTTCGGGCTGAAGTCTGTAGTGACCCTCCTCCTTGTAGAAACGCTTGACAGTAGCCTCCTGTTCCTGATTGACGAGTGCAACGACAATATCACCGTTTTCAGCGTAATTGCACTGTTCGACTACAACAATATCGCCGTCGAGGATACCGGCATTAATCATGCTGTCTCCTCTGACCCTGAGTGCGAAAAGCGGATTTTCGTACTGTTTTCCGGAGTCGAATGAGACATATCCGGCAATATCCTGATATGCAGTAATGGGATTTCCGGCAGTGACAGTCCCCATAATCGGAACAGTAATTGTATTGTAGTTGGGAAGATGTAAGGAACGGTTGAGACTGCCGTTTTTTTCAATAAGACCTGCTTCGATGAGGTTCTGTACATGGCAGAATGCAGATGATGTTGAACGGAATCCCATCTCTGTCTGAATTTCACGTATAGACGGTGAAACACCCTCTCCGATACGTTTCTTTATATACTCGTATATCTGAATATCTTTCTGTTTAAGCATAATTAATCACCTTTTAATCTTTAAGTTTTTTTAAAATCATTTTAGCAATCTTGTATGCGTCACCGCACCCCAGAGTAATAACGAGGTCGCCCTCGGAGGCATTTTCGCATACATAATCGCAAATCTGCTGAAAGTTAAAGTATTTTCTTTCGTCAGTCTGTTCTGCTGATTCGTCCTGCGGAAACCATATGCAGTCCGGAATTTTTTCAGCCAGATGACGTGTGAATATTCCGAATGTATTTTTTTCTCTTGAACCCATGATGTCAGCAAGTACGGTTTTATCGGGAATCGAAAGTACCCTTGCGAAATCGTCAAGCAGAAGCTTTGTGCGTGAGAATGTGAACGGCTGGAAGATTGCCCATACTCTGTTGAAGCCCATATCCATAGCAGATGTAAGAGTAGCTTCGAGTTCAGTAGGGTGGTGGGCGTAGTCATCAACGACTGTTATACCTTTTTCAGAGCCGAGCTTTTCAAAACGTCTTGAAGCACCTCCGAAATCCTCAAGTCCTTTTTGTACCGCTTCAAATTCTGCACCGACATGGAGAGCAGCGGCGGCAGCGGCTACGGAGTTAAGAATATTGTGGCTTCCTGCAACATTCAGGGTAATTTCTCCGAGAGCCTTTCCCTTATGCATAAGGGTATACTGTGATTTAAGACCGTTTATTTTCCTTATGTTTTCGGGGTAGTAGTCGGAATCGGAGCTGTTGCTGAAGGTTATAATTTCTTTTCCGGTAACACCCTCAATAGCTTTCATGGAATTTTTGTCTCCGGCATTTATGATAATAGCCTTTGTAGTATTTTCAGCAAACTTATGGAATGACTTTATAATATTGTCAACAGTTTTGAAGTAGTCCAGATGGTCAGCATCTATATTCAGGATAACTGCAATATCCGGATAGAGCTTCAGGAAGGTGTCAACAAATTCGCATGATTCGCATACAAGTATATCGCTTTTTCCGGCAAGACCGCTTCCGTGAATACAAGGGAGCTTGCCGCCTATATATGCGGACAAATCGATTCCGGCAGTATAGAGAATCTGAGTAATCATGGAAGTAGTTGTAGTTTTTCCGTGAGTACCTGAAACGCATATGGCATTGTTATACCAGCTTGTGACTATTCCGAGAAGGTCGCTTCTTTCGAGTACGGGAACGCCGCTTTGTCTGGCAGCGATAAGCTCCGGATTATCTGACATGATAGCAGCCGTGTGTACAATCAGGTCAGCCCCCTCGATATTTTCAGCACGCTGTCCCATAAATACGGGAATACCCATTTTTCTTACAGCATCAAGAGTTTCGGTCTGGTTGTTGTCTGAGCCGGTAATATAGTAGCCCTGAGAGTGCAGAATCTGTGCAAGGGGATACATTCCCGAGCCTCCTATGCCTATGAAATGAATGTGTTTTCGTCCTTTCAGTATGTTTTCTAACAAAATTATCACCTTATCCTTAATCTTATTGAATTTTATGGAATTATGATGTATAATATCTATGCCGGAAAATACAGCAGAGATATGTATATTTTACTTCATGAATGTTAATTATATCCATATATATTCAGCAAAAAGCTGTATGCCGGATTTTTTTTCAGGGAGGTATTTCTAAATGGAAATTACAGACGTAAAAATCAGAAAGTTTATTACTGAGGGCAGACTGAAGGCTATTGTATCTGTTACGATAGACAATATGCTTGCTGTACATGACATTAAGGTAGTTCAGGGTGAAGAAAGGCTTTTCGCAGCAATGCCCAGCCGTAAGGACGAAAACGGAATTTTCCGCGATATAGTTCACCCGATTACTGCCGAGGCGAGAAAGCAGCTTGAAAATGCCGTTCTTGATGAATACGAGAGACAGCTTGCAGAAGCCGGCGAATAAATTCTGATTCTTTTCAGACTGGCATACCGTGCAGGAAATATGCGGTATGCCTTTTTTATATCCCGAGTATCCTTGCAGCTTTCAGTATAACAAGCTGGGTTTTGCCGTCCTTGAGTTCATTTTTCATAACCATTTCAACAGCTTTTTCGAGAGGAATTTTTATAACATCAAGAAATTCATCATCATCGAGATTCTGTTTTTTGTATTCCAGACCCCTTGCGAGATACATATGAGTAATTTCTGAATTATAGGCAGGAGTCGGATACATTTCGCCCAGATATATATATTCCGAGCAGGTAAAGCCTGTTTCCTCCAGAAGCTCACGTTTACCGCATTCGGCATGATTTTCGCCGTAATTAAGTTTTCCGGCAGGGATTTCGCAGGTAATTTCATGGAAGGGGTATCTGTATTGCCTTACCATAAAAATTTCGTTGTTTTCGGTTACCGGAATAACGCATACTCCTCCGGAATGGAGGATAATATCACGTCTTGCAACAGAACCGTCTTCGAGTTCAGCGGAATCCTTTCTGACAGTGAATATCACTCCCTCATAGATTGTTTCACTTGAGATTGTTTTTTCTTCAAGGTGCATTTCAATCGTCTCCTTTTAATTTATTTTTAAAGCTTTTCTCATATTCGAGAGAGGCTTTTATTTTGCATGATGATGTATAGTTATAGTAATGCCTGTGACCGTTTCTGTCATTATTTTTTCCGGAAAGCATCAGATATACAAGAAGAATCAAAGCACCGGAAGCTGTGATTGCAAATCCCGCATAAAGTCCGGGAGTCCTGTATCTGAATACAATCTGATTTTCTCCGGCATCTGCTTTTACAGCCATAAAGCCGTATGAAACCTTTTCAACGTCGGCAGGTTTTCCGTTTACCTCGGCAGACCAGCCCTTGCTGTAGGGGACGCTGAAGAATACCATCTGTGATTTGTCAAGTGATATTTCTGATTCAAAGCCGTATGAATCATAGCTGAATGAATCTGATGAGACCTTCTGTTTTTCGAGGCACAGCTTTTTATAGTTTTCCTTGTTAAGTCCTGATATTTCGGATTGTTTTTTTTCAGTAAGGATATCGCTGTATTTTTCCGCCTGTTCATCATTGAGGACGAGTGCGGAAAGAAGTGTTTTTTCTGTCAGTGCTTCGCCGTATTCATCAGCATTTTCTTCTGTTATATATGAATCATAGGCAAATCCCATGGGAATATACAGTGTGTTTTCATATATATCAAAATATTTTCCTTTTTCAACGAGTTCAAAGCCGGGAAGCTCCTCAGGGATATTTATTTCCTTTTTTGTATCTGAATTTTCATACCGGTCATTTTTCTGATAGTAATATTTTACTGAAAACAGACCTCTTAAAGTATAGTGTGAGGTTTCGGGACGTGAGGCGACATCACGCTGAACGCCTGTTTTGTCATAAAACTCCATAATAGATGGAGATACAACGCTCTGGAAGGCTCTCATTGACGGAAGTCCCCAGCTCATGGGATAGTTGTCGAAATCCTTTGACATATCAACTCTGAAGAAATTATCTTCGCTGACCTGTTCATATACATCATCACTGCCTTTTATGGAAGCATCGACAAATTCACCGGCAGTTTTCGGACTGTTTGCACCATATATTACTGCAAGAAGAGTACAGCCTATACATGATATTACAGTAAGAGATAAAGCCTGATTCATGAAGCTTATACCGGATTTTTTCTTTTTCCATATAATATATGTGAATATCAGGAATATGACTGCACACCCGAGAGTAAGCCAGAAGTATGCCATATCCCTCGGAAAGTCAAACCATACTGTTTTGCCGTCCTCTTTTTTGGGGAGAAGAGATATTATTCCGAAGGCTGTAAGCATTACCGCACATATTTTTATTCCTGATGAAAAATCAGTATCTTCATCATCAAGAGCCTGAGCTGTCATCATAGCCATAATCAGTATAGGCATATAGAACCATCTTGCATAGTATGCACTGTTGAACATATAGAAACCGCTGTTGAGAAACGGAATAAATGCACATACTGTACATACCAGAAAGATTCTGTTTGCCCAGTGACCTTTATTCTTCTGAATAAAAGCTATGACTCCGACCATTGAGAACAATGGAAAATATCCTCCTATTGATGACCACTTTGCATATTTTGAATCAAAAAGATTAGGTCTTGCCGGAACATCAACAGGCATAAAGAATGACTGTATAATTCTGTGTATTCTTGTGCGGTCGTTATATGCGACCATATCCATACCGTAAAGATATTCGGTTACTCTGTAATTATCAAGTATAATCAGAGCTGACGGAAGAAGTATAAATCCGGCAAGCATAGTACCTGCGACAGCTTCGACACAAAGTGTAAAAAATTTCTTCCATGTGGAGTTGAAATCCGGAGATTTTAGTCTTATAATAAAATATATTATAAGGAATACGACCTGACCCGTAAAAAAGAAGTAATTCAGAACCGCCATTAATGCTGTTGTCAATGCGAATATTCCCTTGCGGTTATTGTTTATGTGTTCCTCCATTGCGATAAGCATAAGCGGAAAGAATGATGTTACGTCCTGAAAGTGATTGAAGAAAATGTTGAATATCTGGAATCCCGAAAACGCATACAGCAGACCGCCTATGATACAGGCATTTTTGTTTCTGACAAATTTTCTTATGAATACATATGCAGTAAGGGAAGCCATACCATGCTTTATGCTCAGCAGAAACGGCATGGAAAGAGTTATAAGGCTTCGGGGTAAAATAGTGGTAATCCAGAAATACGGACTTCCAATCAGATAAAAAGCATATGAGCCTATGAAATCCGAACCTAAATCAGTGAACCAGTTCCAGCCGAATTGTCCATTTCTTACAGCATTGTTTGCAAGTATGTAGAATGGAATCTGTTGGGAATTATAGTCTCCATAGTATATAAAGTATCCTTTGTCCGCAATCATTACAGGGATTACTGATATCAGCAGGACTGCAAATCCCAGAAAAAACGCTGTAAGATATTTTTCTTTTTCCCTTATATGCTTTAAATCCGGAATCATCTTAAAGCCTCCGTTTTGAAAATTCATGATGTTTATTTTTATTATAACACATTTTTATCAGAATTTAAAGAGGGTAAGAGAAAAAAATCAGAATAATTTTGAAAATTAATTGAAGTTTTTCAGGAAGTGTGATATAATAGAGCTGAAGGTGATAAAATTAAATGAGTATTTATTTTGACAATGCTTCTACTACCAAGCCATGCAAAGAGGCAGTTGAGGCTATAAACAGAGGTTTTTCCGAATGCTGGGGAAATCCGTCATCGCTCCATTCAATGGGAGTCAAGGCACAGCTTGCTGTTGATGATGCAAGAAAAATTATTGCTGATTCAATAGGTTGTGAAAGCAGATGCATATATTTTACTTCCGGAGCTACTGAGAGCAGTAATATTGCAATAAAAGGTTCTGCAATGGCATATGGAAAACGTCATAAAAAAATAGTAACATCATCAGTGGAACATTCCTCAGTAAAGGAAAGTATTAATGAGCTTGAAAAATCCGGTTTTGAGATTGTGAGAATATCTCCGGATAAAAACGGAATTTTCAACCCTGATGATTTTATAAATGCCGTTGATGAAAATACAGTTCTTGTATCGGTAATGCTCGTCAACAATGAAACGGGATATATACTCCCTGTAAAGAAAATATTTTCCGTAATTAAAAGAAGATTCCCCGATGTTATAACCCATTGTGACTGTGTTCAGGGGTTTATGAAAATTCCTGTAAGGACAGGGGAGCTTAATGCGGATTTGATTTCACTGAGCGGACACAAGATACATTCCGCAAAGGGCGTCGGAGCATTATATATAAAAAAGGGAATCAGAATTATTCCGCTTATTAACGGAGGAAAACAGGAAAGCGGTATACGTTCAGGAACAGAAAGTGTACCTCTTATAATGGGCTTCGGAGCTTCTGTAAAGGCACTCAGTCCGCATATTGAGGAACATTATAAATATGTATCGGATTTGAAACAGTATCTTTGTTCACGTCTTTCAGAGCTGGAAGATATAACAATCAATTCCGAATCTGATGCCTCTCCGTATATAATCAATATATCCGTATCAGGAATACGTTCGGAGATAATGCTTCATTGGCTTGAAAGCCGTGAAATATATGTATCAAGCGGTTCAGCTTGTTCAAAGGGAGCAAAAAGCGGAGTTCTTGAAGAATTCGGATTAAGTCAGAAGCTTTCTGACAGTGCATTGAGAATAAGCCTTGATTTCTCAAATACAGAATCTGAGATTGATGAATTTATCAAGGCACTCAGGGACGGTCAGCAGAAAATATTAAAATCAAGATAACTGGAGTTTGTGAATATGAAAGAAATCATACTTTTGAAATATGGTGAAATTGCACTCAAAGGACTGAATAAAAATACCTTTGAAAGCATAATGATAAAGAATATAAAGTACAGACTGAAAAAAACCGGAAGGTTTTCCGTTACAAAAGCACAGTCAACTGTATATGTTGAGCCTGAAAATCCTGAGACGGATTTGAATGAGGCTCTCGAAGCTCTTAAAAAAATATTCGGAATAGCTTCTATATGCCGTGTATGCGTATGTGAAAAGAATTTTGAGGATATATGCACACAGAGCGTTGAATATCTCAGCGAAATTCTTCCGTATGCGAAGACTTTCAAGGTTACGGCAAAGCGTGCTGACAAGGCTTTCCCTATGAAATCTCCGGAAATCTGCAATCAGCTTGGCGGAGTTCTTCTTGAAAGGTTTCCGAATCTCAGTGTAGATGTAAAAAATCCGGAAATTACTGTTACGGTTGAAATACGTGATACAAATGCATATGTACACGCTGAGAATATCAAGGGAGCAGGGGGTCTTCCCGTCGGAAGCAGTGGAAATGCCCTTTTGCTTTTGTCCGGAGGAATCGACAGTCCTGTTGCGGGATATATGATGGCAAAGCGTGGAATACATATATCAGCAATTCACTATGTAAGCCCCCCCTATACCTCCGAAAGAGCCAGACTCAAAGTCGAACAGCTCTGCGAAAAAATGACTGACTATTGCGGAAATATCGCATTTTTCTGCGTCCCGTTCACGGAGATTCAGGAGGCTATAAAAAATAACTGTCCTGAAGAATACTTCACAATCATAATGCGTCGCATAATGATGGAAATCGCTCAGCAAATCGCCGAAAAGGACGAATGTCTTGCACTGATTACCGGTGAAAGCGTCGGACAGGTTGCAAGCCAGACTCTCTCTGCTATCAGGTGTACTGATGCTGTATGCCGTATGCCCGTATTCCGTCCGCTTATAGGTATGGATAAAACTGAAATTGTCGAAATATCAAGGAAAATCGATACTTTCGATATATCAACGCTTCCCTATGAGGATTGCTGTACTGTATTCACGCCTAAGCACCCTAAAGTAAGACCGGCTCTTTCCGATGTCGAAAAGGCTCAGGCACAGTTCGATTTCTCAAATCTTATTAAAAAAGCTGTTGAAGATACGGAAATGAAGATTTTTTATGTTTAAAGGTATTTGTTATTAATAATATATTTACAAAATACTGAATATTTTGTGTAATGTGTATAAGGGAAGGTGTTTATATTGGTTCAAGACAGATATTTATCTGAATGTATGGACAATAAACTTGACAAAACAGTATCAGATGTTGTAAAATTGTTAAAGAAAAGAAACTGGAAAATCGCTTCAGCGGAAAGC
The DNA here is from genome assembly GCA_029005335.1 of Oscillospiraceae bacterium. GTDB lineage: Bacteria > Bacillota > Clostridia > Oscillospirales > Ruminococcaceae > Ruminococcus. The sequence goes on from JAQXFT010000029.1 coordinate 23,401, forward strand.
TGTACAGGAGGTCTTGTCTCTCAGATGATTACTTCTGTAGCCGGTGCTTCATCTGTATTTGAACTCGGTGTGTGTACATACTCAGACCGTATGAAGCATAAGCTTCTCGGCGTTCCGGAAGAAATCCTTGAAAAATATACGGCTGTAAGCAGTCAGACTGCTGAAGCTATGGTAAAAGGCCTTTATGAAAAATCAGGTGCTGATGTGTGTATATCTGTTACGGGTATAGCAGGTCCTGACGGAGGTACTGAAAAAACTCCTGTCGGAACAGTATATATCGGCTTCCGCTTTGACGGAAAATACTTTGTAAGACTTCCGGAACTATGGAAGCTTGAAAATAAATCCCGTGAAAATATAAGGCTTTCCGCTGTGGAATATGCTTTTGAAACGGTTCTTGAAATGCTGACGGAGGACTCTTAAACCAATATGAACGAAAAAGAATCTGATGAAAAAATTCTGAAAAACAGCATACCTGAAAAATCACCTCAGGAATGGGAAGCTGAAATGTCAAAGCAAATTGACGAGAGATTGAATAATCTCTCGGATAATAACAGTGAGCTTATGGCACTTCTTGAGGAGACAAACCGGCAGAAAAAAGCAATTCCGGAAACTGAGAGGGAAGTCCCTCAGAATAATATGCCTTCTCCCGATTTGCATGAAGAACTTCCTCCCCTGAAGCCTCTGAAAAGAGTATCACAGACACCTCCGCCTGTAATTCATGAGGAAATTCCCGAACCGGTGAATAATCCGGTTAAAAATAAAAAAAGAAAGAAAAAACGTAAAACCTTTAAGCAGAGCTTTCTCGCACTTTTTCCGCAGAAAGATGACAGTACACTCGAAAAGTGCCGTAAGATTATATACATGATTTCTGTAATTACTATCATAGTCTGCGGTACAATAGTACTTGATTATTACATAGATACAACTACCACCCAGAATGAATATGAAAATATTATGGAGGACTATCAGCCCCCCGAGGCTACAGAACCTGTTACAGAGCCTGAACCTGATGCTCCGGTTCGGCAGTATACCATGATGTCTGATGCTAAAAAGCTTTACGATATAAATCCTGATATAGTCGGCGTTATAAGTATACCCGATACTGATGTGTTCTATCCGGTGGTAAAGGGCAGAGACAATCAGGAATATCTGAATAAAACCGTTACCGGAGAAGAAGCAAGAGCCGGTTCAATATTTATTGATTACCGCAATATGTTCGACGAGGTAAAGGACGGAGTTATGCAAAGCTCCGATAATATAATAATATACGGTCACGAAATGGCTACAGGAAAGATGTTCGGAAGCCTTAAAATGTATAAGGACAATACCTATTATTATGAGGAACACCCCATAATAGAATTCAATTCAAATTACTTCTGCTATAAATATAAAATATTCTCCATAATGATTGTCGATGCCGATGACAGAACCGATACAAGATATGAGTACTGGAATGCTCTCGATTTTGACGACGAAAAAGAATTTTACAGCTTTGTTAATGAAGCTAAAAAAAGAAATATCCGTCTTAATGATGTTGATGTAAAATACGGAGACCCGCTTATAACCCTTTCAACCTGCAACGAAATTTTCGGAAAGGACAGAGAGGGAAGACTTGTTATAATGGCAAGAAGACTCCGTGAGGGAGAAGACCCTCTGGCAGGTACTCAGAATTCATCAACAAATCATAATGTCAAATGGCCGTCAGTTTATTATGAGTATAACAGCGTTCAGAAATTCAGGGAAGAAGATTTCGTTCCCTATGGCTGATATTTAAGATGGTGAGACAATGGAAAAAAATAAAAAGAAAATAATTACGGCATTAACAGCCTTTTTATTTATAACCGCCCTTATTGCCGGAGCTTTGTTCTTATTTGTGTTTTCCGGCAACAAGGAGGAAAACAGTGTTCCGTCAGTCAGTGTTTCAGAAATAATCATGGAAACTGAGCCTGCAACTGAGCCGGAGCCTGAATCAGTTTTACCCAGGGACTGGGATTCTGTTTATGAATATAATCCCTCTCCGAAGGGAATTACACAGAAAACTAAAAATCTTTATCATATAAATCCGGATATAGCCGGCTGGCTCAAGGTGGACGGAACTTATGTAAACTATCCTTTTGTTATTGAGCCTGAAAATGCAGAAACTATAGAGAATCCAAATTCCTATTATCTGCACAGGGGTCTTGACGGTAACTATCTTTTCGAGGGAACTCTCTATATGGACTACAGGGATATTCTGGGTTCAGATGAGAATGAACAGTCCGAAAATATTGTAATATACGGACATAATATGCTGAATGATTCAATGTTCGGCTCTCTCAGATATTATCACCGCAACCTTGATTTCTATGCTGAAAATCCCATAATACAGCTTAATTCTAACTACAGGGATTATCAATATATCATCTTCGGCTTCATAATTACAAGCGGAAGCTTCGGGGACACCGACTTCCACTACTGGAACATGGAGGAACTGGATACAGAAGATGACTTTAATTATTACGTCGATAGAATAAAACAGAATTCTCTTGTTGATACCGGCGTTGACGTAAAGTACGGGGATAAGCTTCTCACACTTTCAACGTGCTATGCGGACGTCGATAACTCACGCTTTATAGTAGTCGCAAGAAGACTCAGGGACGGTGAGACATCTATGGAGAATATCGGCAGAACGGAGGCTTATATTGAAGAACACAGGCAGGAGCCTGAGACATAAACTGATTGACAGAGATAATAAAATAATACAGGTTCTGAAAGGTTCGGATTGCGGTGGGATTCATGCGGACTCCTATGTTATAAAAAGAGATGGGACAGCATAATCACTTTTCCGGAAATGTAACTTTTTTCCGGAAAAAATAAAACCGATGAAATCGGCGAGATGGAGTAATTTATGAATATTCAGAAACCACTTAAAAGTGTGTCCGTAATAGCAGCGGCACTGCTGATGATTGCGGGAGCAAACAAGCTTTCAAAAGCGGAAACAACACTCGGCATGACAGATGCCACTTTACCAGCAACGCAGATTTCAGCTGACTTGCATGAGTCAGATGGAATGGAAACAGAAAGTAAATCAGACTGGTGGAAAGCGGAAATCACAGATTATGATTCAAGCTTATCATTGATTAGTTATGAACTTATCCCCGAAACAACCCAGACTACAGCTTCAACTGAATCAACCGCCACAACAACTGAAACAACAACTACAGCTGTAACGACAGCTTCACAGGAAACAGAAGAAGCTTCATCAGAAGCTTCAGCAGAACCTTCACAGGTAAGCTATGAAGCCGGCTCGGGTCCGGTGGAAACTCCCGAACAGCAGACAATTGAAACCGCCTCTCCCTCTTCCGGAGAATTTGCATTCACAACCTATGGCTGGGGTCACGGAGTCGGACTGAGCCAGAATGGTGCAAACGCTTATGCTACATATTCAGGCTGGTCTTATCAGGATATACTTTTTCACTATTATCAGGGAACATATCTTATGAACACAGGGACAACTGATGGCGAGATAGTTTCGGTTAACGGTGAAACAATGGACGTTTTAGATGCCGTTGCAGGAATTGTATACCGTGAGGTCGGCGGAGGTATGCACGAGGAAGCTATAAAAGCTCAGGCTGTTGCAGTCTATACATATATAAAATTCTACGGCAATGACAGCCACGACCTTTTATGCAAGCCGAATCCCCCTCAGAATGTAATAGATATATGCAGGTCTGTACTGGGAGAAGCTCTCTATTATGACGGCGATTTTGCCCTTACAATGTTCTCAGCCTCAAGCGGAGGATATTCAGCAAACTGCTATGACGTCTTCAGTCAGGACGTGCCTTATCTGAGAAGCGTTTACTGTGAGTATGATTCAGTATGCGACCCGCATTATGCAACGGTTACATATATGACGGCAGATGAAGTAAGAAGCTGTATTGAAGCTGATTACGGCATAAAGCTTTCGGATAATCCGGAAAACTGGTTCGCCCCCTATGTAGGCGACAGCGGATATATTTACAATGTAATCATAGACGGTCAGATTGATGTCAGAGGAAATGACCTCAGAGCGTGTCTCGGACTCAAATCACCTAAATTCGATATCGCATATGCACAGTAAAATTCAGAAATAAGCTTTAATAAATTAATATGATGCTCCGGTGTCCTTACGCCGGAGCATCTGATTTTTTTGTATAAAGCATATTAAAAAAAACGACAATTTCAAGGTTTATTCGTCATATTGAACTATTGAAATAGTCTTTTACTTGGGGTATAATGTTAATAGGCGGAATTAATGATAAGTATATTCCGTTTCCGCTGAAAAGGAGCTTTCAGATGAATTTTTCACATATTTCCGTGCTTCTCCGTGAGAGTACAGACGGACTTGATATAAAACCAGATGGCATATATGTTGACTGTACTGCAGGCGGAGGCGGTCATTCATATGAAATCGCAAAACGCCTTTCGGATAAGGGAAGGCTTATTTCACTCGACCGTGACCCCGATGCAATATCCGCTTCTTCAGAGAGACTTTCGGAATTTGAAAATGTTCAGGTTATAAAATCAAATTTTTCGGATATACGCAATGTACTCGACAGCCTGAATATAGACCTTGTTGACGGTGTTATAATGGATTTGGGTGTATCATCACACCAGCTTGATACAAACAGCAGGGGCTTTTCATATCATACTGACGCTCCGCTTGATATGCGTATGAGTCAGGAGGGTATCAGTGCATATGATATTGTCAATACATATTCCGAAAAAGAACTCGCAAGAATCATTTTTGAATACGGAGAGGAAAAATTTTCAAGACGTATAGCTGAAAATATAATTAAACAGCGTGAAAATTCTCCCGTGAGTACAACTCTTGAGCTTGCTGAAATTATAAAGAACAGTGTCCCTCAGAAAATAAGACGTGAGAAAAATCCCTGCAAAAAAACCTTTCAGGCTATAAGAATAGCAGTCAACGGTGAACTCGAACACCTTTCCGACGGTCTGGACAAAGCCTTTTTCAGTCTTAAACCCGGCGGAAGAATGTCCGTTATAACATTACATTCGCTGGAGGACAGACTTGTAAAACAGCGTTTCGCCGGCTGGTGCAGGGGCTGTACGTGTCCGCCGGATTTTCCGCAGTGCGTCTGCGGAAACAAGCCCAAGGGATTTCTTGTAAACAGAAAACCCCTTGAACCCTCCGAGGCTGAGCTGGAGGCAAATAACAGGAGCAGAAGTGCAAAGCTCAGAATTATTGAAAGGAGTAATAATGGCTGAAAAATACGGCACAGACGTTGAAATCAAAAAAGAATCAGATGAGGTCTCTGAAAAAACAGAACAAGCCCCCGATATTTCCGTGAGAAAAAACGAAAGTAAAGGCGGTTCAAAAATAGCAGTCTTTTTTATTACGATTATTGCTGTAATTATATGCAGTACGGTTGTTATAACACTCGACAGAAGAAACCGTGTATATAACGAGATAACCTCCGCCAATGCACAGCTCGCTACACTGGAATCCGAAAATGTCAGAATACGCTCGGAGCTTGATGCAAAGGTTTCATTGAAAAACGTTGAGGAATACGCTGAAAATGTTCTCCATATGAAAAAAATTGACAATTCACAGATAGAATACATAAAAATTCAGAACAGCGATATCGTAAGCGTTCCCGAAAAAGAAGACAGCATGTTTGCCAGAGTCGGTGGCTTTATTGATAAGTGTCTGGAATATTTAAAAGGATAGTATGTGTATATATATAATATACCGTCCTTTTTATAACAGCCGGTTTATGCGGTGTCTGGGGCGGGGTATCGTAAAAAATCCCGCCTTGTTTTATTTTATTCCTTAAAAAGGAGATTTTTGTTTATGAAAAAAGAGACAGATAACAACAAAAAAGAAACAGATAATAACAAAACCGTTCCGAAACAGGGAAGTGTCATGAATCCCCCTACGCTTTCAATGCAGAGAAGAATATCATTGTTCATGACAATAGTCGTATCGCTTGTATTTCTGGGAATATCCGGCTGGCTTTTCTATCTGTCGGTTATACAGAATAAGCTCTATCAGGCAAAAGCCAATGACTATCATTTCGGAACTATAAGTATTTCCGCCCACAGAGGCTCTATATATGATACTAACGGAACTCCGCTGGCAAGAAGTGCATCAGTATATAAGGTGTACCTTGACCCGAAACAATTCCGCAATGAGATAGAAGACCTTCAGGAAAGAATAGATGAGGAAAATGCGGAAAAAGCAGCAGGTACGTATGAAACCCCTGAACCTGAAAGAGATGAGAACGGAAACGAAATTCCGGTAGTGCCTCTCCCTGTAAGTGCAGAAGCCTATAAGCAGGAAACTATAAATTTATTATCCGATAAGCTTGAAATAAGCGTTGAGGACGTTCAGGACTCAATGGAGGAAAATTCACAATATTCAGTATTGCAGACTCAGGTGGAAAAACCTGTGGCAGATGCAGTCCTTGCACATTTTGACAAATACGATTTCACATCAATCCATGTTGAGGAGGACACAAAAAGATATTACCCTCAGAATGAGCTTGCCGCACAGGTAATAGGCTTTACTTCCGCTGACGGAAACGGTGCATACGGTGTAGAAGCTTATTATAATAAGTATCTCTCCGGTACTGACGGAAAAGTAATTTCCGCAAAGGATTCAAACGGAAAGGAAATGCCCTATAAATATTCCAAAACCTATCCGGCTCAGAACGGAAATGACTTGTATCTCACTATCGATGCAACCCTGCAGCACTATCTTGAAAAACATCTTCAGGAAATGATTGATGAGTTTGAAGTAAAAAACCGTGCGTGCGGAATAATCATGAACGTAAACACGGGAGCTATACTTGCTATGGCAAGCTGTCCCAGCTTTGACCTTAATAATCCCTATGAAATCTCAGACCAGAACGCTTCCGCAGAAATAGCAAAGCTTACCGGAGATGAAAGAAAAACAATGCTTGCAAATGAACGTGAAGCACAATGGAAAAATAAAGCTATTGCCGAAATAAACGAATCCGGCTCAGTATTCAAGATAATTACAAGCTCCGCAGGAATCGAGGAGAATCTTGTTGATGTGAACGGCGATTCATTCTACTGCTCCGGAAGCCTGAAGGTGGCTGACAGAGATATAGGCTGTCATAACCGTTCAGGCCATGGCGAACAGACCTTTATAAAAGCTATAACAAATTCCTGTAACCCTGCGTTTATGGAGATTGGTGCAAGACTCGGAGTAGATAAATTTTTCTATTATCTTCAGGCATTCGGACTTACTGAAAAAACCGGAATAGACCTTCCCGGAGAGGGTTCAAGCTTTTACAGAGATGCTGATGAGATGAGTGAGGTTGACCTCGCAGTAACATCATTCGGACAGTCACTTGCTCCTACTCCCATGGAGCTTGTAACAGCCTGTGCAGCATCTATAAACGGAGGATATGTCCTCGAACCATACGTTGTAAGCAAGGTTCTTGATGAGAACGGAAACGTTGTCCTTGAAAATGAAAGAACCGTCAAGCGTCAGGTAATCTCAGAGGATACATCAAAGAAAATGTGCAGTGTCCTTGAACAGGTTGTAGAGGGCAGTACAACAGGAAATGTATATATGAAAGGCTACCGCATAGGCGGAAAATCCGGTACTGCTGAAAAGCTCGGCGGAAGCAGTGATGATGAAAAAACAGATTATGTATCATCATATATATGCTTTGCCCCTGCCGATGACCCCGAAATTATACTTTATGTCATGGCGGATACTCCGAATAATGAAATAGGCTACTATGGAAGTCAGGTAGCTGTTCCGACAGCAAGAAAAATTATGGAGGACGTTCTCCCCACACTTGGATATTATCCTGAATATGACGAATCAGAAGTAGGTACTCTTGATGAAACAGTACCCTTTGTCACAGATAAGCCGGTTGCAGATGCAAAGGCTACTATTGAGGGAAACGGACTTAAATGCGTTGTTATAGGCAACGGCGATACAGTTACGGCACAGTCTCCGCTTGTAGGCACATCAGTATCATATACCGGTACAGTATTCCTTTATACAGATGAAGACCCTGATGCGGAAATGACGGTTGTCCCGACTGTTGAGGGAATCTCGTCAAAAGAGGCAGACGAAGCTATGAACTACAGCGGACTTAATTACGTAGCAACCGGTGCATCAGTATCGGAGGAAGGTGCAGTAGTTAAAAAACAATCCATATCCGCCGGCACGGAAGTGCCTAAGGGAACAGTAATAGAACTTGAATTTCATGTTGACGGAGCTGCAACAGAATAAAAATTTTCCGGAGGAATTATTTTATGAAACTATATGAGCTTCTTGAGGGCAATGCAAAAACATATCTTGATGACACAGAAGTAAAAGGCATTACTGACGATACAAGAAAAGTATCAGAGGGATATATATTCGTCTGTATTAAAGGCGAAAGGTTTGACGGACACTCCGCAGCGGCTGAAATGCTTGAAAGGGGAGCATTGGCTGTTGTGACGGAGCATAACCTGAATCTCGGAGACCGTCAGATTATTGTTGAGAATACAAGGGATTTCTATGGTATGCTTTGTGCAAAGTGGTTTGACCACCCCGAACGCAAAATGAAGTTTATAGGTGTTACGGGTACAAACGGCAAGACAACTATAACCAATGTAATAAAGAAAATTCTCACTGACAAGGGCTATAAGGTCGGACTTATCGGAACTATTCAGAATGAAATCGGTGAAAGGGTTATCCATACTGACAATACAACTCCTTTCGCCTATGACCTTATGAAGCTTTATGCACAGATGGCTGATGAGGGCTGTGATTATGTTGTAATGGAGGTTTCGTCATTCGGACTTGTTCAGAAAAGAACAGGCTGTACTCATTTTGATACTGCCTTGTTTACAAACCTTACGCAGGACCATCTGGATTATCACAAAACTATGGAAAACTACTATCAGGCAAAGAAAATGCTTTTTGATATATGCGACAAAGCAATAATAAATAACGATGATTCATACGGAAAACGTCTTTACAGTGAAATATCATGCAGAAAGTATTCATACGGAACTTATGCGGATTCTGATTTTTCATCTGAACTTGTAAGCATAAAAGCTACAGGAACAAATTTTATTCTCAGAAGCTCCGGAAAGGAATATAATATAAATATGCTTATGACGGGTATGTTTAACGTTATGAATATAACCGGAGCGATTGCCGTATGTGTTCAGCAGGGAATAAGTATTGAAGACTGTATCAAATCAATAGAAAATTACGGCGGAGTAAAGGGCAGATGTGAAGTAATTCCGACAGGAAAGGATTTTGCCGTAATATGTGACTATGCCCATACGCCGGACGCCATTGAAAATATATTAATCAACGTCAAGAAGTGTACTGAAAACCGTCTGATATGCCTTTTCGGGTGCGGAGGAAACAGGGACGCTACAAAACGTCCTAAAATGGCACATTCCGCCGAAAAATATGCAGACTATCTCATAGTAACGTCAGATAACCCACGGAATGAAAATCCGGACGATATTATAAAGGATATTCTCACTGGTCTGGAGGGTTCAAAGCCATGCGATATTGTTTCCGACCGTCGACAGGCTATATATCATGCCCTTGAAATTGCACAGAAAGGTGATGTCATAGTGCTTGCCGGAAAGGGTCATGAGGATTATCAGATACTGGCGGATAATGTTCATATTCACTTTGATGAGCGTGAGGTTGTGGCAGACGGTCTGAAACTGCTTTAAAAATGAAAGGATTCTGAAAAAAATGGAAAAAGTAATGTTGTCGGAGATAGCTTCGGCACTCGGAAAAACTATAGATTCTGACTGTGAAATTTCGGACATATGCACCGATACCAGAAATTTAAAAAAAGGCTGTTTATTTATAGCAATAAAGGGAGAACGCTTTGACGCTCATGATTTTGTACCAAAGGCTATTGAACAGGGTGCAGTAATGTGCGTTACGGAACGTGAGATTCCTGACTGTCCATGCATGGTAGTTGATGACTGCCGTGCAGCTTTTCTGAAAATCGCACATTATTACAGAATGAAATTCAGTATAAAGCTTGTCGGAGTTACGGGAAGTGTCGGAAAGACTACCACAAAGGAAATGATTTCCCTTGTAATGTCAAAAAAATACAATACACTCAAAACACAGGGGAATCTCAACAATGAAATAGGACTTCCCAGAACACTTCTGAATCTTGATTCAGGCTATGAATCAGCCGTGATAGAAATGGGAATGTCACACTTCGGAGAGATTCACAGATTGTCATGCACAGCTTCTCCCGATATTGCAGTAATAACAAATATAGGCTTTTCGCATATCGAAAATCTTAAATCGCAGGAGGGAATACTCAAGGCAAAGCTTGAGATTCTTGACGGAATGGCTGAAAATTCACCGCTTGTCACAAATGCCGATGATAAGCTTTTATGCACCCTTAAATCAGAACTTAAAAGGCCGGTTTATACATTCGGCACAGATAATCCCGAATCCGATTACAGAGCAGTAAATATCAGCGAACATGACGGCATAACTGAATTTGATATTGTCTATGAATCAGAAAGCGTCCATATTATTCTGACAGCAGTCGGAAAGCACAATGTTCTGAACGCTGTAACGGCATTTGCAGTCGGAAAGCTCTGCGGTATTGATGATAATATCATAGCATCAGCATTTTCTGAATTTGTACCCGATTCCCTCAGACAGAACATTTCAGAAAAAAAAGGTCAGACCGTTATAACAGACTGCTACAACGCAAGCCCCGATTCAATGAGAGCTTCACTCGGAGTTCTTGCAAATCTCAGAACAGACGGCAGAAAAATTGCGGTACTCGGAGATATGCTGGAGCTTGGCGAAATGTCGGAGGAGCTTCACCGGAAGGTCGGTGAAATGGTTGTGTCAGCCAATCCTGATATGCTTTTCTGTTATGGAGAGCAGTCAAAGCATATAGCACATGAAGCTGAAAAATCAGGAATAAAAACATACCATTCCAACGATAAAAACAAGCTTGCAGAAGCTGTTTCCGATTATGTTCAGGCAGGAGATGCAGTGCTTTTCAAGGCAAGCAGGGGAATGAAGCTTGAAGAAATAATCAACAGAGTATATGGGGAGTGATTTTTAATGCCTTACTGGATAAATATAATAGTATCACTGCTTTCATTTGCGATAGCAGGATTATCAGGAATATGGCTTGTGCCATATCTTCATAAAATAAAATTCGGTCAGCCGATAAAAAAGGAGGACGGCCCTACGTGGCACGCAAAAAAACAGGGTACTCCTACAATGGGCGGATTCATGTTCATAATCTCAACTATAATATGTCTTGTTGCAGGTTACTGTATATACAGGTGGCAATGCGGTATTGATACAACTGAAAAGAGCAATGTAAATTCTGCACTTACTGTTCTGAGCTGTCTTATATTCTGTCTTTTGTTTGCACTTCTCGGATTTATTGATGATTTCATAAAGGTTGCAAAGAAAGACAATCACGGACTTACCCCGAAACAGAAAATGATTCTTCAGTTTCTTTTCGGAGGAGCTTTTCTCGGAGCTTTATATGCCTTCGGAGATACTTCAACAGTTATAGATTTGAGCTTTGTATCATTTGATATCGGAATTTTATATTATCCCATTATGATTACAGCTATAATCTATCTTACTAATGCCGTTAATCTTACAGACGGCGTTGACGGACTCTGCGGAACAGTTACATTTGTTTCAATGCTTGTATTTACAGTAGCGTGTGCAATACTTAAATTCAATGAGCTTTCAATATTTACAATGGCAGTTGCAGGAGGCTGTCTGGGATTTCTGATATGGAATCTCAATCCGGCAAAATGCTTTATGGGAGATACAGGTTCAATGTTTCTGGGAGCATCTGTAACAGCAGTAGGACTTGTACTTCACAAGCA